>JAGWRI010000280.1 GCA_028876525.1 Gemmatimonadota bacterium | reverse complement strand
GCCGTGGCCGGCGCCCTGGCCGCCGTTGCCGAGAGCGGGCCGCTGAGCGGGCGCGCGCTGGCGGTCGTCCGCGCCGACGCGGCGCTGGCCCCCGACCCGGGGTACGGGGCCGGCACGGGCGCGGCCGTCGAAACCGGGGAAATCGTGCGGGTGCTGTCGCAGGACGGGGCCTGGACGCGTGTCGCGCTCGACGGCGGCCGCCAGGGGTGGATTCCCGCGCAGCAGCTCGTGGCACTCGACGCGCCGCTTCCCCCGCCGCTCGATTGACCTTCGCGACGATGGCCCGGTAGCTTCCACGCGATGTCGGTCTCACACAGCCCTCCGGCGCCCGCGGCGCCGCGCATCGCCGTCCTGCCCAGCGCCGTCGCCGACCAGATCGCGGCCGGCGAGGTGGTCGAGCGGCCGGCCTCCGTGGTCAAGGAGCTGGTCGAGAACGCGCTCGACGCCGGCGCCCGCTCCATCGACATCGAGGTCGAGGACGGGGGGCGCCAGCGCATCCGGGTGAGCGACGATGGCACCGGCATGGAGCGCGAGGACGCCGTGCTCGCGCTGTCGCGGCACGCCACCTCGAAGATCCGCGCCGCCGCCGACCTCGTGGGCGTCGCCAGCTTCGGGTTCCGCGGCGAGGCGCTTCCCGCGATCTGCTCGGTGTCGCAGCTCGAGATCGAGACGGCGCCGGCGGACGGCGCGGGCACGCGCGTGCGCGCCGCCGGCGGCGCGGTGGACGACACCCGTGACGCCGCCCGTTGGCGCGGCACCACGGTGACCGTGGCCCGCCTGTTCTACAACGCGCCCGCCCGGTACAAGTTCATGCGCGGCGCTCGCTCCGAGTGGCGCGCGATCCTGGAGGTGGTGACGAGCGTGGCGCTCACCCGCCGCGACGTGCGGTTGAGCCTCGCGCACGACGGCAAGCCCGCGCTCACGCTGCCCGCCGCGTCGTCGCTCCGGGCGCGCCTCGCCGCGCTGTGGGGCGGCGCGTACGCCGAGCGGTTCCTCGCCGTGGACGACGTTCGCGGCCCGACCCGCGTCTCGGGCCTCGTCGAACGCCCCGCCGACGTCGGCACCGCCGTGCGGCGCATATATGTGTCCGTGAATGGCCGAGCCGTGCGCGACTTCGGCATCGTGCGCGCCGCCGAGGCGGCGTACCGGTCCACCATTCCGGCGGGCGTCCGCCCCACGCTCTTCCTCGACGTCGAGGTCGCCGGCGACGCCGTGGACGTGAACGTCCACCCCGCCAAGGCCGAGGTCCGCTTCCGCGACCGGTGGGCCCTGGAGCGCGTGGTCGAGGAGGCCGTCCGCCGCGCCCTCGGCACGCTGGACGCCGGCGCCGCCATTGGCCGGCCTCCGCTTCCGTTCCCCGACGCCCCACGGTACGAGGCGCCGGCGGTGGACGTCGAGGCGCTCCGCGCCGAGCCGCATCCCCGCGAGGGTCTGTTCGCGCCGTCCGGCGCGGGAGGGCCCGAATCGCCGGCGCCCGGGCTCGCCGCCCCGCCCCCCGTCGACGCGGCCGGGCTCGAACCCGTCCCGTTCCTGTGGCAGGTGAACCGGACGTACCTACTGTTCGAAGCGGAGGGCGGGGTGGTGCTCATCGACCAGCACTCGGCCCACGAACGCATCCTGTACGAGAAATTCATGGGCGCGCTCACCCGCGGCGAGGCGCCCGCTCAGCGCCTCCTCTTTCCGCTCACCCTGCACCTCGGGCCCGCCGAGGCCGAGGCGTTCGATGAGAACCGCGAGATGTTCGAGCAGCTCGGCTTCGAGATCGAGGGGTTCGGCGGCCACACGCTCATCGTGCGAAGCGTTCCCATGCCGCACCCGCGGTTCGACGCCGAGCGCTGCCTGCGCGAAACGCTCGACGCCATGACCGGCGACCGCTTCGCGGCGGTGGCCAAGCGCCACGAACGGCTGGCCGCGACGGTGGCGTGCAAGGCCGCGATCAAGGCCGGCGACCAGCTGTCGCCCGCCGAGATGCGCGCCCTGTTCGCCGACCTCCGGCGCACCACGCTCCCCGCGCACGACGTGCACGGGCGGTCCACCGTGGTGCAGCTCTCGTGGGACGAGCTCGAGCGCCGCTTTGGCCGGAAGTAGCCTGCGCGTCGTCTGCGGTCCCACCGCGGCCGGCAAATCGGCCGTCGCCGTCTGGCTGGCCGAGCGCCACCGCGCCGCCATCGTGAGCGCCGATTCGCGGCAGGTGTACCGCGGCTTCGACATCGGGACCGCCAAACCCACCGCGGCCGACCGCGCGCGGGTGCCGCACTACGGCGTGGACGTGCTGGACCCCACGGCACGCTACTCCGCCGCCGCGTGGGCAGCCGACGTGGAACGGTGGCTGGCCGAGATCGCGCACGCCGGCCGCACGCCGCTGATCGTGGGCGGCACCGGGTTCTACCTCCGCGCGCTGTTCGGCACGATGTTCGACGGCCCGCCCCTCGACGACGCCCGCCGCCGCGACCTGGGCGAGTTCTTCGGCGGCTTCTCCGTGTCCGAACTGCGCCGCTGGTGCCGCATGCTCGATCCCGAGCGGGCTCATCTCGGGCGCACCCAGCTCCTCCGGGCCGTCGAGGTCGCCCTTCTCACCGGGCATCGGCTCAGCGACCTCCACCGCCGCCATCCCCGTCCCGCCCGGTGGCGCGCGCGTTATCTTCTCGTGGATCCGGGGCCCGCCCTCGGTGCACGCATCGAAGCCCGCGTGGATGCCATGCTCGCCGCGGGCTGGCTGGACGAGGTGCGCGCGCTCGTGGAAACGGTCCCCGGCGCCGCGCCCGCGTGGAAGGCCAGCGGCTACGGCGCCCTCCGCGCCGTGGCGGCGGGCGAGGAATCGCCGGCGCGCGCGCGGGAACGGGTGATCGTCGAAACGCGGCAGTACGCCAAGCGGCAGCGGACCTGGTTCCGCCATCAACTGGCCGGGAGCGACGTAACGCCGCTGGACCCCTCGCGCCCCGACTGGCGCGACCGGGCCGAGGCATGGTGGCAGGGGGGAGAGGAGGCATGAGGCGGTGAAGATCGGCATCACCTGTTATCCCACGTACGGCGGCTCGGGCGCCGTGGCCACCGAGCTGGGCATCGCGCTCGCCCACCGCGGGCACGAGATCCACTTCATCACCTACCGGCAGCCCTTCCGGCTGCCGGCGTTCCTCCCGCGCGTGTTCTTCCACGAAGTGGACGTCGGCCGCTATCCGCTGTTCGAGTACCCGCCGTACGATCTCGCGCTGTCCGTGCGCATGCACGAGGTCGTGCTCGCCCACCGCCTCGACCTGCTGCACTGCCACTACGCGATCCCCCACGCCACCAGCGCGTGGATCGCCAAGGAGATGCTCGAGCCCACGCGCCCCGACATCAAGGTGCTCACCACGCTCCACGGCACCGACATCACCATCGTGGGGCAGGACCCCAGCTTCCACGCCATCACCAAGTTCTCGATCGAGAAGTCCGACCGCCTCACCGCGGTGTCGCGGTTCCTCCAGCAGGAGACGATCAGCGCCTTCGGCGACACCGGCAGCCGCATCGAGGTGATTCCGAACTTCGTCGACCCCGCCGTGTACGACCGCGCCCGCTACCCGGGATCGCGGGGCGCGTTCGGCGACGGCCGGCCCGTGCTGATGCACATCTCGAACTTCCGCCCGGTGAAGCGCGTGGCCGACATCGTGCGCGTGTTCGCGCGCGTCACCGCCGAGCTGCCCAGCCTCCTCGTGATGGTGGGCGACGGGCCCGACCGCATCGTCGCCGAGCGCGAGGCGGCGCGCCTCGGCGTGCAGGACCAGGTGATGTTCCTCGGCAAGATCGAGTCGGTGGCGCCGCTGCTCGCCTCGGCCGATCTCTACCTGCTTCCCACCGACCGCGAGTCGTTCGGGTTGAGCGCGCTCGAGGCCCTGGCTTCGGGCACTCCGGTCATCGGCGCGCGCGCCGGCGGGCTCCCCGAGGTGGTCGAGGACGGTGTCACCGGCGCCCTCTGCGAGGTCGGAGACGTCGAGGCGATGGCCGCCGCCGCCATGCGCATCCTGGGCGACCGCGATCTGTGGCACAAGATGAGCCGCGCCGCCGCTTCCGACGCGCGCGCCCGCTACTCCCTGGACGACGTCGTCTCCCGCTACGAACGCCTCTATGCCGACGCGCTCCGGTAACCCCGCGCTGCAGAACTCGCCGGCCGAAACCCGCTACGACGGCCACTCGGCCGAATCGCTCGCCATGCTCCTCGGCGTGCCCGCGGTCGAGCTGCGCGGCAGCGTTCCATCCACGCTCGACGTGGCGCACGACCTCGCGGCCCACCGCGCCGCCGCCGGAACCCTCGTCCTGGCCGACACGCAGACGGCGGGGCGGGGGCGCCAGGGACGCCGCTGGCATTCCGAGCCCGGACGCGGCATCTGGCTCACGCTCATCGAACGCCCGACCGACGTCTCCGCGCTCGACGTGCTGTCGCTGCGGGTCGGCCTCGGCGCCGCGCGCGCCCT
>JAGWRI010000279.1 GCA_028876525.1 Gemmatimonadota bacterium | reverse complement strand
CTCACCGCGTGGGCGGCCACGGCCATGGGGTTCAGCGTATTCGACCAGGCGCACGGCGCCGAGATGGCGGCGAAGCTGGCGTCCAGCGACATCATGACCGACTGGGGCGCCCGCCCGCTCAGCGCGAAGAGCGCCCTGTTCGACCCATTGCACTACAATAATGGCGCCGTGTGGCCGTTCGTGACCGGGTGGGTGTCGCTGGCCGAGTACAACTATCACAACCCGGCGGCCGGGTGGTTCGCGCTCGATGCCATAGCGCGCACCACGTTCGACCAGTCGCTGGGGCACAACCCCGAGGTGATCTCGGGGCGGCTGTACAAGCCGCTGGACACGGCGGTGCCGCAGCAGTTCTTCGCGACGTCCATGATCCTCACGCCGCTCATCCGCGGGCTGCTGGGCATCGCGGTGGACGCGCCGGCCCACCGGGTGACCGTCGCGCCGCACCTGCCGCCGAGCTGGGATTCGGTGACCGTGGACCGCGTGCCCGTGGGGCAGGACGAGCTGTCGTTCACCGTGCGGCGGTCGGCGGGCGAGGTCTCGCTCGCCGTGCACAAGAGCGGGCCCGACCGGGCTCCGCTGGACCTGACCTTCTCGCCGGGGCTGCCGGTGGGCGCGCGGGTGCGGGCGTCGGGCACGGTGACCCCGGGGGACGTCCACGCCACGGTGAGCACGTCGCTCACGGGATCGGCGACGCTGCACGTGGCCTACAGCGGCGGGTGGACCATCACGCCGCCCGAGATGCCCGCCGTGATCGGCGAGCGGTCGCACGCGCCGCGCGTGCTGAGCGAGCGGATGGTGCCCGTGGTGCGCGGCCAGCCGCAGGGCGAGGCGCGGTACCGGGTGGCGCTGGAGGGGCTGGCGGGCGAGACGTACGAGTTCGCGATCGGCGCGCCCGACGCGGCGGCGGCCGAGCATCTCACCGCGACGGCCAGTGGCGGATCCGCGGAGCCGGCCGCGTGGAAGGGCGGGGCCGGGCGCGTGGTGCGCGTGACCTTCCCGGCGGCCGGCGCCAACGACG
Source organism: Gemmatimonadota bacterium (assembly GCA_028876525.1). Classification (GTDB taxonomy): domain Bacteria; phylum Gemmatimonadota; class Gemmatimonadetes; order Gemmatimonadales; family Gemmatimonadaceae; genus JAGWRI01. The sequence continues at coordinate 6,548 of JAGWRI010000279.1, read as the reverse complement.
ACGGCTACACGGCGGCCACGGTGACGTTCAGCGCGCGGGGGCGGATGTAGCGCCCTTCACGACGATGGCGGAGTCGAGCACGTCGAAGTGGTGGGCGCGGGCGATGCGCTGTCCGTCGGCCGACATCAGGAAATCGAGAAATTGCCTGGCCGCGGCCGGGTGCGGCGCCGTGGTGAGCACCGCGGCGGCGAACAGGATCGGCCCGCCGCGCATGGTGAGCGTGTCGCCGGGCTGCCTGCCGATCACGCGCGTGGACACCGTGGCGTAGGTGGCGGAGTCGGCGGCGGTGCCCAGGTCCACCGCGTCGGGGAGCCTGATGTACCGGAGGCCGTTCTCGTCGGCCAGGTTCTGGTAGCTCCAGATGTAATCGAGCTGGTGCGTTTCCAGCAGGGCCACCTGGTCGGCCTCGCGCGGGCGCACGTTGCGGTCCGGCGCCGCGGCGAGAAGCCGCCGGTAGAGCGACGGATCGTGGTAGTAGCGCGCGGCGAGCTGCATGGCCAGCAGGGTGCGGTAGCCCGAGGGATCGGTGTTGGGGTCGGCGCGCCCCACCTGCACGCCCGGCTCGGTGACGATCGCGCGCCAGTTGTCGGCGCCGATGCGGGAGGCGCCCCTCGATTGCGGCGTGTAGGCCAGCACGATGCGATTGCGCGCGATGATTTCGTAGCCGTTGGCGAAGCGCGGCTCGAGCAGCTTGGGAAAGACCTCGGGGTCGGCGAGCAGCAGGATGTCGGGGCGCCGGCCCGTCTCCGTGATGAGGCGGGCCAGCTCCAGGCTGGCGCCCGGCTGCAGCGCGTACCTGACGCCGGTGCGGGCGCTGAAGGTGTCGAGTACGGCGCGCAGGGGCTGCGTGACCGATGCCGCGTTCATCACGTCGAGGGTGCCCGTGTCGGCGGGGGCGGTCGCCGCGGTGGATCCCTTGGCGGCGGGTTCGGCATGTCGGCCGCAGGCCGAAACCAGGCAGAGGGCGAGTGCGGCAATGGTCAGGTGGCGCATGAGGGTGGACGTTAACGCGCCCGGGCACAGGCCGCCACATGGCCGCTCGGCGGCTTGCGGCCGGCCTTGCAGCCGTGTACGCTCATAATCGGACATGTATACGACGTCGATGCCCCCGTGCGTGCTGCGGTGGGTCGCACTGCTGGGCGTGGCGGCGCTCGCCCCGGCGGTTGGGTTTCCCCAAGGCGCCGGGGCGCAGCACGCCGTGGTGGTCGTATTGGTCCGTGACGCCGGCACCGGCGTGCCGCTGTCGGGAGCGCGCATCCTGCTGGACCACGCGCTGCGGGCCGACACGACCGACGCCGGGGGGATCGCGCGTCTGCGGGGGGTGTCTCCCGGGTCGCATCTCGTGGCGCTGCACCTCATCGGATATGCGCCCGATTCGATGACCGTGTCGGTGGCCGACACCGGAATCCGAATCGTCGAGACCGGGCTCCGGGAGAACGCCACCGCGCTGCCGGGCGTGACCACCAACGCCGACGCGATCGACTCGCGCCTCGAAGGGTTCATGGCGCGCCGGGCGAAGGGCGGAGGGTTCTTCTTCACGCGGCACCAGATCGACAGCAGCAAGACGCTCAACCTGGCGGAGCTGCTGCGCTCGGGGTCGGTGGCGCGCATGATCCCGGGGCCCGGCGGCGAGGCATGGCTGGTTTCGCCGTCGGGAATGCTGAACGGACTGTCCGGCACGACACCGTGCTTCACACAGGTCTACTGGGACGGCGTGATGATCTACAATCCGTTGGCACGCGGGGGCCTGCGGCCGGACCTCAGGTCCATGCTGACCATGAATCTGGAGGCCGTGGAGTACTACCCGAATCCGGCCAGCACGCCCGTTCAATTCCGCACCGGCGCCCCGACCTGCGGAACGCTCGTGCTCTGGAGCCGGATGCGCTGAGGGCCCCGTGACGCTCAGGCGCGGGGAGCCAGGAGCCGGGGCATCAGGTCGGCGAACGTTTCCACCACGAAGTCGGCCGCCGCGACCACCGCCTTCCGGTGCGTGAACCCCGTATAGGCCGCGAACGCCTCAACCGCGCCCTGCCGCTTCATCTCCACGTCGGTGCTCCCGTCGCCCACGGCGAGAATGGGGTGGGGCAGCCCCAGCGCGCGCACGACCGTGGCCTTGCCCGTCTGCGTGGCGAGCGGAGTGGCGGGATCCATTCCGGCGTACTCGCCGCGCCCGTTCCATTCCACGGGCACGGCGTGCACGTCGCGCTCGGCGAACCCCAGCCACACGCAGAAGGGCACCACGGCCGCCGCGATCCCGCCGCTGATCGCCACCACGCGCACGCCGGCGTTCTGCAGCGTGGCGATCACCTCGCGCGCGCCGGGTGACGCGGCCGCGCGATACGCGTCGGCCAGCCGGCGCAGCTCGTCGCGCGTGGGCGCGATGCGCGCCAGCCGGCTCACGTACGCCGCCTCGATGGGCAGCTCGCCGGCCATCACGCGCTCGGTGAGCCCCTTCACGTACGCCGCGGTCTCCGCGTCGCGCAGCGCGGCCAGCCAGTCCACACCCTCGATGCCGGTGAGCGTCGAGTCCACGTCGAACACGACGCTGGCGAAGACCGGGCTCACAGGACGTTCCCCGGCGCGAAGATCCCGTAGGGGTCCAGCTCGCGCTTGACGGCGCGCATCACGCCCATCTGCATGGCCGAGAGCTGCAGCGGCAGCCAGCGCGTCTTGAGCTTGCCGATGCCGTGCTCCGCCGAGACGGTGCCGCCCATCGCGATCACGTCGCGCAGGGTGCGCTCCACCACGGCCTCCATGGCGTGCACCTCATCGGGATTGCGGGCCACGAAGTTCTGGTGCGGATGCCCGTTGCCCAGGTGCCCGTACACGATGCCGGGCGGGATCCCCGCCTCACGGGCGTGCCGCCGCGCCATGGCCACCGCCTTCGCGGCCAGCGGATAGGGCACGGCCCAGTCGGTGGACACGCGGCGTCCGCCCTGCTTGAGATACGGCGCCACGCGCTCGTGCATCGTGGCGGGCACGGCGTGGCGCAGCCGCCGCGCCTCGCGAATCGCGGCGTCGCCCTCGAACACGCGCACGTCGGCCGCGTGGGCCCCGAACCGCTCGGCCAGCGCCAGCCACTCGTCCAGCGGGGGCTCGGCGCCGTCGGTCGCCTCTTCGGTGTAGACCATCGCGCCGGCGTCCGCGGCCCACGTGGGCGCGTCCCCCTCGCCCCGCGCGATGGCGAACGACTCGCGGTCGAAATACTCCAGACAGCGCGGGCTCACCGCGGCCGACTCGCGCGCCGCGACGACGAACGCCAGCGCGCGCTGTTCGTCGGCGAGCGGAATCGCCAGTCCGATCTCGCGCGCCGGGCGCGGCAGCAGGGCCAGCTCGGCGGCCACGATCACGCCCAGCGTGCCCTCGCTGCCCACGAACCAGTCCACCGGGTCCTGCACCGCGAGGTAGCCGGCGGTGTTCTTCTCCAGCATCGGGCGGCGCACCTCCACGGTGGAGCCGTCGGCCGCGACCACGGTGAGCGCGCGGACGTGCGAGCGCGTGGGGCCGTAGCGCAGCGTGCGCGGCCCCGACGCGTTGCAGGCAATGGCGCCCCCCACGGTGCATTCCTGGTCGCTGGTGGGGTCGGGCGCGAAGAACAGCCCGTGCGGCGCCAGCGCGCGCTGGAGGTCGCCCAGCGGCACCCCGGGCTCGACGCGCACGGTGCGGCCGCGCTCGTCCAGGTCGAGCACCCGCGCCATGGGGCGCGTGGAGAGCACGATGCCGCGATCGGATATCGAGGCGCCGGTGGTGCTGGTCTGCGCGCCGGCCGCGGTGACCGGCGTGCGGTCGGCGGCGGCGCGGCGCACGATCTCGGCGACCTCGTCGCAACTCGTGGGGCGCGCCACGGCGTCGGGCACCATCCAGAGCCCGGACGCGTCGCGCGCGTACGACTCGCGCACGCCCTGGTCGCGCTCCAGCCGCGGCGCCGGCGCGTCAGCCTTCGCGGCCAAAATGGACGACCGTGGCGGAGTGGACCTGGGGCAGCGCGAGCAGCGCCTGGCGCACGGCGTCGCTCACCGCGCCGTCGATGGTGATCACGGCCAGCGCCTCGGCGCCCTCGGCCAGCCGCGCCTGGTGGTACTCGGCGATGTTCACCCCCGCGTTGCCCAGCGCCGTGCCCACGTGCCCGATCACGCCGGGGACGTCGCGGTTGGTGAGCACGATGAGCGTGCCGCGCGGCGCGACGTCCACGTGGAAGTCGCCGATGCGGTTGAGCCGCGGCGGGGCATCGAGCGCGGCGATGCCGCCCACGCGCAGCTCCTGCCCGTCGGCGCGCAGGCGCACCTCGAGGGCCCGGGCGTGGGGGGGCGTGCCGGCTTCGGCGTACTGCACGTCGATGCCGCGCGAGGCGGCGACCGACCGGGCGTTGATGACGTTCAGGCGCTCGCGCTCGAGCACGCCTTCCAGCGCGCCCAGCGCGGCGGCGGCGAGCAGGGGGCCGCGTCCCGGCGCCAGCTCGGGGCCCAGGCGCAGCGAGATTGCGGACAGGGCCGGCGCCCCGCGGTCGGCCAGCATGGCGCGGCCCACGGCGGCGGCGCGGCGCACGAGCAGCATCGCCGGCTGCAGCGCCTGCCAGTCGCCGCCCGCCGCGGCGACGTTCAGCGAACGCGAATACTCCTCGTTGAGCAGGGCGTCGCGCACGGCGGCGCAGGCGTCCACGGCCACGTTGCGCTGGCCCCGGTCGGTGCTGGCCCCGATGTGCGGGGTGAGCAGCATGTTGGGCGCCGAGCGGAACGGGTGGTCGGCGGGGAGGGGCTCCCTGGTGTAGGCGTCCACCACGGCGCCGTGCAGGTGCCCCGAGCGCAGGGCGTCGGCCAGCGCCGGCTCGTCCACGATGCCGCCGCGGGCCAGGTTGCACACCACGGCGCCGGCGCGGAGCCGCGCCAGCTGCGGGGCGGCGATCATCCCGCGCGTCTCGTCGGTGAGCGGGGTGTGCACGGTGAGGACGTCGGCCTCGCCCAGCAATTCGTCGAGCGTGGCGCAGCGGCGCACGTGCAGCCCGTCGAAGCGCTCCCGCGCGATGTACGGGTCGTAGCCGATGACCGTCATGCCGAAGGCGCGGGCGCGGGTGGCGATCTCGCCGCCGATGCGCCCCACGCCCACGATGCCGAGCGTCCGGTCCTTGAGCTCGGCGCCGAGGAGCTTGGAGCGCTCCCATTTGCCCTCGTGCATCGTGGCGTCGGCGCGCGGCACGTGCCGCAGGAGGCCGATGACCACGGCGAAGAACAGCTCGGCCACGGCCACCGTGTTGCCGGCCGGCGCGTTGATGACCGCGATGCCCAGCCGGGTGGCGGCGTCCATGGCGACGTTGTCCACGCCGACGCCGGCGCGGCCCACGACGCGGAGTCTGGTGCCGGCCTGGAGGAGCTTCTCGGTGATCCTGGTGGCGCTGCGTCCGACGATGGCGTCGTAGCCGCCGATGCGGGCGAGCAGCTCGGGCTCGGGCGTCGTGGGAACGACGTCCACCTGGAATTCCGGGACCTCGGTCAGGAGGGCGATGCCCTCCTGGTCCACGTCGTCGGTGACGAGAATGCGGAACGCCATGGCGATGGTGAGAGCTGGGGCGGGTGGACTCGAACCACCAACTTCCCGATTAACAGTCGGGCGGTCTGCCAGTTGACCTACACCCCATCATGATACGCGGAAATCAAAAGCGCCCACCAGTGGGTCTGGTGAGCGCTGGGCATCTTCGGGCAACCCGCGTGCGCGCTAACCAGAGCTCCCGAGGGAGTTCCGATTGTTCGACCGATTGTTGGAATTGAGGGCGATGCGCGACACGGCGGTTCTGGATTCGGGTTCGGAATCGAGTCTCGGGAGGTTATCGCGGCCGGGGTGGTCAGTCAAGGTCGCCGGCGTGGGGGCGCCGGGGTCGGGCGGACGGCGCGGAGGGGGTGGCGCGAGGCCGTCGCGGGGCGGAAATGCTTTACGCATCAACCGTTTCTGGACTGAGCCCCGACGTGCGCAAGAGGGAAATTCAGGAAGAAAACGAGGGATTCCCCGCTGGTTCGCCGCCCGCCGGCCGATAGCTTGGCCCGCAGGTGGTGGAGTGTGCCACCTCATATGCAGAGCCGGTCGAACCGGCGGCCCGCACCGGAGTGCGGGACCGGCGAACGGCGAAACCGGCGGGAGGTGTGAGATGGGCGCTGCTCCTTTTGTCATCATCGCGGCGGGCATGGTGATTCCGATCGTGGTACTGCTCGCTACGGTGGTTTTCGATGCCGTGATGATCGCGTGGGCCGGCTATCGCATGGTCCGTCACCGCAGATCTCCGGCAGTTGCCGGCCACGTGCACAGTCACTGAGCCGGATCGTCCCCCCCAGAGACGAACGAGCGGGGCCGCGTCGAGTGACGCGGCCCCGCTCGTTTCACGCTGCGGCGCGCCCCGCTACTTCCGGGGGTTCAGAATGTCGCCGATGTCGTGGTCGGCGCCCTGCAGATGGCGCAGGGTCTCGACGTCGGTGGTCCTGGCCATGGCGCTCCGGATCTCGCCCTGCAGCGCCACGAGATCGCCGCGCAGCTGGTCCCGGGCCTCGTCGGACAGCGGCGTG
>JAGWRI010000278.1 GCA_028876525.1 Gemmatimonadota bacterium | reverse complement strand
GGATACGCCGCCCGCCCGCCCGGGGCGTAGACGCCGACACGCGCCAGCGGGTCGGGCCGGCGGCCGATCGTGATGCCGGGCTCGGGCGAGACCTCGATCACGGACGGCAGAAAAGCGCGATGCACGGCCGCGATGTTGCGGGCGGCGCGCTCCATCGCGCGGCGCAGCGCGGGGGCGAGGGCGTCGAGCGCCGCCGTCCATTGGGCCCTGGGTACTTCCAGGCGCTCGAGCGCCACCCCGTCGAACGTGCGGGCGAACTCCCGCAACGCGACATCGCCGCGCGCGCGTACTGCGGCGAGGATCTCCGCCGTGGCGTCCCGCACGGTGGGATCGGTCGATGTCGTGCGGTCGAGCAGGGCTCGCTCGGTCGGCGCGTCGAGCCCCCGCCGCGGCCCGAAGTAGCGGAGAGCCGGCAAATCGACGCTCGCGGTGGTCATGCCATGAGCCTCTCGATGCGGGTGATCAGAATGCCCTCGGCGCCAAGCGCCTTGAGACGGGCGATCGTGCGGAAGACTCCGTCCGCCGGAACGACCGCGTGCACGGCGACCATCGTGCCGCCGTTCAGGATGTCGATGACCGTGGGGCCGTTCAGGCCCGGCACGATCTCGCGCACCTGCGACATCCGGTCGCGCGGCACGTTGGCCATGAGGTAGCGCTGGCTCCGCGCCCGCAGGACGGAAAGGAGCGCAGCGGCGAGTTCGTCCACCGCCGCGCGCTGGGCGTCGTCCAGGCGGGCGGGGTCGTCGGCCACGACAAGGCGCGCCGTGGAATCGAGCACCGTCTCCACCTCGCGGAGCCCGTTCACCCGCAGGGTCGAACCGGTCGACACCAGATCGACGATCACGTCGGCGATCCCGATGTGCGGCGCGATCTCGGCGGCGCCGGAGATCGGGACGATCTCCGCGCGGCAACCGCGCTCGGCGAAGAACCGCGTCGTGATGCGCGGAAAGGTCGTGGCCACGCGAGCCCCGGCGGGCAGATCGCCGATTCCGGCGAATCCGCTGTCATCGCGGGCGGCGACGGCCAACCGGCAGCGTCCGAAGCCGAGGTCGGCCACCTCGCGGATCGCCCGTCCCGACTCCTCGATCAGGTCCCGGCCGGTGACGCCGACGTCGGCCGCGCCATCGGCAATGAACTCCGGGATGTCCTGGGCACGCACGAACAGCGCCTGGAACTCGCCGCCCAGCGACGCCGTGAGGGCGCGCTCGGAATGGGCGCGGACCTCCAGTCCGGCGTCGCGAAACAGCTCCCGCGCGTCGTCGGCGAGGCGTCCCTTGTTCGGCAGCGCGATCTTGAGCATGCAGACCCCTATGGAGAAAAAGAAAAAGCCCGTCAGCGACTGACGGGCCAGCAAGAACAAGCGAGGGATGAATCCGACGACTATCCGCGCGCGCGTGCCCTGCCCCGGCCCGTAGAACCGTGGTGGTGGTGATGCGCGTGGTGATGCGAGCGAAGAGCCGTCATGGTGCCCTCAAACTAGCCGGCCCCCGGGGCGGCCGTCAACGGCCCGGCCCCGGCCGCCAGGCCGGACCGCTGGCACCACCCCGGCGGCATCCGCTAGGATGCAGGCACGCGCCACTTCAACCCCGGTCCTGCATGTTTGCCGATTCGCTCCTGCGCGCCGAACAGCTCCACCTCTTCCGGCTCCTCGCCTGGGGGGCCGCGAGCATCCTGGCGGGGACGCTGGTCTCCGTCACCGTGGTGTGGCGCCGACAGGCTACGACCCTGCTCAGGCAATTCGCGATCCAGACGGCCGCCTGGGGGGTGCTCGAAACGGCGTACGTCGCCCTGGCCTGGCACGGGCTGGCGCTCCGCGACCTGGCGGGAGCGACGAGACTCGATCGCCATCTCTGGTTCACCCTCGGGCTCGAGATCGGGGGCATGGGAATCGGGGCGACGCTCGTCATGCTGGGAGCCGGTCGCGAACGCCGGCTCTGGCTCATGGGCGCGGGCATGGCGGTGATCGTGCAGTGCATGGCCCTGTTTCTCATCGACGCGCGGCTTGCCGCGCTCATCTCGCGGTAGCCATGGCGGAAGTCACCCTCGATCTGCGGAACGTTCCGAAAGCCGAGGCCTACACACAGCTCGACGCGCACATCCGGGCCGTGCTCGACGGCGTGACGGACGACGTCGCCGCCATGGCCACGATGAGTGCGCTCGTCCATCATGCGTTCGGGTTTCTGTGGACCGGCTTCTATCGCGTGGTCGAGCCGGGACGGCTGCTGCGCGTGGGCCCGTATCAGGGGACCCTGGGCTGTCTGGAAATCGCCTTCGGACGCGGCGTCTGCGGCACGGCCGCGGCTAGCGGAATACCGGTCATCGTGCCCGACGTGAATGCGTTCCCCGGCCACATCGCGTGCGATGCCAGGTCCCGGTCGGAGATCGTGATCCCCGTGCACGCCGCGGGCGGCGCGCTGCTCGGCGTGCTCGACGTGGATGCCGAGCAACCGGGGGCGTTCGACGACGCGGATCTGGCGGGGCTGTCCCGGATCGTGGCCTGGTTCGCGACAACTCGCCCTGCCCCGTCCGCAACGCTAGGTTAGTGCAGAGTACGGCGAGGCCCTCCCAGTTTCGAGACGTCATGTCGGTCAACGGCTATTCCGATCGCATCAACCACGCGCTGGCCTTCGCGGCCAAGCACAATGACCGGGAAGTCCGGAAGGGCACGCGGCTGCCATACGGCACGCACGCCGCGAACGTGGCCGTGATTCTCACCAGGTACGACCAGGACGAAGCCGTCGTGGTGGCCGGGATCCTGCTCGACGTGGTCGAGGACCACCTCCGCGATCGCTACACGCGGGACATGCTGGAGCAGCGGATCGCCGACAAGTTCGGGGTGCCGGCTCTGGAAACGGCACTCGCCGTCGTGATGCGCACGTTGGACGACGACGGCGTGGAATTGTCGCACGACGAGCGGCGGGACGACTACCTGGACCGGCTGTCCGCGGCAAACGACGGGGCGCGGTGGGTGTGCGCCGCGGATGCGATCCACACCGGAAGCACCATCCTCGCCGACCTCGACCGGACGATCGATCCCGGTTCGGTGTGGGGACGCTTCCACTCGGGCAAGAGCGGGACGATCCGCTGGTACCGGCGAATCTACGAGCGCCTGCGCGAAAACGGGTTCGCGTTGCCGATCATGGACGAGCTCGCGCACGTCGTGACCGCCATGGAGCGGCACGAACAGCCGCACGAATCCTCGACGCGGATCTGAGTCC
>JAGWRI010000277.1 GCA_028876525.1 Gemmatimonadota bacterium | reverse complement strand
TCGGTCCACGGCTATTCCGATTGCATCAATCACGCGCTGGCCTTCGCGGCCAAGCACAATGACCGGGAGGTCCGGAAGGGCACGCGCCTGCCGTACGGCACGCATGCCGCGAACGTGGCCGTGATCCTCACCAAGTACGATCGGGACGAGGACACCGTGGTGGCCGGGATCCTGCTCGACGTGATCGAGGACTACCTCCGGGACCACTACACCCGGGAGATGCTGGAGCAGCGGATCGCCGACAAGTTCGGCGTGCCGGCGCTGGAGACGGCACTCGCCGTCGTGATGCGCACGTTGGACGACGACGGCGTGGAGCTGTCGCACGACGAGCGGCGGGACGACTACCTGGCCCGGCTGTCCGCGGCACACGACGCGGCGCGGTGGGTGTGCGCCGCGGATGCGATCCATACCGGAAGCACCATCCTCGCCGACCTCGACCGGACAATCGATCCTGGATCGGTGTGGGGACGCTTCCACTCCGGCAAGCGCGGGACGATCCGCTGGTACCGGCGAATCTACGAGCGGCTGCGCGAAAACGGGTTCGCGACGCCGATCATGGACGAGCTCGCGCACGTCGTGACCGCCATGGAGCGGCACGAACAGCCGCACGAGTCCTCGACGCGGATCTGAGCCCGCCCCGCCCTGCCGGGACGCGCGATGTCGCGGTCAGGGCGTGACCGCCGCCGCCGGGTAGGTGCGTTCGACATAGGCGTCGAGCATGACGAGGAATTCCTCGACGATGCGATCGCCGCGCAGCGTGACCACCAACTGCCCGTCGACATAGACCGGCGCCTTGGGCTCCTCGAACGTGCCGGGGAGAGAGATCCCGATGTTCGCGTGCTTGGATTCACCCGGCCCGTTCACGACGCAGCCCATCACCGCGACCTTCATCTCTTCGACCCCGGGGTGCACGGTGCGCCACTCGGGCATCCTGTCCCGAAGATAGGCCTGGATATCCTCGGCCATGTGCTGGAAGAAGGTGGACGTCGTGCGCCCGCAGCCCGGACACGCCGTGACCTGCGGCGTGAAGCTGCGCAGGCCCAGCGACTGCAGAATCTGCTGCGCGACGCGCACTTCTTCGGTGCGGTCGCCGTTCGGGCGCGGGGTGAGCGAGACGCGAATCGTATCGCCGATGCCCTCGGCGAGCAGGATCGAGAGCCCCGCGGTGCTGGCGATGATGCCCTTGCTGCCCATCCCGGCTTCGGTGAGACCGAGATGGAGCGGGTAGTCGCACCGCGCCGCAAGCAGCCGGTATACCGTGACGAGATCCTGAACGCCGGACACCTTGGCGGAGATGACGATGCGGTCGTGGCCAAGGCCGACCTCCTCGGCGAGCTGGGCCGAGCGCAGGGCGCTGGCCAGCATCGCTTCGATGTAGACCGCCTTGGCGTCGAGCGGCGCCGCGGCATGGGCGTTCTCGTCCATCATTTGCGTGAGGAGGTCCTGGTCGAGCGACCCCCAATTGACGCCGATTCGCACCGGGCGGTCGTTGTCTACCGCGATCTGCACGATCGTGCGGAAGTTCTCGTCGCGGCGCTTGCCGCCGACGTTGCCCGGGTTGATGCGGTACTTGGCCAGCGCGGTCGCCGCTTCGGGGTACTTGGCGAGCAGGAGATGCCCGTTGTAGTGGAAATCGCCGACAATGGGGACCGTCACGCCGGCATCGGCAACACGACGGGCGATCTCGGGCACGGACCGGGCCGCTTCATCGTTGTTGACCGTGACCCGGACGAGCTGAGATCCGCTCCCGGCGAGCGCAACGACCTGCGCGGCTGTGGCTTCCGCGTCCGCCGTATCGGTGTTGGTCATGGACTGGACCACGATCGGGAAGTCGGAACCGATGGGGACAGATCCGACCCAGGTGGTGACCGTATTTCTGCGACCGCCGATGCTCACGAGGACTCCGGAATACGCGCCCCTGAAAATACATCAGCCGGTCCATCGCTCGCGAAGGGGCGTCAGGGCCGGCGGAAACTTCGCTGGAAATGACACGGATTCCTCGGCCGCTCGCCCCTCGGAGGCCGGTATTGACCCGTTATTAAGGCCGTACTACTTTAGCCCCGCTGAGCCAAGGCCTCAGGGTCTTGGCTCCGCGTATATAGGCCCCGCAGCGCATCGGCGTTCTGCGGCACGAGTGATTGTCGGGGTACGGCGCGTTCCGCTCCCTAGACAATGGGTACTTTCAGGAGTGGGACATGCGTACGACAGGCAAGGTGAAGTGGTTCAACGACGCGAAGGGTTTTGGTTTCATCACACCGGACAGCGGCGAAAAGGACTGCTTCGTCCACTACAGCTCGATTCAGGGCACCGGGTTCAAGACGCTGGCCGAAGGTGAGGCCGTCGAGTTCGACGTCGTGCAGGGCGCCAAGGGCCCCGCGGCGGAGAACGTGTCCCGCATGGCCCAGTAAACGGGCGAGCGTGTAGCGCAGTGCACCGGGAGGCCCCGCCAGGGGAGTCTCCCGGTCTTCATTCGGCGACCCTCACGCCCCGCCCTTGTCGCCTGACCGCGACGGGGGCCTGCCGCGACGAATGCGCGGCACCGACTCCACAGCTTCGAGCAGTCGTTGCTGGACGTGGTGCGTCAGGGTCTCCAGATCGAGGCTGATGATGACGCCGCGTGCGAACGAAGCCGCGGCGTCTGGGTCGGCGAGCATCGCCGTTGCCAGCCGAACGGCGGCATGGACCGGCAGCCCCATTTCGACGCAGAGGTTGCGAACGAGCTGCACGGCGAGGACGCCATCGAACGAAAATTGGCGGCTCACCCCTCGCTGGGTGGATTCGACCCCGGTGATGGCAAAGTGCGAGCAGGTGTTGTCGACCCACTTTCTGGGTGCGTCAACGGCGAAAGCGACCGTGGCGAGATCGTAGGCAGGCATGAAATATCCTATGCAGATAGGATATTTCTCGCCAGGCGGCGATTTGTAAAAATAATCCTAATTTTCTAGGATATTATGTCTCGTCGGTCGCCCGCCGATCAGCGAAGAGCGGCGCGCGCTTGGTCGAGCTGCGTCCGGACGGCATCCGGTCCGGTTCCACCATCCACATTTCGAAGCTCCACGGACCTTTCGGCGGACAGCGCGTCCGACGCGTCGGCACCGAAGAGATGGTGCGCCGCCGAGAACGAGGCTGCGGGCAGAGCATCGAGTTCGATTCCCTGCTCTTCCGCTTCGCGAACGAGCCGGCCCACGGCGCCGTGGGCTTCCCGGAACGTGGCCCCACGGCGAACAAGATAGTCGGCGAGATCGGTGGCCATGAGCCCGCTGGACAGCGCGGCCCGCATACGGTCGGGGCGGAATCGGATCTCGCCGAGACTTCCGGCGAACGCCGGCAAGACGAGCGTCATCATGTCCACCGCATCGAAGAGCACGCGCTTGTCGTCCTGCAGGTCCTTGTTGTAGCTGCTGGGCAGCCCCTTGATGGTGGCCAGGAGCGCCGTCAGGTCGCCGAGCGCGCGCGCGGCGCTGCCGCGGGCGATCTCGAGGGCGTCCGGGTTGCGCTTCTGCGGCATCATGCTGGAGCCCGACGAGAAACGCTCGCCGAACCGCACGAACCCGAACTCACTCGTGCCATAGATGATCAGGTCTTCGGCAAAGCGCGAGAGGTGCCCGGCCGCGAGAGCACATCCGAAGAGCACCTCGGCCACGAAATCGCGATCGCTGACCGCGTCCATGGAGTTGGGCGAGATGGCGTCGAAGCCAAGGGTACCCTGCAGAAGGGTGCGCGACACCGGATACGCCGATCCGGCCACGGCGCCGGAGCCGAGGGGCAGCACGGCCGCGCTGCGTGCCGCGGCCCGGAGCCGCGCCCGGTCGCGGTCGAGCGGCCAGAAGTGCGCCAACAGCCAGTGGGCCGCCGACACGGGCTGGGCCCGCTGCAGATGGGTGTACGCCGGCATCAGCATCGGCTCGGCTTCGGCGGCTCGATCGACGATGACCTGCTGCAATTCACGAATGGCGAGGTCGAGATGCTGCAGCGCATCCATGGTCCAGAGCCGGGTGGCCGTGGCAACCTGATCGTTCCGGCTGCGCCCGGTGTGGAGCTTGGCTGCGACGTCGCCGACCTCTTCGTGGAGGAGGCGATCGATCAGGGTGTGGACGTCCTCGTCCGAGGGGATCGGGGTCTCGCCGGCTTCGAGCCGGACGGCGACCGCGTCCAGCCCGCGCTCGATGGTCCGGCTCTCGTCGAGGGTGAGGACCCCGGCGTTCCAGAGGCCGACCGCCCACGCCTTCGAGAGGCGGACGTCGAACGGCCAGAGGCGGAAGTCGACGCCGATCGAGTTGTTGAGGGCGTCGAATGCCGGGGCGGGTCCGCTCGCGAAACGCCCGCCCCACAACTTGTGCGCCTTGCCGCTGCCGGCCGCGACGCCGTGGCCGCTCACGCGATTGCCAGCGACGGCTCGTCGGCGGGACCGGCGGCCTTGGGCAGCGTCTGGCCGCCGCGATCGGCCTGCAGTTCCTGGTCCTTGAGGGCGCGGACGCGGGCGGGCAGGGCGAACAGGCGAATGAATCCGCCGGCGTCGCTCTGCTGGTACACGTCGTCTTCGCCGAACGTGACGAACCGCTCGTCGTAGAGGGCGTGGGCGCTCTGGCGGCCGACGACCGAGAGTGAGCCCTTGTACAGGCGGAGGGTGACGGTGCCGGTGATCCGCTGCTGGGTGACGTTGACGAAGGCGTCGTAGGCCTCGCGCTCGGTGGTCCACCAGCGGCCCTCGTATACGAGGTCGGCGTAGCGGGGCGCGACCACGTCCTTGGCGGCGAGGGTCCGGCGGTCGAGCACGAGTTGCTCGAGCTCGCTGTGCGCGGCGTAGAGCAGGGTGCCGCCGGGCGTCTCGTACACGCCGCGCGACTTCATGCCGACGAGGCGGTCCTCGACGAGGTCGATACGGCCGACGCCGTGGCGACCGGCGATGGTGTTGAGAAGGGTGAGCAGGTCGACGGCGGGCAGGGCGGTGCCGTTGACCGACACCGGGGTGCCGGCCTGGAAGCCGATGACGACGTCCTCGGGCTCGTCGGGCGCCCGGCGCGGGTCGGTGGTGAGCATGAACAGGTCGTCGGGGGGCGCGGCGTTGGGGTCCTCGAGGATCCCGCCCTCGTGGGACAGGTGCCAGATATTCGCATCACGCGAATAAATCTTCTCTCTGGTTGCCGCGACGGGGATTCCGCGGGCGTGGGCATAGGCGATGGCGTCTTCGCGGCTCCGGATGTCCCATTCGCGCCACGGGGCGATGACGGGGAGCTCGGGGGCAAAGCTGGCGTAGGTCAGCTCGAAGCGGACCTGGTCGTTGCCCTTGCCGGTGCAGCCATGGGCGAGCGCGTCGGCGCCGACCCGGTGGGCGACCTCGACCTGACGGCGGGCGATGAGCGGGCGGCCCATGGAAGTGCCGAGGAGATACTTCCGGTTGTAGATGGCGCCGGCGCGCAGGGTGGGGAAGATGAAGTCTTCGACGAATTCCCGGCGCAGATCTTCGACGTAGCACTCCTCGGCGCCCGAGGCGAGGGCCTTCTCCCGCACGCCGCGGAGCTCGCCGGGGTCCTGGCCGATGTTGGCGGCGACGCAGATCACCCGGGCGTCGTAGTGCTCCCGGAGCCAGGGAACGATGATCGAAGTATCGAGTCCGCCCGAATAGGCGAGGACGACGGTGCGAGGCATGACCACTCCCGAAAGACAAGTTTATGCAGAATGACTGCATATTTAATCATTTCGGCCGGGGGCGTCAATGCGCCGGCCCCGCCGGCGAAGGCGGTCAACCGGGCCGGGCGAGCCGGGTGAGGCGGGCGACGACGGCCTTCCGCGCGGCAGTCGACCGGCAAACGATCAGGATCGTGTTCTCGCCGGCGACCGTGCCGAGGACTTCGGGCCAGGCTTCGGCATCGATCGCCTCGGAGATCGGCTGGGCGCCCGAGGCGACAGTCTGGAGCACCACCAGTTCGCTGACCCCGGCGACGCTGGAGAAGAGCTGGGGGAGCAGCGCTTCGAGCGACGGCTTGGCCTCGTCGCTGATCGCCTCCTGGCGCAGGTAGCGCGCGCCGTCGGCGGTGGGGACGCGCACCAGCCCCAGCTCGCGCAGGTCGCGCGACAGGGTGGCCTGCGTCACGGCGACGCCACGCCGGGCCAACCGGTGGCGCAGCTCCTCCTGGCTGCCGATGACCTGCGCGCCGATAATTTCGAGAATGGCCGCCTGGCGAGCCGACTTGTTGGCCATGGGACTCCGTCCGAGAAAAGAAAGCCGTGCGGGTGTTGACGTCCGCAATATGCATGATTATGCATTCCGTGTGAATAGGATCCCGGTCGGCGTGCTCGGGGCCAGCGGATACGCGGGCCGCGAGCTGTGCGCACTCATCCAACGGCACCCCGCGCTGCAGCTGTCGTTCGCGACGGCCAACGAGCAGCGCGGGCAGACGGTGCACGCGGCGGGCCGGCCGGTGACCTTCGTAGCCACCGAAGACGCGCCGCTCGGCGACGCCGAGCTGGTGTTCAGCTCGCTGCCCCACGGCGCGTCGCGCGAGTGGGTGGACGCGGCACGGGCCGCCGGCGCCCGGGTCGTCGACCTGTCGGCGGACCTGCGGCCCGGCAACGGGCGCGAAGGCGTGCCGTACGGGCTTCCCGAGCTGACGCGGAGCGAGGTGCGCGGCGCGGCCGTGGTGGCCAACCCGGGGTGCTACCCGACCTCCGTGCTCCTCGCGCTCGCCCCGCTGATCGAGCGGGATCTCGTGGCCGAGGGGAGCGCGATGATCGCGAACTCGGCAAGCGGGGTGACCGGGGCGGGGAACACGCCGAAGCGGGAGTATCTGTTCGGCGAGGTGGCCGAGGACTACCGGGCGTACGGGGTGGGGAACACCCACCGCCATCTCAAGGAGATGCGCGCCACGCTGGAGCGCCTTGGCAGCACGGCCGATCTCGTCTTCACGCCGCACCTGCTGCCGGTCACGCGCGGCATCCTCTCGTCGATCACGGTGGAGCTCAAGGCGCCGCTGGGCGACGCGATGGAGCCCTGGCGCCAGCGGTTCGCCGGCGAGCCGTTCATCGAAGTGGTGGGCGCGCCGCCCCGGCTCCGCGACGTCGCCTACCGCAATGCGGTGCAGCTGCACGCCCTGCCGCTCACCGGCACGGCGCGGCCGATGCTGCTTGTCTTTTCGGCGATCGACAACCTCGTGAAGGGCGCCGCGGGGCAGGCGATCCAGAACGCCAACCTGATGCTCGAACTCGACGAAACGGCGGGGCTCCTGTGACGCGCGTGGTCAAGGTGGGGGGGCGGGTGCAGAGCGATCCGACGCTGGCGCTCCAGCTGGCCGAGGCGTGGGACGCCGGGGCGCGGTCGATGGTCGTCGTGCACGGAGGCGGCGACGAGGTGACGGCGCTGCAGGCCGCGTTCGGCCTGACGCCGGAATTCGTCGACGGCCGCCGGGTCACGACGCCGCGCGACATGGAGCTGGTGCGGATGGCGCTCTCGGGCACCGCGAACAAGCGGCTGGTCGCGGCGCTGGTGCGCGAAGGCGTGCGCGCGGTGGGCATCTCGGGCGAGGACGCATCGCTGATCGCGGCCACGCCCGTGAATGCCGAGAAGCTCGGACACGTCGGGGCGGTGCAGCGGGTGAACGCGTCGCTGCTCTGGCACCTCCTGGACGGCGGCTATCTGCCGGTGATCTCGCCGGTGAGCCGCAACATCGGGCTGGACCTCGGGCCGACACTGAACGTGAACGCCGACGACGCGGCCGCGGCGATCGCGGCGGCGCTCGAGGCCAGCGAGCTGTTGCTGGTGTCGGACGTTCCCGGCGTGATGCGCGACGGCAAGGTCGTGCCGAAGATGACGATCGGCGACACCGCGGCCTCGATGTCGGACGGAACGGTCGCCGGCGGGATGGCGGCGAAGCTACAGGCCGCCTCGGCGGCGCTGCGCGCGGGCGTGCCCAAGGTTCGGGTGGGCGATCTGTCGTTGCTCACCGACGACGGACGCGGGACGACGATCACCGTGACGAGGGAGGGGACGTGAGCGGGAGCACTCTGCCTGCCGCCGATCCGGCACCGGCGCCCGAGGCGGGCGACGCGATTCTGGGCACGTACAAGCGCGGACCGATGGAGCTGGTGCGGGGCGAGGGCGTGTATCTCTACGACGCGGACGGCACGCGCTACCTGGACTTCGTGGCCGGGATCGCGGTCAACGCGCTCGGCTACGGGGACTCCGGCCTGCGGGCGGCGCTGCACGCCGCGGCCGACGGACTGATCCACACGTCCAACCTCTATCGCACGGCGGCGGGCGCCGAGCTGGCGGAGAAGCTGGCGGCGCGGTCGTTCGCGTCGAAGGTGTTCTTCTGCAACTCGGGCGGCGAGGCCAACGAAGGCGCGCTCAAGTTCGCGCGCCGCTGGGCGCGATCGCAGGGGGAGAACAAGCATCGCATCGTGGCGCTGCGGGGCGGGTTCCACGGCCGGCTGTTCGGCACCCTGGCGGCGACCGACCGGACGGCCTACCAGTTGCCGTTCCAGCCGCTGGCCGGGGGGATCTCGATCGTCGAGCGTGACCCGAGCGACGTGGCGACGGCGCTGGACGCCGAGTCGGGCGCGGCGGTGATCGTGGAGCCGGTGCAGGGGGAGGGCGGCGTGCGCGTGCTCGACCCGGGCTTCCTGCGCGAGTTGCGGGCGCTGACGCGCGAGCGGAACGCGGCGCTGATCTTCGACGAGATCCAGTGCGGGCTGGGGCGCACGGGCACGTTGTTCGCCTACGAGCAAACCGGCGTCGTGCCGGACATGCTGACGCTGGCCAAGCCGCTGGCGGGCGGCCTGCCGATGGGCGCGGTGCTGATGACCGACGAGATCGCGGCGGCGATCCGGCCGGGGGATCACGGGACGACGTTCGGCGGAGGCCCGTTCGTGGCGTCGGTGGCGTCGTACGTCCTCGACCGGCTCTCCGATCCAGCGCTGCTGGCGCACGTGCGTGACACCGGCGCCTGGTTCGGCGCCCAGCTTCAGGACATCGCGCAGCGGACGGGGCGGATTCGCGGGATTCGCGGCACGGGCTTCATGTGGGGGCTCGACGTCACGGGAACGGCGGCGCACGTGGTGAGCGAGGCGCTGGCCGCCGGACTGCTCGTCTGCACGGCCGGGGAGTACACCGTGCGGCTGCTGCCGCCGCTTGTCGCGACGCAGGACGAACTGGCCGAAGGGCTGGCGGTGCTGGAAAACGTGCTCTGATGAGCGACGGCGAGGTGCGGATTCGTCCGGCGCGGCCGGATGACGTGGACGCGATCGTCCGGCTGAACAACCAGTTCGCGGACGAGATGCTCATGCTGCGCCGGACGCCGGAAATGGTGGCGCTGGCGATCCACGATTTCGTGGTGGCGGTGGCGGACGACGGCCGGCTGCTGGCGTGCGGCGCGCTCAAGGAGTACTCGCCATCGGTGGCGGAGGTGGCCGCGATCGCCGTGGCCCGGGAGGCGCACGGCCGCGGGCTGGGACGGCAGATCGTGGAGGCGGTGGAGCAGTTGGCGGTGAAGCGCGACGTCTACGACGTGTTCGCGCTGACGCTGCAGCCGAAGTTCTTCGCGGCGTGCGGGTACGCGCAGGTGGACCGGGCGCGGTACCCGGAGAAGATCCGCCGGGATTGTCTGGCGTGCGCCCGGCGGTTTGCCTGCGACGAGTACTGCTTTGCCAAGAACCTGCGCGTCGAGGCGTTGCACATCGCGGCCTAACCATCAGCGAATCGGGACGTTACGCGGGCCGGCCGGAAGGCCGGCCCGCGCCGTTTCGGCATCGGGCGCTTGACAGATCGCGGGGGTCGTCCTAGTGTATCGCAACAACGATACACTTTCTGGAGCGCCATGTTCGAACGTCTCGACCCCCGGAGTCCGGTGCCGTTGTACGCGCAGATTGCCGACGACGTGCGGCTGGCGATCGCGGGCGGCGAGCTCGGGGAGGGCGACGTGCTGCCTTCGGTGCGGCAGCTGTCGGCGGAGCTGCGCGTGAATCCGGCGACGGTGGTGCAGGCGTATCGCGAACTCGAGCAGGAAGGGTTCGTGGCCACGCGGCAGGGGGCGGGGACGTTCGTGCAGAACGTGGGCAGGGAGCTGCGGTCGCGGGAACGGCGTCAGGCGGCGCGCCGGCTGGTGCGCAACCTGCTGCGGGAAGCGCGGCGGCTTGGGCTGGCGCCCGACGACCTGCGCGACGCGCTGGACCACGAGCTGAATGGAGGCGGGCGATGACCTTCGCCGTCGAGACGCAGGGCCTGCGCTACCGTGCCGGCAGGAACTTCGCGATGGAGGGCGTGGACCTTCACGTGCCGACGGGCGCGATCTACGGGTTTCTCGGGCCGAACGGGGCGGGGAAGACGACGACGATTCGTCTGATCCTGGGGTTGCTGCGGGCCACGGGCGGCCGCATCGCCGTGCTCGGCGAATCGATGCCCGCGGCCCGCGTGTCGGTGCTGGCGCGGGTGGGCTACGTGCCCGATCGGCCGCACGTGCACCCGTCGCTGACCGTGGCGCAGTCCATGGAGCTGCACGCCGCGTTCCACGCGCGATGGGACGCGCGGTGGGCCACGGAGCTCAAGGGGCAGTTCCGCCTGGCCGACGACCGGCGCGTGGGCTCGCTCTCCAAGGGAGAGACGGGCAAGCTGATGATGCTGCTGGCGCTGGCGCAGCTCCCGGAGCTGCTCGTGCTGGACGAGCCGACGGACGGGCTCGACCCGGTGGTGCGGCGCGACGTGCTCGAAGCGCTGCTCGCCTACGTGTCCGACCGGCAGGCGTCGGTGCTGATCTCGAGCCACCTGGTGCACGAACTGGAGCGGATCTGCGACTGGGTCGGCCTCATGGACCGGGGCGCGCTCGTGGCCGAGCTGCCGATGCGGGAATTCAAGAGCGGCATCAAGCGGCTGTACGTGACGGGGGCGCCGGCGCTGCTCGACGACACGACGCCGTTCACGGTGCTGAGCCGGGGGCCGGCCAACGGTGCAGCCGAGCAGTGGCTGGTGCGGGGGTGGACGCCGGACATGCACGACCACGTGACGTCGCTTGGCGCGACGGTTACCGACGTGATCGACCTCGATCTGGAAGAAGGGTTCGTGGAGCTGCTGCGGTCATTCCGCGACAAGCGCTGAGGAGACACGGGACATGTTCAAGGCGATCCTCAAGACACAGTGGCAGTGGACGCGGACGGCGGTGCTGCTGGCCGCGATCGCGGCGTTCACGATGCCGCTCCTGTCCATGAATTCGAACGTGCCGACGATCCAGCCGCGGTCGTTCATCTCGGTGATGCAGACCTGGGGCGTGGGCTACGTGGTGCTCGCCGCCACGGTGGGACTGGCGGTGGCCATCCTGGCGTGGTCGTCAGACCATCGCGGGCATCATGTATACGCCCTGACCCTGCCGGTGGCGCGCTGGCGCTACGTGCTGCTGCGGTTCGGAGCCGGCGTGGTGTTCCTCGTCCCGGTCGTGGCCGCCCTGGGCGCCGGCGCGCTGCTCGCCGTGACGATGTTCCCGATTCCGCAGGGGCTGCACACCTACCCGTGGGCGCTGACGGCGCGGTTCGGATTCGCGGCGCTGGTCGCGTTCGCGATCTTCTTCGCCATCTCGTCGGCCACCGCGCGGACGGCGGGATATATCCTGGGTGCGATCGCCGGGGTGATCGTCGTACAATTCCTGGCCGATGCCGCGGGACTGCATTGGGACGTCGTGTCGCACGCGGTGGATCTCGTGCTGGCGTACCCGGGGGTGCTGTCCGTGTTCAGCGGCCGGTGGGCGCTGGTCGATGTCTAGTCTCGGGCGATGGTGGCTGGCGGGGGCGGCGGCTGCCATCCTGATCGGGGCGCCGCGCGCCGCCCGGGCGCAGACGCAAGCCGAATACCGGGCTCGAGTCCGAGCGCTCGTCCCGGTCTGGCACGAGGTGGCGGCGCTCAAGCGCCGTGAGGACTCGCTCGCCGCACTCACGCTGCCGAGCGATACGGTGCGCTCGGGCCCGCTCGTGCTGCTGGCGGATTCGGCGCTCGTCGGGTTCGCGCGCCGGGTGGCGCCACCGGCGGCGGCGGCGCTCGATCGGCGGTTCGGCCATGCGGCGGAGATATTGCGTTCGCGCCCATACCTGCTGAGCAGGCCCGACAGCGCAGGGTCCCCCGACAGCCCAATCAGTCTGTCGGAGGTGGACGGCACGGGCCAGGCGCGGTACGTGCAGAGCGAGCCACCCGACGTGAACGCGATGGTCTGGGCGGTCACCCATCGGGCAGCAGCGGCGATCGGCGCCTCGCTCGGGGGGGATTTCGCGCACTGGTTGGGGGGAGATTTCCCGGCGGACACGGCGACACCCGCGATGTGGACCGGGGTGCGCATCGACCTGGTGACATCGCCGTTCGCGATGGCGCGGGCCTGCTACGCGGGCGCCGATTCGGCGTGCGCGCTGGCACTCGGCGTCGCCGGCACGGACGATCCGGTGGCGCGGTGGTTCGATGCGTCCGAACGACGCGACCGGGTGCGTCACCTGACCTATCAGTACAGGGCGGACCACGCCGGGGTGTACAACGCGTGCGTGACGCTGGGCGCCGACACGGCGTGCGCGGCGCTGCTTCGCCTGATGCCCACCGCGGATGTCGACCCGCCGTTGGGCGCGTCGGCGCGGCAGAGCCTCCTGACCCTGGCGCTGGATCTGGGCGGACCGGACGCCGTGACGCGGATGGAAGCGGCGCCGGACGATCGCGGCGCGCAACTCGCGGCGGCGGGTGGGATTCCGGTCGATTCGCTGGTGCGGGTATGGCGCCACGACGTAGTGGCGGCGCGATCGTCGAACCCGAGCATGAGCTGGGGAATGGCGCTGACGTCGCTGCTCTGGGTGGCGGCGTGCGGGGCGCTCGCGCTGCGGAGCTCACCATGGCGCTGACCTGGCGGCGGTGGGTCGCGGTCTTCGTGCTGGCCTGCGCGGCCGCGGTCGTGTGGCTGGCGCCGCCGCGGCCGATTCAGCCGACGAACGCCGGGTCGCGATACGCGTCGAACTTCGGGTCGCGGTACGGCTGGCCCGACGCGGCGGAGCGGCTCGAAGCAGCGAATCTCCGCCTGCGGTTGCTCGAGATTCGCGACTCGGCAATGGGCCCCGGAGTCGTCGCGGCCGCCCGGCCGGGCCTGACGATCCTGACCGATCCGGCGATTCCGGACTCGATTTCACGCAGCGTGGGCGCGTCACTCGACGCCGCCTGGGCGCGATACGATGCCGGGACGCGCTTCCCGGTGCTCGTCGCGATCGTGGCCGACACGAGCAAGTACAACGACGGGTTGCCGATGTTGCACGCCAGTCCGGCGGAGGGATACACGTTTCCCCCCGACTCGGCGACCGCGGCGTGCCGCGTGCTCGTGCGCGTAACGTTCCCGCTGCAGGGCGCCGGGGCGCCGGAAACACGCGGGCTGCGGAATCGGCTGATCCGGGCGCTGACGCTGCACTCCACGGACCGCGCGACGCTCGGGCCGTGCGCGCTGTACGCCACCTTCGGCCGGCCGGGTCGCCACGTCGTGGAGTGGCTGGCGAGCGCGGGATGGGAGCCCGTGCAGGACGTGGACTGGTCCCAGCCGTCGCCGACGGTACTGACCGATCTGTCCTGGCAATTCGGCGTTTACGAAGACCTGGCCACGTCGGTGGCGGGTGGGAGCGCCCAGAGCTGGTGGATTCGATCGTTCCTTTCGAACGACGCGATCGCCTGCGTCGGAGGGGAATCCGCTCGTTGCGTCACGGGCATCGAAGCCGGAGAGCCGGCGGGCAAGGACGCGCGCGCGTGGCGCGACCAGGTGATCGACGCGCGATCGTACGGGGTGTACCGGGGCTGGTATTTCGGCTGGGGGAACCACTTCGGACCGGCGGAAACCTGGCTGGTTTCGGACATGGTGCGAGAGCTGGGACGCGAGCGGTTCGCGGAATTCTGGACGTCGCCGGCCGACGTGAGTTCGGCATTTGCCCAAGCGGCGGGGACGCCGCTCGGCGCGTGGGCGCAGCAATGGGCGCGGCGGCAGTACGGGCGCGACGATCTCGGGCCGGTGGTCCCCGCGCGGACGTGGTGGGCCGGCCTGCTCGCGCTCGTGGCCGGTCTCGGGGTGGCCCTCGCCCTCGCCCGCGAGCGCCAGGTGGCCTGAAGCAACGCCGGACCGGTTCGCCGTGTCCAACGTGAAGCTGGCATGAGCGAAACATGAAGATATGATGAGCAATGCGGGCCCACCCTCGCGTCGGGCGCCCGATTCGCCACATTAGCGAACGCTCAGACCCGCCCGTTGCCACGCCGTCCCGGCACGGGCTCCACGCTCCGGCGCACACGCGGGGCGCCATTTCGGGAGACGAGGAAATGCGAAGGCGCCTGACCGCAGCATGCGCGGCGTGGCTGTGCTGGGCCATCCTGGCCACGCCCGTCCACGCCCAGGACACGACCCGGGCCTCCGCGGGCGCCGAGCGGACGGCCGCCGTGTACCTCGATTGCACGTACCTGTGCGACAGCGACTACATCCGAACGGAGATCGCGTACGTGAACTGGGTTCGCGACCGGACGGCGTCCGACGTGGACGTCCTGACCAGCACGCAGAGCACGGGCGCCGGCGGCACGCAATACACGTTCACGTTCCTGGGCCAGGGGCATTTCGCGCACATGGCGGACACGCTGTCGTTCTCGATGGAGCCGGGTGCGACCAGCGACGCCGTGCGCAAAACCATGGTGCGCGTGCTCAAGTCGGGACTGGTGCGGTATCTCGCCCACACGGCGATGGCCGACCAGCTCCGCATCGACGTGGCAAAGGCAAAGAATGCCGCCGACCAGACCACGCCGAAGCGCGATCCCTGGCACGCCTGGGTCTTCTCCACCAGCATGAACGGAGATGCGTACGCCGAGCAGTCGACGCGGTACCGGTATCTCAGCGGCACCCTGTCGGCGTCGCGCACCACGGCGGCGTGGAAGCTGCGGGTCTCGGCCAACGAGAACTACAACGAGAACCAGTACGATCTCACCGATCCCGACACGACGATCGTGAGCATCCAACGGGGGTTCGGACTCTCGGCGCTGGCCGTGAAGAGCCTCTCGGACCGGTGGTCAGCCGGCCTCACCGGCTCGCTGACGTCGTCCACGTTCCTGAACGAGAAGCGCAATCTGAACGTCGAGCCGGCAATCGAGTTCGACGTCTGGCCGTACGCCGAGTCCACGCGCCGGCAGTTGCGCCTGCAGTATGGGATCGGGGTGAGCGCGTTCGCGTACAACGACACGACGATCTTCCTCAAGACGTCGGAGACCCTGCCGGTGCACTCGCTGACGGTCGCTTATGCCCAGCAGGAGGCCTGGGGAACGCTGAATCTCGGCGTGACCGGCCGCAGCTTCCTGAACGACGGCAGCAAGCACAGCGCGAACCTCAGCAGCGGGGTCTCACTCCACCTCATCCGCGGGCTGAGCCTCAACCTGTCGGCGTTCTACAGCCTGATCCACGACCAGCTTTACCTGCCGAAGGGCACCGCCACGCGCGACGAGGTGTTGCTCCAGCAGCGCCAGTTGCTCACGAGCTACGAATGGAGCGGATTCGTGGGGCTGAGCTACACCTTCGGATCGTTGTTGAACAATGTCGTGAACCCGAGGTTCGGCAACGACAACGGCGGCACCACGATGATCATGTTCTGAGCTGGAACGGGACCCTGCCCATTGCCCGCGCGGCGCGGACGGTTTAATTCGTGGGGACCTTTTCCTCGAGCCCTCCGAACATGATCCGCCGTATCGCCGCCCTGCTCGTCGTCGCCGCACCCCTCGGTGCCCAGCAGCTTCCCGGGTATGCCTCGGCGTCGGCGGCCGCGGAGCGGACCCTGGAGGCCCACGCCATCACGCTGCCCACCCCGGCCAGCGCCGAAGCCCATTCGAAGGCGCTGTCGAGCGAGATCCACGTGTCCGGCACGCCGGCGCAGGTGCGGACGCTCGATTACGTGATCGACCAGTTCAAGAAGTGGGGCCTCGAAACCGAGGTCCGCAGCTACGACGTGTGGATGCCGATTCCGACGGCAGTGCATCTCTGGCGCGTTGACGGCAAGGCGCGCGAGTTGTCGCTGGCCGAGCCGGCGGTGAATGGCGACCCGACGTCGGCGCTGCCCCAGTATCCGACGGTGAACGGCTACAGTGGCGTAGGCGACGTGTCGGGGGACGTCGTCTACGTGAACTACGGGCTGATCGAAGACTACGCGCGCCTCGATTCGCTGGGTGTGTCGGTGAAGGGCAAGATCGCGATCGCCCGCTACGGGCGGAGCTTCCGCGGCATCAAGGCGCGCGAGGCGGAGAAGCACGGAGCGGCCGCGCTGATCATCTACAGCGATCCGCAGGACGACGGATACGTGCGCGGCGACGTGTACCCGGCGGGTCCGATGCGGTCCTCGTCCGGGGTGCAGCGGGGGAGCGTGCTCAACGTGGACGGTGATCCGTCCACGCCCGGATGGCCGAGCACCGCAGGCGCGAAGCGCCTGCCGCTCGACCGGATGGACGTGCCGCACATCCCGGTGATCGCCATCAGCTACGGGAACGCGGGCGAGCTGCTGCGGGACCTGAAGGGCGCAGCGATTCCCCAGCAGTCGTGGCAGGGCGGCCTGCCGTTCCGGTATCACGTGGGCCCAGGGCCCGTCCGTGCGCGGATCGTGGTGCGCGACGACCGGGCGACGCACGGCTACAAGAAGATCTACGATGGGTTCGGGATCGTCCGGGGGAGCGAATTCCCGAACGAGATGATCCTCATCGGCGGGCACCGCGACGCGTGGGGTCCCGGCACGGCGGACAACATCAGCGGGACGGTGAGCGTGCTCGAGGCCGCGCACGCGATTGCCGACGAAGTCGAGGCAGGCCACCGGCCGAAGCGCACGATCGTGTTCGCGAGCTGGGATGCCGAGGAGTGGGGGCTGATCGGGTCCACGGAATACGTCGAGGACGACTCCCTGCGGCTGTCGCGTGAGGCGGTCGCGTACCTCAACCAGGACGTCGCGGCGCAGGGCGTGCAGTTCGGCGGGGGCGGCTCGCCCTCGCTGCGTTCGACGCTGCGGGCCGTGGCCGCCGAGGTGCCCGACCCGAGCGGGCAGGGCAGCGTGTACGATGTCTGGCGGAAGGCCACGCACACGGCGCCGGGGCAGGAGCCGGCGATGGACGATCCGGGCGGCGGCTCGGATTTCGCCGGGTTCTACAACCACCTGGGCATCCCGATCGCCGACTGGGGGTTCGGGGGTCCGGGCGGAGTATATCATTCTCAATATGACGATCTCGCGTGGATGTCCAAGTTCGGCGATCCGGGCTTCAGGTACCACGCGGCCGCCGGACGGATCGGTGCAGCGATGACGCTGCGGCTGGCCGACGCCGACGTCCTGCCGTACGACTACGTCGAGTTCGCCCGCACCATGCAGAAGTACCTGCCGGCGACGGACTCGGCGCTGGCGGCGCGCCACTGGACGGCCACGATGGCGCCGGTGGCCGAAGCGCTGACGCGCTTCGAGGGTGCCGCCCTGGCGTTCGACTCGGCGCGTGATGCGCTCGTCGCCGAGACGCCGTCGCCCGACGCGCTGGCGCGGACGAACGCGTCGCTGCTCGGGGTCGAGCGGGCCCTCACCCGCCCGCAGGGGCTCGACGGGCGCCCGTGGTTCCGGAACCTCATCTACGTGGCCGACGAGGACAACGGATACGCGAACATGGTGTTTCCGTCGGTGAACGAAGCGATCCGGGCGGGCGACGCGGAACGCGCAACCCATGAGATCGCCGATCTGGCGGCGCACTTCGACGCGGCGACCGCCGCGCTGAACGCGGCCCGCACGAGCGCGACCGGCCACTGACCGGATCCGCGGGGACCTCGCGGGTCGCGGACGCGGGGCGCGGATGACGCCCCTCGTCATCGTCGGCATCGCCGTAGGGGTGCTGGCCGGCGTTCGCTCGGTCGCCGTCCGATTGGCCGAGCGGGCGGACGCGGCGCGGCCGCGGGGACCAAACGGCGTGGTGGTCGGCGCGGAGGGATTCCGGCTCGACCGACCGGGCGCCCCGGGCGTGCTCCTCCTGCATGGCGGCGGGGACACGCCGCAGACTTTGCGCGAGCTGGGCGAACGGCTCCATGCCGCGGGGTTTGCCATCTCGGCGCCGCTGCTGCCCGGACATGGGCGTTCGGTCCGCGACTTCCGGCATGTCAACGCGCAGGGCCTGCACGCGGCCGCCCTTGCCGCGTACGACGCGTTGCGCGACGATCGGGCCTGGACGGCGATCGTCGGGCTTTCGATGGGTGGAGCGCTGGCCACCCTGACCGCCGCGGCGAGGCCCGATGCGGCGGCCCTGGTCCTGCTGGCGCCGTATCTGGACCTGCCGGCACATCTCCGCTTTGCCGCCGCGCTGGCCGGCGCGGCGGGCGTGCTCTCACCGTACTATCCCGCGAAGGATCAGCGGTCCATTCGCGACCCGGCGGCCCGCGAGCGCGGGCTGGCCTACGGGGTGTTCACGCCGGCGGCCCTTCGAGCCCTGCGCGACACCGCCGACGCGGCGGCGGCGGCGTTGCCACGCGTGGCGGCGCCGACGCTCATATTGCAGTCGGAGCGGGACAACCGGGTGGCGCCCGAGGTGGCGATCCGCGCGCTGGGACGGCTCGGGGCGACCGACAAGCGGCTGGAATGGGTGTCCGACGGGGGACACGTGATCACCGTGGACTACGGGAGGGAGAAGGTGTTCGCGCTGACGGCGGAATGGCTCCGCGACCACGGGGCCGACGCGTTGCTCCCGTCCTGACGTCATCGTACAATCCTAGCAGCAGTCCCTGCACAGGAGATTTCATGGGCGCGCTCGTCCCCGTCGCGGTAGTGGTCGTTCTGGCGCTGTTCATCGCGTCGAAATCCATAAAGATCATCGGCCAGGCCGAGGTGATGGTCGTCGAGCGCCTGGGCCGGTTCCACCGGCTGGCGCGGTCGGGATTCAACATCCTGATTCCATTCATCGAACGGCCGCGCGCGATCGACGTGCGGTTCCTCGAGGCGGACGTCGGCGGGCAGAAGCGCATCATGTCGCGCTCGACGCCCCGCATCGACCTCCGGGAACAGGTGCTGAACTTTCCCAGCCAGCCGGTGATCACGAAGGACAACGTGACGATCGACATCGACGCCGTGCTCTACTACCGCGTCGCCGATCCACAGAAGGCGACGTACGCGGTGCAGAACCTGCCGTACGCGCTGGAAACGCTGACCCGGACGACGTTGCGCAACATCGTGGGCGAGATGGAGTTGGACCAGACGCTCGCGAGCCGCGACCAGATCAACAAGCGGATGCGGGAGGTGATAGAGGAGGCGTCGATCGGGTGGGGGGTGGACGTCACCCGCGTGGAGCTGCAGGCGATCGAGCCGCCGCGCGACATCCAGCAGTCGATGGAGCTTCAGATGCGCGCCGAACGGGAGCGCCGCGCCGCCGTGACCAACGCCGAGGCGAGCAAACGGGCGCAGATCCTCGAATCGGAAGGCTCGCGCGAATCCCAGATGCGAAAGGCGGAGGGCGAAAAGGAAGCCGCCATCCTGCGCGCGCAGGGACTCGCGGAGGCGCGGTTGGCGATGGCCGACGCGGAGGCGGAGGCGCTCCGCCGCATCGCGGCGGCGCTTCCCGAAGGGCAGGCGGCGAGCTATCTGCTGGGGCTGAAGTACCTCGAAGCGCTGCCCAAGATCACCGAAGGCAAGGGCACGACGCTCTTCCTGCCGTCCGAAGCCTCCGGCGTGCTGAGCGCCGTGGGCGGGTTGCGGCAGATGCTGCAGAAGGGGCCCTCTTCGACGGAGAAGTGAGTGGCCGGAATCACGAAGGACCGCGCCGAGCGCATCGCCCGGGCGCACGCCTGTGAGGTCTGCGGCGAGTACAACTACAAGAAGCTGGCCGTGAAGCCGGCCGGCGGCGAGTTGCGCAAGAGTCTCAACGTGACCTGGCTGGCGAACAAGACGTGCGGCGTCTGCGGTGCGATCCACGAGCTCGGGATCAACGACGACGGCGACATCGTGTATGTCTCGTAGCGGCGAAACGATGCTGCCTTTCCCGGACACCCCCGCCAGATTCCGGTCATGCCGATCCTCGATCTGACGCAACTGGCGGTCGGACAGCGGGTCCAGCACGAGCTGATGGTGCTCGACCGTGTCGAACGCAAGCAGTCCGCCGGCGATCCGTACGTGGTGCTGACGCTCGGCAACGCGACCGGCCGCGTGGAATCGGCGCCGATCTGGTCGGACAAGCTCTCGTGGGCGGAAGGCGCCGAGCGCGGGCGCGTCGTGCAGGTGATCGGCGACGTCGGCGCGTACAGGGGCCGGCGCCAGATCCAACTGACGAGCCCGATCCGGGTCATCCCGGCGGACCAGGTGCAGCTCGACGACTTCGTGCCGCACATCCCCGAAGACCCGGAGCGCCTCTGGGACTGGATCGACCGCACGCGGAGCGAGATGACATCCGCCGCGCTGCAGCGCGCGCTCGACCTGTTCTTCCGCGACGACGTCTTCCGGGAGCGGTTCCAGCGCACTCCGGGGTCGGTGTCGGGACATCACGCCCGGGTGGGCGGCCTGCTCAAGCACGTCGTCGAAGTCACCGCCGTGGCGAAATCCGCCGCGCGGGCTCTGCAGATCGACGTGGATCTGGTCGTCACCGGCGCCCTGTTGCACGACATCGGAAAGGTCGAGTCGTACACGATTGATCGCGGCGCATTCGTCTACACCGCCCGCGGCAACCTGATTGGCCACGTCGTTCTTGGCTGTCTCATGCTCACCGAGCGCGCGATGGCCGCTCCCACGCCGGTATGCCGTCCGGAGCAGCTCACGGAGCTGCAGCACATGATCCTGGCGCACCACCACACCCTGGAACAGGGAAGTCCGGTGCAGCCGATGACGGCCGAGGCCGAACTGGTGTACTGGGCGGACGAGGCATCGGCCAAAGGGAACGACATGCTGGAGTCGCTGGCCGACGATGCCGAATTCACGGCCGGGGGCGAATTCTCCGAGCGGCGACCGTGGCGCGTGGGGCATCGCGTTTGGCGCCGGCCGTATGACTGGCGCTGAAGACAGCTGCTAACGTCCGCTGCCTCCCCGGGAAACGGGAACCTCGACGACGACGTCACTGCCGGATCAGCGTCTGCCTCCGGTCCGGCGCCCGGGGCGGAAGTCACGCGTCAGCACTTGCGCTGACGACTGCGTATGCCCATGGGAACCGGTTGCCAGCAAGTCGCCCGGTGAAAGGTGGCTGCTGCCGTCCGGCCCCCCGAATGCCTTGTCAGGCCTTGGGTTACGTCTTCTGGCGACTTCCAATCCCCGGCCGAGCGAACGGCCAGTCCGTGCGCCGGCCTTGCAGTGCGAACGGAGGATTCATGCGCAAGCCGAGACCGGCGACCTTCAATCCAGCGCAAGCGCTACACCTCATTGCATCCGACCGGAGCGGCGACCCGCTCAGCTGCCCCTCGTGCTCCGGCAGGATTGACCGCACCCCGAGCGCGTACCCGGCACCGCCACGCTCGCAGGTCACGCTCCGTTGCCGCGATTGCGGCCGGGTGGCGCGCTACGTAGCCGGCGGCGCCGTAGGAGTGGCTTGAGAGCAGCAGGACCGGCAGCACGACCGCACGACGAACATCCTCATTCGGAGCAAGTGTTCATGGCTCGCATCACCGGCACCGTCAAGTGGTTCAACGACGCGAAGGGGTTCGGATTCATCTCGCACGAGGGGGGGCCTGACGTCTTCGTGCACTACAGCGCGATCCAGGGCAGCGGCTTCAAGTCGCTGGCCGAGGGCGACAAAGTCGAATTCGAGATCGTGCAGGGACAGAAGGGGCCGCAGGCCGCCGACGTCACCAAGATCTGAGGCAGAATTCGGGAACCGGAACGGCGAGCGCCCCGGCGATGGCCGGGGCGCTCGTCGTTCCGGACCTCAGCGCGCCGACGCGAACGTGGGCAGGGAGAGCTGATCGAGGGTCGCGGGCGCGGCGGACGTCTCGGGCCGGTCCTCGTCGTCGCGTACCGCGAGGAGCTGGATGGTCTGGTAATAGAAGTGCAGGGTCCGCGTGGGCGGGAGGTGGCCGTGTCCGGCGCCGCGGGCGATGGCGAGGGCCTCGGCGCGCACGGGGCGCGGCAGCGCCCGGGCGAGCGGATGCCGCAGGCAGCGGCGGATCTGGTCGCGATCGCGGGCGGCGAGGGCCCGGCAGAGGGCGTCGAGGAGGGCAAGCATGGAACGGGCGGTTTGTAATTAAAAGGCATATTGCTACTAATTTTGCGCCGCGTCAAGCCACGATCCGGTAACGTGCCGGGCGGGGGTTATCCGGTCAGCAGGTCGAAGCGTACGCCGCGGCGGTTGTCGCGACGCTTGTGGGGCGCATACCGGAAGAGCTGGGCCGGGCGGCCCCGGCCTTCGCTGCGCCATTCCTCGGTGGGCTCCACGAGGTAGGCGGCCTGGAGGGCGCGGCGGAAGCTCGCCTTGTGCAGGGGGCGGTCGAGGAGGAGCTCGTAGATCGCCTGCAACTCGGTGAGGGTGAAGGTGGGCGGCAGGAGCTGGAAGGCGAGGGGGGTCTGATCGAGCCGGTCGCGGACGGCGTCGAAGGCGGCGTCCACGATGGCGCGGTGACGAGGCGCCAGCGTGGGGAGGTTGGCGCGGCCGAACCAGGCCGGCCCGCCGTCGGGCAACCGGCGCTCGACTTCGGGGACGAGCGCGAAGAATCCGACGGAGACCTCGGCGTCGCCGGGGTGCCGGCGATTGTCGCCGAACGCGCGGATCTGCTCGGGGGTGCCGGGCGCGGTTCCGAGGGTAGCGCGGGCGAGGCGGGTGGCGGCGTCGCCGAGCGCCTCCTCGCCGCGGGGCGCGTCCCAGGGGAGCGTCCACCGTTCACGGACGCGCGATTCGGCCGCTCGCGTGAGGAGGACGGCCAGGCTCCCCGCCTGGGGGCCGATGACCACGAGATCCACGGACAGGGTGGTCGGGCGAGCCGCCGAGCGGGGGGGGGAAGAGGGGCGTTCGCGCATCACGCGCGAATTAGTAGCGCGGTGATACTAAAGTCAAGGGCCCCGCCGGAGCGGGGCCCTTGCCTGAGGTGCGAAGCGCACGATGCTATATACGGCGCGTCGCGGCGACCGTCAATCAGCAGCGACGCCGGTTAATGCGTCACCAGTTGATCGTGCCTTTCTTCGTGGTGTCGACGTCCTCTTCGGCGCCGGTCCGGAAGAGAAACGCCTCGAGGTTCTTGGTGAGGAAACCGCGGGCCTGCGGATCCATGACATTCAGCCCGTAGTGATTGATCAGCATGGTCTGCTGCTTGAGCCAGAGCCCCCAGCAGTCCTGGCAGATTCCGGCCACGATGCGCGCGCCGAGGGCGCCGGGAAAGGGCGCGCGCTCGAAGGCCGGCCTCACCTGGCCGCAGCGCGTGCAGGTGATCTCAGCCATGTGGGGCGGAGGCCGGCGTCATCGACGTCAGAAGCTCCGGGCGTACTCGACCTTGGCCAGGTGGAGCAGCTGCAGGAGGCGGATGTACATCCAGCCGATGTCGAACTCGTACCACTTGGCCTTGAACTTGGCTGACTTCGGGTCGGCGTGGTGGTTGTTGTGGAGCTCTTCGCCGGCCAGCCAGATGGCGATCGGGGTGATGTTCCGGCTCTCGTCCTTGACGTCGAAGTTGCGGTAGCCGAGGGCATGGCCGATGCCGTTGACGACGCCGGCGGCCCAGAACGGAATCCACATCATCTGCACGGCCCAGACCAGCGGTCCGACGAAGAGGCCGAACAGATAGATGTCGATGGCGAGCATCACCAGGATGCCCAGCCAGTTGAGGCGGGAGAGGAGGTGACGCTCGATCCAGTCGTTCGGCGTGCCCTTGCCGTACTTCTCGAGCATGCCCGGCTGCCGGACGGCTTTCCGGTAATAGAATGCGCCCTTGAGCACGATGTTGCGGAGGCCCTCGATGACGGGGCTGTGCGGGTCGCCCTCGCGGTCGGCAAAGGCGTGGTGCTTCCGATGGCAGGCCACCCATTCCTTGGTGACGATGGCCGTCGTGAGCCAGAGCCAGAGCCGCATGGGG
Source organism: Gemmatimonadota bacterium (assembly GCA_028876525.1). GTDB lineage: Bacteria > Gemmatimonadota > Gemmatimonadetes > Gemmatimonadales > Gemmatimonadaceae > JAGWRI01. Next base: position 1,465 of record JAGWRI010000277.1, on the reverse strand, counting down.
AGCGCCGCCAGGTAGTGCAGGCGAACGCCGCGATGCGTCTGTGCGCGATGCAGAAACAGCGTCACGCAGACGTTGGTGATGTGCCCGGCGACGACGATGAACAGCAGGGGAATCCACCAGCGGCCGGCCAGCACGCCGAAACCTGGCATTCCAGACTCCTCGGTTTGCGGAATTCGCCCGGCCAGCCTACGCGCGGGCATCGGGGAAGGGACGCGCCTGGGGCGAAGGCCCGCGGGCACCGCTCCAATCTAATGCCTGCCGATCGGCCGGACCATCACGGGGCGGTGGGGGAGAGTCCCGAACGAGTATCTTTGACCGATGTCCCGGCCGTCGCATCACCGCCCCGAGGGCGGATTTCGGAATCCGTGGCCGGGTGACCGGGCGCACACGTTTCGTGACCTGCTGCGGTGGGCCCGGGAACGGCGGCGACAGCCGCCGCGCGTGGTCCCCGACTACGATCCGCCGGTCGCGGCGAGCGATTTCGCGGCACCGCGCGCCGGGCCCGCCACCCTGACCGCGACCTGGGTGGGCCATGCGACGGCGCTGTTGCAGCTCGGCTCGGTGAACGTGCTCACGGATCCGCAGTGGAGCGATCGGGCGAGCCCGGTGCCGTGGGCGGGCCCGGCGCGGCTGGTGGCGCCCCCGCTGGCGCTGGAGTCGTTGCCGCCGATCGACGTCGTGCTGATCTCGCACAATCACTACGACCACCTCGACCGGGGCACCGTCCGGCGGCTGGCGCGGCGCGAGCCCGACGCGGAGTGGTTCGTGCCGCTGGGGCTGGGCGGTCTGCTGTCGCGGTGGGGCGTGCGCCGCGTGCGGGAAGCCGACTGGTGGGAGACGGCGCACACGCCGGACGCCGAAGTGAGCTGCGTGCCGGCGCGGCATTTCAGCGCGCGGACGCCGTGGGACCGGGCGCGGACACTGTGGGCCGGATGGACGATCGCGGCGAACGGGTGGCGCGTGTACTTCGCGGGGGACACGGCGTACCACCCGGAATTCGGCGCGATCGCGGCCCGCTTCGGACCGTTCGATCTGGCGCTGCTGCCCGTGGGCGCGTACGAGCCGCGGTGGTTCATGGGCAGCGTGCACATGAATCCGGAAGACGCGGTCGCGGCCTATGCCGACATGCGCGCGGCGCACGCGGCGGCGCCTCCTCCCGCCATGGTGCCGATTCACTGGGGAACGTTCCGGCTGACCGACGAGCCGGTGGACGAGGCGCCGGCGCGCACGCGAGCCGCGTGGGGCGAGGTGCGGCACCCCGCGGATGCGCTCTGGCTGCTCGCGCACGGGCAAACGCGCCGTCGCGGGAGGCCGGGGTGACGTGCTATACTGCTGTACCAATTCCTCGATCCGGTCCGTCCATGTCCCGATCGCTCCGTCTCGCCGTCCTCTTCCTGGCCGGCGCGCTGCTGCCCGGCGCAGCGCGCGCGCAGAACGTTCCGCCCGAGCCGCACGCCGTGACCGA
>JAGWRI010000276.1 GCA_028876525.1 Gemmatimonadota bacterium | reverse complement strand
GTCGAGCCGGGCCACCGGCGCGGCGATCCGGGCGTCGATCCCCGCCCACAGATCGCGCGACGGGGCGAGCGCGGGCAGCCGGTCGGCCTCCGCGGCGATGCGCCGCAGGTCGGCGAGCAGGGCGCCGCACCCGGCGCAGGCACGAGCGTGCGCCTCCATGGCGGCGCGCGTCGCGCCGTCCAGGTCGCCTTCCAGGAAATCCATCAGCCGGTCGGCGAAGATCTCGCAGGTCATGGTGGGTGCGCCGCTCATCGGTTCAACGCCTCCCGCAAAAGGAGCCGCGCCCGATGGAGCTGGGCCTTGGTGGCTCCGGTGGTCACGCCGAGCATCCTGGCGATCTCCTCGTGCTTGAAGCCCTCGACGTCGTGCAGGGTGAACACCCGTCGCGCGCCCGGTGGCAGCCGCGTCATCGCGTCCTCGAGGTCGAGCAGGGCGCCCGGCGGCAGCGTGGAGCCGACCACGCCGGCGTGGGCGTCCATCCCCTGCTCCTCGTCCTCCTCCTCGAACCGGGAGGCCCGCCGCGCGCCCGCCTTGCGCTCGTTGAGCACCACGTTCACGGCCAGCCGGTGGAGCCAGGTGGCAAAGGAGCTGTCCCCGCGAAAGAGGTGCAGCTTCTCCCACGCACGCACGAAGACGTCCTGCGTGAGCTCCTCGGCGCGGGCGCGGTCGGCGACCATGCGCGCGCAGAGCGAGAACACCCGGTCGACGTGGGTCCGGTACAGCCGCTCGAACGCCCTCCGATCTCCCGCCGCGGCCTGGGCCGCGTCGGCGTCGGACGGATTGGGATTCGGCGATTCGAGAATGGCCACAGCGGTCATGCGTCGTCGGTTCTCCGTCCGTGCACCGGATGAGATAGCCGACGGGGGCAAAAGGTTGGAACGCCGGCTCCCGGAAGGGGCCGGCCAACGGGTCTCCCGGGCCTACGCCCCGGCGGCGGGGCGTGTTTCGGCGGCCAGCCGCGCCACCAGCGCCGGCAGCTCGGCCAGCCGCCCCAGGCTGTAGCTCGGGCGCGCGGGCGCCAGATCGGCCTGGGAGAAGGGCCCCCACAGGGCGGCCACGGTGGCCACTCCGGCGGCCCGCCCGGCGTGCATGTCGTGCAGCGAGTCGCCCACGAACATCGCGCGATCCGGCCGGGCGCCCAGACGGTCCAGCGCCATCAGCACCGGGGCGGGATCGGGCTTGTGCCGCTCCAGCGAGTCGAAGCCGACAATCGTGTCCACGTAGCCGAGCAGTCCGACGTGGGCCAGCCCCCGCTCGGAGAGCTCGACCGACTTGCTGGTCACGATTCCCACCGGGTGGCCGCGCCCGCGCAGGGCGGCAAGCGCCTCGCCGGCCCCGTCGTACGCCGTGACCAGGCGGTCGTGGTTTTCGAGCTGGTACTCCCGGTAGGCGGCAATGAACCGGTCCACCTCGGCGTCGTCGCCGGTGTAGTGGCCGAACATCGCGCGGAGCGGCGTGCCGATGTACGCCAGCCACTCACTGTCGGGCGGCGCGGCCAGGCCGCGCGACTCGAAGGCGTAGCTCTTGGAGCGCTGAATCAGCTCGATCGAGTCGATCAGCGTGCCGTCGAGGTCGAACAGTACGGTATAGGAAGCCATGGCCCGGGTAGAACAGTACTCGAACGAACGACGGCCGGCTCGGGAATCCCGAGCCGGCCGTCGTTTACGCGCCGAAGCGCGTCGGCTTTAGCGGCCGAGCTTGACGACGTTCTCTGCCGCCGGGCCCTTCTGGCCCTGGACGACGTCGAACTCGACCCGCTCGCCCTCGGCCAGCGACTTGAAGCCGCTGCCCTGGATGGCGGAGTGGTGCACGAAGCAATCCTTCGTGCCGTTCTCGGGCGTGATGAAGCCGAAGCCCTTCGCGTCGTTGAACCACTTCACGGTGCCGGTCGTACGCATTGCGGTACTCCTGTGTGTTGTTTGTGGTCGGAGTCCGGTGTTGCCGTACGTACCGACTACAAGTTTCGTGAACCATGCCCTCACGATGGGCGGTGTTCCCGCGGCGCCGGACACTCGCCGGACGTCGCGCGCGACAGGGATCAAAAAAAGGACCCAGCGAAAGCCAGGCCCCAGTCGATCATGGAACGTGCCCGCGCACGAGGCGCGGAAGTCGCTGGCCAGAAACGTACCGCCATACCGAAAATCGCGCAACGGGGCCCCTGCCAACCGGATAGGCGATATGTCAACCAATTGTTTCCACCCCCGCCCGGGGAGGGGGGCCCCCCACCCGGCCATACGGCGGAGCCCCGACGGGGCGTCAAGAGCCGGAGGATGGCGCGGGATGGGCGTGCGGGCGCATACTGTAAAGAAAGGGTTCGGGTCTCCCAGCGCGGGGACGGACCCCACCCACCGCGTTTGGGAGGCGCGAATGCCGGAACACTTCCATTCCGATACGGCGCCCGGAGCCGAGTCGTACACGGCCCCGGCGGGGCACGCCAAGGGGTTCGTCGCCTCGGCGGCCCGCACCATCGGTGCGGACATCGAACACGTGTTTGCGGCGTGGACCGACGACGCCCAGCGCGCGCAGTGGCTGCGCGACGGCCAGTTCGCGCTCACCGACCGCACCCCGGGCGTGTCGCTGCACGCCGATTGGGGCACGGGCAAGCTGCGGGTGCTGTTCATGCCGCGCGGCGCGGCGCGGGCCTACGTCACGGTGGATCACGATGGCCTGCCCACGGCGCGGCGCGCCGAGCAGATGACGAAGTTCTGGCGGGCCCGGCTCAGCCGGCTGGCCGCCCTGGTCGAGCGCGCGCGGCGGTGACGGCGCGCCGGCGCGCGCCGGGCGCGTGACCCATCCGGCGGATGACGCCGAGCCGGAGCGCGCCCGGGCCCTGGTGCTTCGCCACGGCTGGAACGCCACGGCGTATCAGATCCTCAATCCCGGCATCGCCCACTGGTACACGGCCAGCGGCGACGCCGTGATCGGCTACGCGCGCCATGGCGGCGTGTACGTGGTGGCGGGCGCGCCGGTGTGCGACTCCCGGCGGCTGGCCGGCGTGGTGGCGGAGTTCGAGCGCGAGGTGCGCGCCAACGGAAGCCACGTGTGCTACTTCGGCGCCGGCGCGCGGCTCGAGGCGCTGTTGCGCGACGATCCGCGGCGGGCCGTGGTGCTGCTGGGCGCCAACCCCGAGTGGGACCCCGCGGCCTGGGCGGCCATCGTGGCGCGGCGGCCTTCGCTTCGCGCGCAGCTCCATCGGGCGCGGAACAAAGGGGTGGTGGTGAGCGAGTGGCCCGCGGCGCGGGCCGGCGGCAACGCCGAGCTCTGGCGCTGCCTGCGCGAGTGGGGCGCGACGCGCGGCCTCCCGCCCATGGGGTTTCTGGTCGAGCCGCGCACGCTGCAGCGGCTGGACGACCGGCGGGTGTGGGTGGCCCAGCGCGACGGACGGGTGGTGGGGTTCCTGGTGGCCTCGCCGATTCCGGAGCGGCGCGGGTGGCTGGTGGAGCAGCTCATCCGGGGGCGCGGCGCGGCCAACGGCACCAACGAGCTGCTGCTGGACGCGGCCATGCGCGGGCTGGCCGCGAGCGGGGCGCGGTACGTGACGCTGGGGCTCTCGCCCCTGTCGCGCCGTTCGGGGGTGGACGACGCGGCCAATCCGGCGTGGCTGCGGTGGGTGCTGGCCTGGATCCGGGCCCACGGGCGGCGGTTCTATGACTTCGACGGGCTGGACGCGTTCAAGGCCAAGTTCCGTCCCGAGCGGTGGGAGCCGGTGTACGCCATTGCCGACCAGCGGCGCGCGCTGCCGCGCACGCTGTTCGCCATCGCGGCGGCGTTCAGCCAGGGGTCGCCGGTGTGGTTCGTCGCGCGGGCCGTGTTCGGCGCCGCGCGCACCGAGGCCGCGTGGGCGCTGGAGAGCGTGCGGAGCACGATCCGGCGCTGACGCGCGCGGCTGGACGCGGGCCGGCGTGGCGTGTTGATTCCCCCCGTTCCTCCCGCCCGCGCCGTCCACCCGCCTCCCCGGCACCGGTCCCCCATGCACTTCGAGAGAATCGACTGGATCATCATCACGGCCTCGATCGTGATCTCGTTCCTGCCGGCGCTGTTCTTCTACAAGCGCGCGGGGTCGAGCACCGCGGAGTTCTTCACGTCGGGGCGGGCCGCCCCCTGGTGGCTGGTGGGCGTCTCGATGGTGGCCACGACGTTCAGCACCGACACGCCGAACCTCGTGACGAACATGGTCCGCACGCAGGGGGTGGCCGACAACTGGCTGTGGTGGGCGTTCCTGCTCACCGGCATGATGACGGTGTTCTTCTTCGCGCGGATGTGGCGGCGGTCGCGGGTGCTCACCGACCTCGAGTTCTACGAGCTGCGGTATTCGGGCAAGGCGGCGAGCTTCGTGCGCGGGTTCCGCGCCGTGTATCTCGGCTTCTTCTTCAACATCTTCATCATGGCCACCGTGAATCTGGCGGCGGCCAAGATCGCCAACGTCGTGCTCGGGTGGCCGCCCTGGCAGACCCTGTCCATCGCGGCGGTGATCACGGTCTTCTTCGCGTCGGTGTCGGGGCTGTGGGGGGTGCTGGTCACCGACTCGATCCAGTTCACGATCACCATGACGGGCACCTTCGCCGTGGCCTACTTCGCGGTGAAGCAGCCGCAGATCGGCGGCGTCGCGGGGCTCATCCACAAGGTCGATCCCAGAACGCTCAATCTGCTGCCCGACTTCGGCAACTGGCCGGCGGCGCTCTCGATTCTGATCATTCCGATCACCGTCCAGTGGTGGTCGGTGTGGTATCCGGGGGCCGAGCCGGGGGGCGGGAGCTACATCGCCCAGCGCATGCTGGCCTCGCGCACCGAGAAGGACGCGCTCACCGGCACGCTGTTCTTCAACGTGATGCACTACGCGCTGCGCCCCTGGCCGTGGATCATCGTGGCGCTGGCTTCGACCATCATCTATCCCGACCTCGCGTCCATCCAGCACGCCTTCCCGCACCTCGATCCCCGGCTGCTGGGCGACGACATCGCCTACCCGGCCATGCTGCGCTTCCTCCCGGCCGGGTTCCTGGGGCTGATGGTGGCCGGCATGCTGGCCGCCTACCGGTCCACCATCGAGACGCACCTCAACTGGGGCACGTCGTATCTCGTGCACGACTTCTACCGGCGGTTCATCAGCCGGGACCGCAGCGAGAAGCACTACGTGTTCACGGGGCGGGTGGTCACGGCGGCGCTCATGGTGTGCGCGGCGCTGTTCACCTTCGAGCTGGACACGGCCAAGGAGGCGTTCAACCTCATCCTGTCCGTGGGCGCCGGCACGGGGCTGATCTACCTGCTGCGCTGGTTCTGGTGGCGGGTCAACGCGTGGAGCGAGGTCTCGGCCATGCTCAGCTCGTTCGTCGTGGCCATCGGGTTCTTCGTGGCCGGCAAGATGGGGCATCCGGTGGAGGCCGACATCTCGCTGGTCATCACCGTCGCGGTGACCACCGTGGTGTGGGTGGCCACCACCTTCCTCACCGAGCCGCACGACCACGCGACGCTGGTGAACTTCTACAAGCTGGTGCGCCCCGCCGGTCCGGGGTGGCGCGCCATCCGCGAAGAGCTGGGGCTGGGGCCGTCGCCCGACAGCCTGCCGCAGGCCATGCTGGGCTGGATGCTGGGGTGCCTGTTCGTGTACTCGGCGCTGTTCGGCACCGGCAGCATCCTGTACGGCCGGCGCCCGCAGGCCATCATGTGGAGCGTATTCTTCGTGCTGAGCGGCGTCGGGCTGCTGCGGCTGGTGCCGCGGCTCTGGTCGGGCCCTGGATCGGAGGCGGCTGAGCAGGCATGACCCATCGCTGGGCACAGGTCACGAAGGCCGTCGTACTCGCGCGGGGGTTGGGCACGCGCATGCGCCGCGAAGATCCCGGAGCGGCGCTGGATGAAGCCCAGCGGGCGGCGGCATCCGCCGGGGTGAAGGCCATGATCCCCATCGGCCGCCCGTTCCTTGACTACGCGCTGAGCGCGCTGGCCGACGCCGGCTGCACCGACGCGTGCCTGGTGATCGGCCCCGAGCACGGCGAGATCCGCGACTACTACACCGGCCGCGGCCGGCCGCGCCGCGTGCGCGTGGCGTTCGCCGAGCAGGCCCTGCCGCGCGGCACCGCCGACGCGCTGCTGTCGGCGGAAGCGTTCGCCGCCGGCGACCGCGTGCTGATGGTCAATTCCGACAACTACTATCCGCCCGCCGCCCTGGCCGCGCTGCGCGCCGTGCCCGGGGCGGGGCTGCTGGGCTTCGAGCGCGACGCGCTCGTGCGCGAGAGCAACGTCGAGCCCGAGCGCGTGCTCAAGTACGCCCTGCTGTCCGTGCGCGCCGACGGCACGCTGGAGCGCATCGTGGAAAAGCCCGACGAGGCCACGGCCCGCGCCCTGGGGGCGGACGCGCTGGTGAGCATGAACGCGTGGGTGTTCACGCCGGCCATCTTCGAGGCCTGCCGCCGCGTCGCGCCCTCGGCCCGCGGCGAGCTGGAGCTGCAGGACGCCGTGCGCATCGCGATCGACGACATGGGAGAGCGGTTCACCGTGGTGCGCGTGGCGGCCGGCGTGCTCGACCTGTCCAGCCGGTCGGACATCGAGGCCGTGCGCCGGCGGCTGGCGGGCGTGGAGGCCGATCCGTGACGGACTATATACAAACACTGATGGACGCGGGGATGTCGGCGCCGGGCGCGGCGGCCAAGGCGCAGTGGTTCGCGGCCGCCGAGTCGGCGCTGCGCGCGGCGGGCGTGGCCCCGGCCGCCGCAACGCCCTTCTTCGCCCCGGGGCGCATCGAGGTGCTGGGCAAGCACACCGATTACGCCGGCGGCCGCAGC
>JAGWRI010000275.1 GCA_028876525.1 Gemmatimonadota bacterium | reverse complement strand
GTATGTTAGGGAACACGGGGTCCTTCCCGCCGTCGCAGGCTCGGGCCTCCAACCCCGGAGTGTCTCATGTCGGCCGATGATGCAGGTCGCGGCGCCCCCGCCCCGCTGTCGATGAACGATGCCATGGCGCTGGTGCGGTACGCGGTGACTCTGGAGAGCGCGTCGGAGCGCGAAGCGCAGACGCACGAGCACACGGCCGGCATCCGGCAGCTGGCCCGCCGCATCCAGAACGAAGCGACGACCGGCGTGCCCGGCAAGTACACGGCCGCCGACGTGGCGCTGCTCGACGGCCTCGTGGAACCGATGGGCGCCATTGCCCAACGCATCGCGGGGGCCTTGCGTACCAGGGTGAACTGACGCCGGCCGGGTTCCGCGCCGCGAAACGGCGCGGTAGTTTGCCTGCTGGTCACGCCCCCAGCGCGCCCTTCACCCTCTCCGGACTCCGAGTTCCATGACCTTGACCGATCCGCTTCGCGAGCTGCTGGGGTTCGTCGGTGCCTACCTGTCGATTGGCGTGGCGGCGCTGCGCTACGGCGTGCTGGGGCCGGCCCTGGGCCGCGACCCCGCCGACGCGGGGCGCATCGGCCTCTGCCAGTCCATCGGGCGCCGGGCCGCCTGGCTGGGGCTGGTCGGCATTGTCCTGGCCACGGCGCTGGCAATCGCCGGCGCCGCGCGCTTCTCGGCCATGCGGCACCTCCCGTTCGTCGACGTGCTGATCGCGGGGCACGCCGAGGGCGCGATCCGGCTGGTCTGTTACGCGGTCGCGATTCTGGGATTCGGACTCGTGGCGGTGGGCTTCCCGGCGGGGTGGCCGATGGCGGCGTTCGGCGCCATCGCGCCGCAGCTGCTCGGGCTCGTGACTCTCCGCTGGGCGGCGCTGGTCAATCCGGTGCACGTGCTGGCCGGGGCGACCTGGATCGGCACGCTGTTCGTGCTGATGACCATCGCCGTGCCCAGCGTCCTGCGCGCCGACCGTCCCATGCAGGACCGGGCGCGGACCGTGGCCGACATGGTGAACGCGTTCTCGCCCATGGCGCTGACCGCCGTGGCGGTGCTCGTCACGACCGGCGTGATCACGGCGGTGCGCCACCTCAAGTTCGTGGCGGCGCTCTGGACTACGTCGTACGGCGAGGCGCTGGTGCTCAAGCTGTGCATCGTCGTGGCCGTGCTCGGCGTCGGGGCCTGGAACTGGCGGCAGGTGCGCCCCGCGCTGGGCACGCCGGCCGCATCGTCGCGCTTGCAGCGCTCGGCGCGGGTCGAGCTGCTGTTCGCCGGGGCGGTGCTGCTCGTGACGTCGGTGCTGGTCAGCCTGCCCTCACCGCGGCTGCCGAAATAGCGCCGGCGCTCACGCCGGCGGCGCCAGCCGCACGCGGGCGTCGAGCGCGACGGCGCCCCGGTCGAACGCGGCCAGCGGATTGACGTCCAGCTCGGCCACCGCCGGAAAGTCCACCGCGAGCTGGCCGATGCGGCGCAGGACCTCGCCGATGGCCGGCAGGTCGGCCGGCGGATTGCCCCGCGTGCCGGTGAGGATGCCCAGGCCGCGGATGCCGCGCACCATCTCGTCGGCCGTGCGGGCGCCCAGGGGCGGCATGCGGAACACGACGTCGTGCATCGCCTCGACGAACAGCCCGCCCAGCCCGAACATGACCAGCGGGCCGAAGCTGGGGTCGCGGACCACGCCGACGATCGTCTCGGTGCCCCCCGACAGCTGGCGCTGCACGAGCACCCCCGACACGCGGGCCTGGGGCGCGCGCCGGGCGACGGCGGCCACGAGGTCGTCGTACGCCGTCCGGACCTGGCCGGGGTCGCGGAGATTCACGCGGACGCCGCCGACGTCGCTCTTATGCACGATGTCGGGCGAGACGATCTTGAGCACGACCGGGAAGCCCAGGGCGTGCGCGGCGTCGGCCGCCGCCTCGGGACCGTCCACGAGCCGGGCGTCGGCGGTGGGCACGCCGTAGGCGGCGAGGAGTTGCAGCGCCTCCAGCTCGGCGAGCTGCAGGCGGCCGTCGCCGGCCGCGCGGCGCAGGATGGCGTCGGCGGCGGCGCGGTCCACGGGCAGCGGTTCGGGCGCCTCGGGCGGCCGCGCGATCCACTCCCGGTAGCGGTTGAGCGCCGCCAGCGCGCGCGCCGCCGATTCAGGGAACACGTATGCCGGAATGCCCGCCGCGTGGAGCTCGGCGCGGCCTTCGGGCAGTCCGCGGCGCCCCATCAGCACGGTGAGCACCGGCTTGTCGCGGTTGGTGCGCGCTGCCGCGGCGATGGCTTCGGCCACGGCGTGCTGGCCGGTGTTGAGCGGCGGGATGAAGATGGGCAGCACCGCGTCCACGTTCGGATCGTCGAGGAACGCGGTCACCGCCTGGCGGTAGCCGTCCGGGGTGGCCGAGGCGATCATGTCGAGCGGGTTGCGCACCGAGGCTTCGGCCGGGAACAGGGGCCGCAGCCGTTCCACGGTGGCCGGACTCAGCTCCACGACGTCCAGCCCCGAGGCTTCGAGCGCGTCGGCGGCGAGGATGCCGGGGCCCCCGGCGTTGGTGACCACCGCCGTGCGGCGGGAGGCGGGCAGCGCCGTGATGCCGAGCGCCATCGCCATGTCGAACAGCTCTTCCACCGACCCGGCGCGCAGCACGCCGGCCTGGGCGAGCAGCGCGTCCACGGCCGTGTCGCTGGCCGCCAGCGCGCCGGTGTGCGACCACGCCGCGCGGGCGCCGGCGCGCGAGCGCCCCGACTTGACCACCACGATCGGTTTGTGGCGCGTGATGCGCGACGCGATCTCCAGGAACTTGCGCGGGTTCCCGAAGTTCTCGACGTACATCAGGATCACGCGCACGTTGTCGTCGTGCTCCCAGTGCTCGAGCAGGTCGTTGCCGCTCACGTCGGCCTTGTTCCCCACCGAGACGAACTGGGCGATGCCGATGCCGTACTCGCGGGCGTAGTCGAGCACGCTCACCCCCAGCGCGCCCGACTGCGAGACGAAGGCGGCGTGCCCCGCCGGCGGCATGCCGGGCGCGAAGGTCGCGTTCATGGACAGCCCGGGATGGGTGTTGATCACCCCCATGCAGTTCGGGCCGACCATCCGCATGCCGTGCCGCCGCACCAGCTCCACCAGCCGCTGCTCGCGCCCCGTGCCCTCGCCGCCCACCTCGCGGAAGCCGGCCGAGATCACCACCAGGCCGCGCACGCCCAGCGCGCCGCACTCCTCGGCCACGTCGAACACCGCGTCCTTGGGCACGCAGATCACGGCCAGGTCGGGCACTTCGGGGAGGTCGGAAAGCCGGGGCACCGCGCGCACCGAGCAGACCGCGCGGGCCCGGGCGTTGACCGGATAGACGGCGCCCGTGAACCTTTCGTCGATCAGGTTTGTCAATAACTGGTGACCGATCGTGCCCGGCGTGCGGGAGGCGCCGACGACGGCGATGCTGCGCGGCGCCAGGATCGGCGCCAGGGGCCGCGGCGGCTCGGCGGTCGGCGCGGCGGTGTCGGCGTCGGGACGGGCGGTCAGGGTCACGTGGTCTCCTCGGGGTTGTGCCGCCGCGGCGGCGAACGCAATGTGAAGGGGCCGTCCGGGGATCGCCGTCGGCGGATGAACCCAACGCGTGTGCGGTATTCGACGACCCGGCCTCCCGGCCGAACTCAACCGGAGCGCTCATGTCGATTCGCAGATCGTCGGCCCTCGCGGCGTTGCTGCTCGTTGCCTGTCATTATCGGCCGACCCCGGTTCCCGTGCAAGGCGAGCCGGCGGCCATCGAGGCGCTGGCCGGCGACTGGACCGGCAGCTACGCCGGGGATCAGTCGGGACGCTCGGGGAGTATAACCTTCCGTATCTCCGAGCACGGCGATTCGGCGTTCGGCGACGTGCTGATGGTGCCGGCCCAGGGCATCGGGCCGCGCCCGGTGGACGTGCCGGCCGAGCACCTGCGGCACGCGCGGTCGCCGCAGTCGCTGGCCATCCGGTTCGTGGCGCTCGTGGATCACCGCGTGCGGGGCACGCTGGAGCCCTACGTCGCGCCCGACTGCGAATGCCGGGTGCACACGACGTTCACCGGCACCGTGTCGGGCGACGTCGTGGCGGGCACGTTCGTGACGCGCAGCGACGACGGGCTGGAACAAACGGGTCGCTGGCGCGTAACGCGGAAGCGCGACTGACGCGCCGCGCTTTGGCGCCGCCGCGCGTATACTCCACGGAGACGCGCGATCGGAGGGTGCGCGCGTCCAGCCCGAGATGACCGACATTCGCGAATCGTTGCAGCAGACGCTGGGGCCCACGTACACCGTCGAGCGGGAACTCGGCGGCGGCGGCATGTCGCGCGTGTTCGTGGCCTACGACCGGGCGCTGAACCGGCGCGTGGCGGTGAAGGTCGTCTCGGCGGAGCTCGCCGCGTCGGTGCACCTGGAGCGGTTCATGCGCGAGATCCTGGTGGCGGCGACGCTCCAGAACCCGCACATCGTGGGGGTGCTCAGCGCCGGCGAGGTGGACGGCCTGCCGTACTTCACGATGCCGTTCATCGACGGCGAGTCGCTGCGCGCGCGCATCGCCAAGGGCGGGCCGATGCCGGTGCGCGAGGCGGTCACGATTCTCCGCGACGTGGCCCGCGCCCTGGCCTATGCCCACGAGCGCGGCATCGTGCACCGCGACATCAAGCCCGACAACGTGCTCCTCGCCTCGGGCTCGGCGATGGTCACCGATTTCGGCGTCGCCAAGGCCGTGCTCTCCGCCCAGCGCACGCCCACGGGCGAGCGTGCGCACGTGCTCACGCAGGTGGGCACCACCGTGGGAACGCCGGCGTACATGGCGCCCGAACAGATTGCCGCCGACCCGGACGTCGACGCGCGCGCCGACGTCTATTCGTTCGGCATCATGGCGTACGAGATGCTGGCCGGCGGCACCCCGTTCGCGTCGGTCACCCCGCACGCCATCCTCGCCGCGCACCTGGCGCGCGCCCCGCGCCCCCTCGGCGAGGTCCGTCCCGATCTGCCGCCGCGCCTCGTGGCCCTCGTCATGCGGTGCCTGGAGAAGGACCGCGGCGAGCGGCCCCAGTCGGCGCGCGAGATCGTGGACGCGCTCGACGACCCGGCCGTGGTGAGCAACGGGGCGGTGCCCACGGTGGCGCTCCCCGCGTCGCGCCGCAGGCGGCGCCTGGCCGGGGCCGCCGCCGCCCTGCTCGTCGTCGCCGCCGGCGCCACCGCCGTCATGCTCGGCCTGCGCGACCACCAGGCGGACACCGCCGCCGTGGTGGCCCGCGACTCGGCGCAGTCGCACTCCGTGCTGGTCATTCCGTTCGTGAACCGCAGCGCCGATTCCACCGACACCTACTTCGCCGACGGCATCACCAGCGAGCTGGTCAGCGCGCTGACGCGCATTCCGGGCCTGCGCGTCGCCTCGTGGCCCGCCGGCGCCACCGGCGGCGACCAGTTCCCGAGCTGGCAGGAAGTCGGACGCAAGTACCACGTGGACTACGTGCTCATGGGCACGGTGCTCAGGGACAGCGGCCGCGTGCAGATCGCCGCCACGCTGGTCAACGCGACCGACGGCTTCACCGCGTGGGCCAACATGCTCACGCCGCGCATCCGCGACGTGTTTTCGGCCCAGCAGGAGATCGCGGCGGCCATCGTCAGCGCCGTCGAGCCGCAGATCGCCCCGCCCGCCCAGCTGCTCGCCGACCGCGGCACCAAGGACGACACGGCCTACGAAGCGTACACGCGCGCCACCGGATTCATCAGCCGCCGCGGCGCCCGGGGGCTGCGGCGCGCCATCGCCATCCTGGGCGGCGCGGTGCGCCGCGACTCGAGCTTCGCCAAGGCCTACGCCGCCACGGCCCGCGCCTATTCCCTGCTCCCGCTCGACGACGCCACCGCCGGCGACTCCGCCGTGACCCGCGGGATCGCCGCCGCCACCCGCGCCATCGCCCTCGACAGCACCCTTGCCGACGCCTACACGGCGCGCGCCGCGCTGTACCAGACCAGCTTCCGGTGGTCCGACGCCGAACAGGACTTCCGCCACGCGATCGCGATCAACCCGCGCGACGCCGAGGCCCGCGAGAGCTACGGCGAGTTCCTGCTCGTCCAGGGGCGGATTCCCGACGCCCTGCGCGAGCTGCGCCGCGCCGCGACGCTCGACCCCACGTCGGCCACCGCGATGGCGTCGTACGCGACCGCGCTCGCGGTGGGCGGACAGGGCGCCGCCGCCCTCGACACCGCGCGCCGCGCCATGGCCCTCGACTCCACGGGGTTCGTGACGCGGCTCGCCCTGGGAAGCGTGTACGCCTTTGCCGGCCACCCCGATTCGGCGCTCACCCCCCTCGAGGCTGCCAACAGCCTGGCCACGCAACACAATCCGGCGTCGAGCGCCGTGTCGGCCATGCTCGCCTACGCCTACGCCCGCGCCGGCGACACGCAGCGGGCCCAGGCCATCGCGCAGGCCGCGGCGGCGGCCAGGAGCCCGGATGCCGATCTCATCCTGGCCCACGCCGCGCTGGGCGCCGGCGACACGACCCGCGCCCTCGCGGCGCTCCAGCGCGCCGCCCAGCGGCGCGACCCGCAATTCACCGCCTAGCCGCTGGCCGCCCCGATCTTCGACCAGGTGCGCGCCTCGGACGCGTTCGCCGGCGTGCTCCGCACCGTCGGCCTTCCCGTTTCGATCGCCCAGCCCCGCACGGTCGCCGCGCGCTGACCGCCGGCCGGGCGCATCGCGCGCTACGGATCGCGCACGGTGTGCGCGAAATCACTAAACATTTTCCGGTTCGCGGCGTCCATCATCGCGACGATCAACAGGGTGCTGGCCGGACGCGCGCGTTCCTCGCGCGCCCGCCGGCGCCCACGACGCGAGGACTACGCACCATGAACCGCTTCCGCTTCACCGCCGCCTGCGCGCTGGCCGCCGGGCTCGCCGCCTGCAGCTCGGCCACAGATTCGCCCACCGGCACGCCGGCCTTCCAGCTCACGTCCGCCGACAGCGTCCAGGCCGTCGCGGTGCCCGCCGGCCAGGCCGCCCTGGGCGACCTGGACGTGCTGAATGCCCTCGCCGCGTCGCTCAACTTCGACGTGGCGCCCGCCGGCGGCGCGGCCTTCGACGCCGCGTTCGACGCTGCCGCGGCGTGCACGCTCGACTCGGCCACCTATCTCCACACCTGCACCAGCACCCTGCCGAATGGCCTCGCCCTCGTGCGCACGGTGGAGTACTTCGACTCGACCGGCGCGCCGATGCTCGCCTTCAACGACACGACCACCGCCTCGGCCAACGTCGTCGCGAAGACCTCCGGCGTGCGGACCACGGGCAACGGCGCCGACACAGTGTCCCGCGCCCGCACGCTCACCGCGACCGGGCTCCTGGGACACAACACCACCCGCACCTGGAACGGCACCGGCAGCGGGACCAGCAGCGCCTACTGGACCGACAGCGCGGCGACGCGCAGCGCGGTGACCGCCGAGAACGCCACCTTCACGAACGTCGTGGTGGACCTGCCCCGGTCGACCCACCCCTACCCCGCCTCGGGGGTCGTGACCCGCGTCGTCTCCGGCGCCGGGACGGTGGTGCGGAACGGCACGACGCGCACGTTCACGTTCTCGCGAACGGTGACCGTCACCTTCAACGGGACCGAGTTCGTGCCGATGCTGGTGGGGACGCAGGCCTTCACCCTGGACCTGGCCACGGGCAAGGTGACGAAATCGTAGGACCGGCGTATCATGGAGGCACGGCCGGTCTCCCGCGCGGGAGGCCGGCCGGCGCCCTTCTCCGGAGCATTCCGCGCGCCGACGGGTATTGGGTGAGGATGTCCACGATCCGCATCGTCAAGGAATGGCTGAAGGGCCACGAGCGCCGCGGGCGCGAGGCGCTGCTGCGCGCCGCCGTGGCGTGCATTCCCTGGCGGCCGGCCCGCCCCGCGGCGGACGCGCTGCGGGGGCGCCCGCTCCGGGTGCTGTTCGTCCGCGAGGGCCCCCTGGGCGATCTCCTGGTGTCGCTCGGCGCGGTGCGCGCCATTGCCGCGTCGCACCGCGGCACGCGGGTGGACGTCCTGACCACCGACGCCAACGTCGAGGCCCTGCGGGGAGTGCCGTACGTGCGGCGCGCGATCGCCTTCCCGCGCAACGACCGGGGATTAGTGAACGCCTATCGTACCATCCGCCGGCTGGGTCCCTACGACGCGGTCGTGGACGGCATGCTGGTGCACACGCACGTGCGCACGCGCGCCATCGCCATGATGCTGGCGGCGCGGGCGCCGTACTGGGTGGGCGAGCGCGGGCGCCGCACGACCTGGATCTACAACCTGCCGGTGGACCCGCCCGGCCCCGGACGGCTGCACCTCGAGCGGCAGCTCCGGCTGGCCGAGCCGTTCCTGGGGGCCGGCGCGGCGGCGCATGCGCGGCCGCTGCTGTCCGTCGAGCCGGCCGAGCGGGCGTGGGCCGAGCGGGTGTGGACGGCCCGCGGCGCGGCGGGACGCCGCGTGATGGTGAACGTGTCGGTGGGAAACCCCACGCGGCGGTGGCCCGACGGGCGGTTCGCCGAGCTGCTGGCGCACCTGCGCCACCGCGACCCGAAGGCGCGGCTGGTGGTGACCGGGCTGCCGCGCGAGGTGACCACCGTGCGGGCGCTGGCCGAGGGAGCGGGGGCCGAGGCGCGGATCCCGACCCTGCGCGAGCTGATCGCGCTGGTGGCCACGGCGGAGCTGGTGATCAGCCCCGACACGGCCGTGTGCCACCTGGCGTCGGCGTTCGC
>JAGWRI010000274.1 GCA_028876525.1 Gemmatimonadota bacterium | reverse complement strand
CGATCGCGCCGGATTGATCGCGCGCGCTTCGCGGGCCAGTTTGATGCGCATGATCCGTACCCGCGTCGTCTTCATCCTCACGCTCGCGGCGGCCTCCGCCGCCCGCGGGCAGGGCGGCGCGCCCGCCGCTCCCCGCGCCGTCCCGATTCTCGTGCGCGACGTCACGCTGATCGACGGCACCGGCGCGCCCCCGCGGGCCCATATGGATATGCTGATCGACCGGGGCCGCATCGCCGCCATCGCGCCGGCCGCCGCCGGGCCCGCCGCCGACTCGGTCATCGACGGCCGGGGGCTGTACGCCATCCCCGGGCTCATCGACGCCCACGTCCACCTCGGCACCGATCCGTGGGCCCAGCGCGCCGCCGACCTGGAACGCGCCCTCCAGGGCGGCGTCACCTCGGTGTTCGATCTCGCCGGCGACGCCCGCGCCACCGGCGACCTGCAGCGCGCCGTGCTGGCGGGCCAGCTCGCCGGGCCGCACGTGTACTACGTGGCGCTGTTCGGCGGGCCCCGCTTCTTCACCGACCCCCGCACCGTCGACGCCTCGCGGGGATTCGCGCCCGGCGCCGCGCCCTGGATGCAGGCGGTGACCGACACCACCGACGTTCGCCAGGCCATCGCCGTCGCGCGCGGCACCGGCGCCACGGGCATCAAGCTGTACGCCGCGCTCGACTCCCTCGAGGACGCGCGCCTCACGGCCGAGGCGCACCGCCAGGGGCTGCGGGTGATCGCGCACGCCACGACGTTTCCCGGCCGGCCAGGCGATCTCGTGGCCGCCGGCGCCGACATGCTCGCCCACGCTCCCTACCTCGTGTGGCAGGGCAGCCCGCGCAGCGACGACTACCAGGGCCGCGCCAGGGGCGACTTCGCGCACGTCGCCGCCGACTCCCCGGCCATCACCGGGCTGCTGCGCGCGATGGCCGCGCGCGGCGTCGCGCTCAACCCCACGCTCTGGATCTTCGCCAACGAGCTGCCGCGCGATTCGGTGAGCCGCCTGCGCACGCCGTGGATGTACGCCGTGACGCGCGAGGCCCAGCGCCTGGGCGTCCGGATCGTGGCCGGCACCGACGAGATGATCGCGCCCGAGCGCGATTCGCTTCCCATCCTGCACGACGAGCTGGAAGTCCTGGTCCGCGGCGCGGGCCTCACTCCGCTGCAGGCCATCACCGCCGGCACGGCCAACGCGGCCTGGGCCATCGGCGTGGACAGCCTGCGCGGCACGCTGGCCGTGGGCAAGGCGGCCGACCTCGTGCTGCTCGGCGGCGATCCCGCGGCCGACATCCGGAACACGCGGGCGATCCGCCTCGTGATGCAGGACGGGCGGGTGGTGCGGCCGCGATGAACCGCGCCTACTGGGACGCGCAGGCGGCGCGCTGGGACGCCGAGATCTTCGACAGCCTGGCCGAGGACCGGACGGGGGTGATCCGCCGCGCGCTCCGGCGCGCCGCGCGCGCCCACGACGCGGTGCTCGACTTCGGGTGCGGCGTCGGGGGCTACCTGCCGTTCCTCGCTCGCAGCTTCGCCCGCGTGCACGGCGTGGACTGGTCGGCGCGCTGCGTGGCGGCGGCGCGCCGGCGCGCCGCCGCGCTGCCCAACGTCACGGTGGAGCGGAGCACGCCGCGCGCCCTCGCCCGGCTCGCGGGCGGCTTCGGCTGCGTGGTCGCCGCCAACGTCGTGATCCACCCGGCGCAGCGGGTGCGCGAGCGGCTGTGGGGCGGGCTGCGCCGGGCGGTGCGCCGGGGCGGCACGGCCATCGTGGTCGTGCCGTCGCTGGAGTCGGCGGCGTTCTGTGAATCCGTCCGCCGCCGCACCGCGCCGCGCCGCGCGTCGTCATACGACTTCCATCCCGGGATGCGCCGGCTGGAAGCAGGCGTGGTGGCCATCGAGGGGGTGCCCACCAAGCACTACGTGCACGACGAGCTGTCGGCCGCGCTGACGCTGGCCGGATTCCGGCCGTTCCGCGTTTCGCGCGTGCGGTATTCCTGGACCACCGAGAATCTCACCCCGCCGCGCCGTCTCCACGCCGGCCTCCCGTGGGACTGGCTGGCCGAGGCGCGCGCCGTCTGACATGCCGACCGACCGGATGCGCTCCCTGCCCGAGAACCGGAGCCCCGCCTTCTGGGCGGTGGCCGGCACGGCGCTCGTTGCCGCGCTGGGCTGGGTGGACTACGCGACGGGATTCGAGATCAGCCTGTCGCTGTTCTACCTGATCCCGGTGGGCCTCACCGCATGGTATTCGGCGCGCCCCCTCGCGCTCGTGATGTGCGCTCTGGCCGCGATCGCCTGGCTCATCGCCGACGTCGCCAGCGGCCACGTCTATTCCATGCCGGGCCTGCACGTCTGGAACATGTCCATCCGGCTGGGCTTCTTCATCGTCGTGGCCCTGCTGCTCGCCGAGCTCCGCCGCGCGCACGCCGTCGAGCAGCGCCTGGCGCGCACCGATTTCCTGACCGGCCTCCTGAATTCGCGGCACTTCACGGAGCTCGCGGAACGGGAGCTCGACCGCGCCCGCCGCTACGAGCAGCCCGTGAGCGTGGCCTTCCTCGACGTCGACAATTTCAAGGACGTGAACGACCGGCTGGGCCACGCCGTCGGCGACGAGCTTCTGGCCGCGGTCGGCGCCGAGCTGATGCGGACGACGCGACGCACCGACCTGGTGGCCCGGCTCGGCGGCGACGAGTTCGCCATGCTCCTGCCCCAGGCCGACGACGCGGCGGCCCGTCAGGCGGTCGTGAAGGTGGAACTGGCGCTCAACCAGGCGATGTCGGCTCACGAATGGCCGGTCACGTTCAGCATCGGCGTGATGACCTTCCGCCAGGCGCCGCCGTCGGTGACCGACCTCGTCATCGCCGCCGACCACCTGATGTACTCGGTCAAGGCGGCGGGCAAGGCGCGCGCCGCGTTCGCCGCGCGCGCCCATTGACCGGCGCCCGCTCCGTGCCGACCGTCCAGCTGCGCAGCGAGGATTACCCGGCCGACGAGGGCTGGCGCCTGCTCGACTGGTGCCTGCGCCGCGGTGCCGACGAATTCAGTCTCGCGTTCCCCGGCCCGCCCTACCTGCCGAGCACCGCGTGGGCCGCGGTGGACGAGCTGCTCGCGCCCTTCCGCCGCCGGGTGGCCAGCGCGGGCGATCGCTGGGCGCTGAACGGCGAGACGATGGCCGTGCTGCGCGCAGTGCTGCCCGGCGGCCCGTTCGCGACCGCACCCGGCGCGTCGCCGCCCGACGGCCTCACCGTCTACCGCGGGGGCGAGGCGCTGCTCCGCATCGTGCGCCGCGAGGGGATGGGCGTCCTGCGGCTGCGCCACGACGAGGCGCCGAGCCTGGAACGCGCCGGGCTCCCGTTCCGGCCCAACGCGCGCTGACCGCCGCGGCGCGGGCCGCCTTGTCGCCCGCCGTACCGCCCTGCATGATGGTGGCTCGACCGTCGCGTTCGTTCCCCAGCACGCACCGGAGCCGCCATGCGCGCCACCGCTCACCGGGCAGCCGCCCTCGTTCTCGTTCTCGCCGCGCTCGCGGCCGCCGCGCGCGGGCAGGGCCCGCGCCCCGCTCGTCCCGCCGTGGCCGCGGCCCCCGATTCGGCGCTCAGGATCCTCAACGTCGGCGACTACGGCCGGTGGAAGCGCATCGCCTCGGCCGATCTGTCGCCCGACGGGAAGTGGGCGACCTACGTCTATGCGCCCAACGACGGCGACGACACGCTGTTCGTGAAGGATCTGGACGGCGATCGCGTGTACACGATTCCCGTGGGCTCGCAGCCCGCGTTCTCCGACGACTCGCGGTGGGTGGGCTACTACGTGAGCCCGCCCGAGAGGGCGGGCCGCGGTGGGCGGGGAGG
>JAGWRI010000273.1 GCA_028876525.1 Gemmatimonadota bacterium | reverse complement strand
GCGTCGTTCTTCTCGCGGCTGTTGCCGTGCGGCACGACGACGGCCGCTTTGAGCCCGTGGCGGGCGGCGGCGAACGCCACCGACTGCCCGTGGTTGCCCCGCGTGGCCGTGACCACGCCTTCCATGTCCGGCTCGGTGCGCTTGAGCAGATCCATATAGACCAGTCCGCCGCGCACCTTGAACGCACCCAGCGGCGTGTGGTTCTCGTGCTTGGCCCAGAGCGTGGTGCCCACCAGCCGCTCGAGCAGGGGCCAGCGGTACTGCGGCGTGGGCGGCATCACCGCCTTGATCAGGCGGTCGGCGCCTTCCAGGGCGTCGAGGCCCGGCAGGGCGACCGCGGTCACCGGGCGCTCCTGAACTGCGCGCGAACGTCGGACAGCGTGCACACGGCGCGGAAGGGAAAGCCCGCTGCCTCGATGGCCTCGCGCCCGCCCTGCTCGCGGTCCACCAGCCCCATGGCGACCACGATCTGCGCCCCCGCCTCGCGCACGTGCTCGGCGGCCTTGAGCAGCGAGCCGCCCGACGTGATCACGTCGTCCACGATCGCCACGTTCATGCCCCGCGGGTCGATTCCCTCGATCCACTTGCCCAGCCCGTGCTTCTTGGGCTCCTTGCGCACGACGAACCCCGTGAGCGGCCGGTCGGTGCCGGCCGACGCGTACACCGCGCTCAGCACGATCGCGTCGGCGCCCATCGTGGGCCCGCCGACGGCCTCGGCGCCGAATTCGCGCGCCACGGCGTGCACCGCGCGGCCCACCAGCGCCACGCCCTCGGGGTGGTAGGTGACCTGCTTGGCGTCGAGGTAGAAGCTGCTCTTCGCGCCCGAGGCGAGGGTGAAGTCGCCCTCGCGGTAGGAGAGGCGGGCGAACAGGGCGGCGAGCTGGGCGTTGGACGGCATCCGGACTCCGAACGGTGCGAGGGGCGCGGTGTGGGCAAGCTACTGGGAGCGACCGGGGCAGGGAAGCGCACTGGCCGGCCCGGCCGGCGGGCGTAGATTGGCCCTCGCCCATCCATCGGGAGGAACTCGTGCGCCGGCTCGCGTTCGCCATGCTCCTCGTCGCCACGGCCGCCTATGGCCAGGGCACGCAGGGCGACTTCTACGTTCACAACTTCCGCTTCGAGTCGGGCCAGACGCTCGACACGCTCCGCCTGCACTACACCGCCCTGGGCAAGCCGCGGCGCGACGCCGCGGGCACCGTGCGCAACGCGGTGATGGTGCTCCACGGCACGGGGGGCACGGGCCGCGGCTTCCTGTCCAGGAACTTCGCCGGCGTTCTGTTCGGCCCGGGCGAGCTCCTCGATACGGCGAAGTACTACGTGATCCTCCCCGACGACATCGGGCACGGCGGGTCGAGCAAGCCGAGCAACGGGATGCATGCCCACTTTCCGGAATACACCTACGACGACATGGTGCGCGGCGAGCACCTGCTGCTCACCGAGGGCCTGCACGTGAACCACGCGCGGCTCATCATGGGCACGTCCATGGGGTGCATGCATTCGTGGGTCTGGGGGTACATGTACCCCGATTTCATGGACGGGCTCGTGCCGCTGGCCTGTGCGCCGACGCAGATCGCCGGGCGCAACCGCATGATGCGGCGGATGATCCTCGACGACATCCGCATGGATCCGGCGTGGGACGGCGGCGACTACAAGGCTCAGCCCAAGGTCGGCTTCAGCGCGGCGCTCCAGATACTGTACGTATTGGTGAGCGCGCCGCTGGTCCAGCAGCGCGAAGCGCCCACGCGCGACATGGCCGACTCGGTGATTCGCGCCTACGTGGCGCACGGGCTCCAGACCATGGACGCCAACGACGAGTGGTACGCCTTCAACTCGTCGCGCTTCTACGATCCGTCGTCGCACATGAGCGCCATCACGGCGCCCGTGCTGGCCATCAACTCGATGGATGACCTGATCAACCCGCCGGACCTCAACGACCAGCTCATCTATCCCTTCATCAGGAAGGCCAAGGACGTGAAGTTCGTCGAGATCCCCGAGGGCCCCAACACGCACGGGCACGGCACGCACTCGCTGCCCGCCGTGTGGGGGCACTATCTGCGCGACTTCCTGGCCACGCTGCCCTATCGCGGCCCGTAGCGGCTACCGGAACACCCCCTTCGTCCCGCCCAGCCAGAAGATCGTGTCGGCCGGGGTCGCCGGGCCGATCGTGCCCACCACCGCGTTCTCGAGCTTCGTGGGGTCGTACACCACGCCGGCCTTGATCACGGCGCGCGGAAAGCGCATCACGCGGATGTCGGCTAGCGGATTGCCGTTCACGATCACCGCGTCGGCCCACTTGCCGGTCTCGATGGAGCCCAGCCGGTCGCCCAGCCCCATGGCGTGCGCGGCGTTGATCGTCGCGAATCGCAGCGCGGCGTAGGGCGGGATGCCCGACAGCACGAACGAGAGCAGCTCGCGGTGCACCGAGAAGGGAGTGAACCACTCGCCCCAGCTCGGATGGTCGGTGCCCAGCGTGATCAGGTCCTTTCCGCCCGCGTCGTAGAACGCCTTGATCTCCTTGCGCTTCACCCAGTAGATCTTCTCGAACTGCTCGATGGGCGGCCGCGGCGGACGCGAGTCCACGATCCTGCGCGCGTAGGGGGTGAGGAACCGCTTCTCGTCGGTGAAGTAGGCGAACACCTGCGGGTCGCGCTTGCCGAAGTAGCCGTACGCGCTGAGCGTGGCGTCGTAGTAGACGTGGTGCTGGATGAAGAGCTGGAACTCCCGCTGGTAGGCCGGCGACCGGAACGTCGAGTCGGTGAAGTTCTCCAGCGACGCGTACGCCGACCGGTCGGCCGGGTAGGCGTCGCCGCCCATGAAGTGTTCGATGCGGTCGATGCCCATCAGGATCGCGTCGCGCGGGTTCACGGTGCCGTGCCAGCCGGAGTCGAGATGCCCGGTGACCGTGAGCCCGTGCACGTGCGCCCGCTCGATGAGCGCCCTGAGCTGGTACGGGGCGATGCCCTTGGCCTTGAACCCCTTCACGCCCAGCTCGGCCCAGTGATC
The DNA here is from genome assembly GCA_028876525.1 of Gemmatimonadota bacterium. Classification (GTDB taxonomy): domain Bacteria; phylum Gemmatimonadota; class Gemmatimonadetes; order Gemmatimonadales; family Gemmatimonadaceae; genus JAGWRI01. The sequence continues at coordinate 939 of JAGWRI010000273.1, read as the reverse complement.
CACTTCTTCGTATATCGAGTCGACGCTGATGTTGCGCGGCCAGCCGGGGCGCGCCGTGCCGAAGTAGGGGCCCGAGTTGAGCAGGCGCGGGCCCGGCTCGAGCCCGCGGTCGATGCGGATGCGCAGGGCGCGCATCGAATCGGCGTTCATCTCCCCCGCCGGCCACGTGCTGGTGACCCCGTTGGCCAGGAAGAGCGACGGATAGGCCTTCGTTTCGTCCACGCGGCCGTTGCCGAACAGCTGGATGTGGTAGTGCGCGTGCAGGTCGAACAGCCCGGGCGTGATGGTCTCGTCGTCGGACAGGCGGATCGTGTCGGCGCCGGGCTGCACCTCGGACAGGTCGCCCCCCACGCGCTGGAACTTGCCGGCGCGGATCAGGATGCCCGGGTTGTGGATGCGCACCGTGTCGGTGCTGGTGAACAGCCAGCCGCCGAGAATCACCAGATCGTGCGTCTGGACCTGGGCACGGGCGGCGGTCGGGGCGGCGGGGGCGAGGAGGAGGGCGAGGGCGAGGAGGAGGCGGCGCATGGCGGGGTGGGGAACGATGTGGCGGGGGGCAGCCGTCAACATACGAGCGGTCGGCGGTGACGGCGAGTCATGCGGACGGCTGCTTTCGGGGAGCCCGCCAGCCGCGGCGCGCATGGACCCCGTGATCGCCCTTCGGGCCGTGTAACCGGGCAACGGTCTCGCCCGTAGGGCTGTCCAAGGAGGAGCGCCTGCCGGCCGGCGCCCCTTCCGTCGTTTCGCGCCGTTCCCCCGACTCACCGAGTCGCCGACCCACCGCCATGCCCCCCTTCCTCGAAGCCTTCCTGCAGGACGCCCGTTACGCCGCCCGCGGCCTGCGCAGCAAGCCCGGCTTCACCATCGCGGTAGTGGTCACCCTCGCCCTCGGCATCGGCGCCAACACTGCCATGTTCTCGATCGTGGACCGGATGCTCT
>JAGWRI010000272.1 GCA_028876525.1 Gemmatimonadota bacterium | reverse complement strand
GCGCGGTGGCGGCGCCCGCCGGGCGGGCGCTGCCCACCGCCGCGCCGCGGAATGGCACGAACCGCACCGCCTGCGGCGCCGGCGCGCCGTCGCGGATGGTGTAGATCAGATCGCGCGTCACGCTGGCCACCGACGGGTCGGCGCGCAGCACGGCCATCACCTGCGCGACCTTCGTGCTGTCGGTGAGCGCGACGTGCGCGGCGAGAATCGCCGGCGACACGCGGACCCTGCCCACCGCGAGGCCCACGGTGAGCGCGGCCACCCGCTGCTGCAGGGCGGCGGCGGTGCTCTGCGCCACGGCCAGCGAGCGGTAGGCGGGCGACCCGGCGGCCGCGGCGTGGAACGGCGCGCCGTGGAAGGTCACGACCAGCCCGCCGCTCGAGTAGCGCGGCGCGACCGAGGCGCGCGGCGCCCGCGAGCGTGCCGGGGCGCGCTGGGCGGAGAAGAAGCTGGTGGGGTCGGGGTTGGCGATCGAGACCGTGCCGGCGATCGTGGGGCCGTTGCCGGCCACGAACGCCGCCGCGGCGCCGCTCATCGCGCTGCCAGTGGCCGTGGCGGTCTGCGTGCCCGGCGTGGGGCCCAGCGTCCAGGTGCCGCTTGCCTGCCCCTGGGCGTCGGTCGTCGCCGTCGGGGGGCTCACGCTCCCGCCCCCGGTCACGGCCCACCCGATGGCGACGCCCGACACGACGCGCCCGGCGGCGTCAGTGGCGCGCACGACGAGCGGCGCGGCCAGCGCCTTCGACGGATCTCCCGTCTGATTGGAACCCGACACGATGGCGAGCGTGGTCGGGGCGTGGGAGATCGGCGATTCGGAGCCCTTGCACGCGGCAAGGACGGCCACCGCGACGACGACCGGAACGATGCGCCTGGACATCGGGGACCTCAGAGTTCGGCGAGCGCGGCCTCGACGTCCTGGGCGTGGCCCGCCGGTTTCACCTTCTGGAATACCTTCGCGATCCTGCCGTTCGCGTCGATCACGAACGTCGTGCGCTCGACTCCCATGTATTTCCGCCCGTACATCGACTTCTCCTTCCACACGCCGTACCGCTCCGCCGCCGCGTGCCCCGCGTCGGCGAGCAGCGTGAACGGCAGGCCGTACTTCGCCTTGAACTTCCGGTGGCTCTCCACCGAATCGGGCGACACGCCCAGGACGACGGCTTTCGACTTCTTGAATCGCGGGAAGGCGTCGCGGAATTCGCAGGCCTCGGTGGTGCAGCCGCTGGTGTCGTCCTTGGGGTAGAAGTAGAGGACGACGGGCCGGCCCTTGAGGTCCCCGAGGGACAGTCGGTCGCCGGCATCGGTGTCGAGCGTGAACGCGGGGGCGGGCTTGCCGAGCTCTGGCATGGGGACACGCGGGTTGGAGTCGCGGCGCGGCGCACGTCCCTCGCGCCGGTGGCACCCCGGGAATGTAATCCCCGCGTCAGGTAACGTCACACGCGCGCGGCGCGTATGAGCGCAAGGAACGGGCACCGTCGCGCGATCACGCCGGCCGCCGCCCTTTCCCTCCCCTTCCAGGAGCCGCCATGCCGCCGTTCAGGACCCTGCCCGCCCTCGCCGCACTCGCCCTCGCGCTGGTGCCGCCCCGGAGCCCGAACTACCACGTCACCGCCACCCACGTCCTGGGCGGAGACGGCGGCTGGGACTACGTCACGCTCGACACCGCCGGCCACCGCCCGTTCGTCGCCCGCGAGAACCGCTTCATGGTGGTCGAGGAGCACGGCGGCAAGGTGATCGCCGAAATTCCCGGGTTCGAGCGCGCCCACGGCGTGGCGTTCGCCTATGGCACCGGCCGCGCGTTCGCCACGTCGGGGGCCGACAGCGCGGTGCGGATGATCGACCTCAAGACCCTCAAAGTCGTGAAGAAGATCCACGCCGCCGTGGACGACGACGGCATCATCTACGACGCCGGCACGAACCACGTCTTCGCCATGGACGGCGACGCCGGCATGGTCTCGATGATCGATCCCCGCAGCGGCACGCTCGTGGCCAACATCCCGCTCACCGGCAAGCCCGAGTTCGGCATTGCCGACGGCGCCGGCCACCTGTTCGTGAACATCGAGGACAAAGCCGAGATCGACGAGGTGAGCGTCGCCGCCCGCAAGGTCACGCGCTCCTGGTCCATCGCGCCGTGCAAATCGCCCACCGGACTGGCCATCGACGCCGCGCACCACCGGCTGTTCAGCGGCTGCCGCAGCGGCGTGATGGCCGTGTCCGACGCCGCGGCCGGCAGGCTCGTCGCCACGGTGCCGATCGGCCAGGGCGTGGACGCCACGCGCTTCGACGCCGCGACGCAGCTCGCGTTCGCGTCGTGCGGCGACGGGACGATCACCGTGATCCACGAAGACGCCCCGGACAAGTACACGGTGGTCCAGACGGCCCGGACCGAGGAGGGCGCGCGCACGATGGAGCTGGACCCGGTGTCGCACGAGCTGTTCACGGTGACGGCGAAGTTCGGCCCGCGCCCCGAAGGGCAGCGCGGCCGGCCGCCGGTGCTGCCCAATTCGTTCACGCTGCTGACGCTGGGGCGGTAGGCGGCCGACCCTTACCCGCCGACCGTCAACCCTTCGATCCACCGCGCGACCGCGGCCGCCACGCGCGGGTCGGTCTCGCCCGGGAACCCGAACGCCTCCTGCCCGTCCACGCCGGGCGGGAGGCGTTTGAACATGTGTGACAGCCCGTCGAGCAGCACGAGCTCGGTGGGCCCGAGTACGTGGGCGTCGCGCAGCCGCTCGGCGTGGTGCACGCCGAGGTTCTGGTCGGCGGTGCCCTGCACGACGAGCAACGGTCCGGCATAGCCGGCAATCGTTTCGGCAGGATGCGTGAGTTCCGAGTCGCGGAGGTAGCGGTGCGCCTCCGGCGGCATCAGGGCCAGGCCGCCGATGCCCTCGCGCTCCTTTACCCACGCGGGCAACGGATCACCGTTCATGATGGCGGCGATCACCTGCTCGAGGTCGGCGGCGATCGCCTCGCGGTCGTCCGGGGGACGCATGGCCGGCACCTGCTCGCGCATCACGCTCAGGATGCCCACCGCGGGCCCGGCCAGCAGCGCCACGCCGTCGGCGTCCACGCCGTCGCGGGCCAGCACCGAGACCACCACCGCGCCCTCGCTGTGTCCGGCGAGCACGAGGCGGGGCACGATGATCCCTCGTTCGGCCAGCGCGGCGCGAAACGCGGCGAGGGCGAGCCGGGCGATCGTCATCCGGCCGGCCCACGTACGGATTCCGACCGCCGCATCGGCGTCGGTGACCTCGCTCCCCGTGCCGGGCCCCAGCTTGGCGAACCGGTACACGACGAGCCCGCGCCGGGCCATCTGACGGGCGATGTGGCCGGAGGTGTGCGGGAACGCGTTCCACGCCGGGTAGTCGCCGTTGACGTCGGAATAGAGCGACCCGGGCACGAGCAGCACGCCCCCCACCGGTCGTCCGGCAGGCAGCGAGAGCATGGCCGGCACGCGGTAGCCGGGAATGGCGAGGGGAAGCGGGATCTCCTGGCACGCGTCGGTCATCGGTCCCATCCGGGCAGTGGGCGGTCTCATCTGATGTTACCATTGGTAAGTTACCGCCGGTAAGATTAGATTGGTGGCCGGACCCGCGCAAGGGGAGCTCCTGGCCGAGCAGACGTACCACCACGGGAATCTCCGCGACGCCTTCATCGAGGCGGCGCTGGCCCTCGAGCCCGAGCACGGCCCGCTGGGCCTCAGCCTGCGCGAGGTGGCCCGCAAGGTCGGCGTGACCCACGCCGCCGCGTACCACCACTTCGCGAGCAAGGAAGCGCTGGTGCTGGCGGTGGCCGACGACGGCTACGCGCGGCTGCTGTCGGCGATCCGCGCCCCCGAGCTCCCCGCCCCGTTCACGGGCGCGATGGCGGCGCTGTTCCGGCTCATCGCCGTGGGCGCCGAATACGTGCGGTTCGCGTTCGACCAGCCGTCGCGCTTCCGGTTCATGTACGGCACCCCGCCCGTGCCGCCGGCCTCCGAGGGGTCGCCGATCCCGGCGCGGCAGGCCGAGGTGCTATCCGTGTTCGCGAATGTCGTGGCCGAGGCGCAGCGCGAGGGGCTGATCGCCGGAGGGAAGCCGGACCGCGTCGGCGCTCAGCTCTGGGCCGAGGCTCACGGGCTGGCCACGCTCACCATCGCGGGGGCGCTGGACGGCGTGCCGCGGGGGAGCGCGCGCAAGCAGGGCGAGGGCGCGCGGCGGCGGCGAGCGCTGGACCTGGCGCGCGCGGCGATGGTGGGGTTCGTGATCGGGGCGCGGCCGCAGGAGCCCGAGTGGAGGATGCCGGGAATGGGGTGACGGGCGGCCGTCGTCACCCCATCAGCGTGGCCATGATGGCCTTCTGCACGTGCAGGCGATTCTCCGCCTCGTCCCACACGCGGCTCTGCGGCCCGTCGATCACGTCGGCGGCGACCTCCTCGCCGCGGTGCGCCGGCAGGCAGTGGAGGAAGATCGCCTTCGGGTCGGCCTTCTTCATGAGCTTGCCGTTCACCACGAACCTGGCGAACGCCTTGGCGCGCGTCTTCGCCTCCTGCTCCTGTCCCATCGAGGCCCACACGTCCGTGGTCACGACGTGCGCGCCCTCGGCGGCGGCCATCGGGTCGCGCGTCACGGTGACGTTGGCGTGCTTCTTCGCCTCGGCCAGCAGATGATCGGCCGGCTCGTAGCCCTCGGGGCAGGCCAGCCGCAGCTCGAACCCGAACCGGTTGGCGGCGTTGATCCACGAGTTGGCCATGTTGTTCCCGTCGCCGATCCAGGCCACGACCTTCCCGTCGTAGGTGCCCAGGTGCTGCTTCACCGTGAGCACGTCGGCCAGCACCTGGCAGGGGTGCACCATGTCGGTGAGCCCGTTGATCACCGGCACGCTGGCGTACCGGGCCAGCACTTCGGCGTCCTGGTGCGCGAAGGTGCGGATCATGACGCCGTCCACGTAGCGCGACAGCACGCGCGCCGTGTCGGCAATGGGCTCCCCGCGGCCGAGCTGCACGTCGCGCGGCGAGAGGAACAGCGCGTGCCCGCCGAGCTGAAAGGTGCCGACCTCGAACGACACGCGGGTGCGCGTGGACGCCTTCATGAAGATCATGGCCAGCGACTTCCCGGCCAGGGGCTTCTTCGCGTACGTGCCGGCGCGCATCTGCTCGGCCAACGCGAACAGCTGCTCCAGCTCGGGGCGCGTGAAGTCGGTGATCTGCAGGAAGTCGCGGTGCGGCGGCTGCGATTCCGGCTGGGCGGCGCTCGGTGCGTCTGCTCTGACGGGCTTCGGCATGGCTCGGAACGGTAGGGAGGGGAGGGACGCCTAGAGAATGTACCGCCGGAGGTCCTCGTCTTCCACGATGGCCTTGAGCTTCTCGCGCACGACGTCGGCGTTCACCACGATCTCGCCGGTGCCGCGGTCGGGCAACTCGTAGAGGATCTCCTCCAGCTGGGTGGTCATCACGGTGTGCAGCCGCCGGGCGCCGATGTTCTCCATGCGCTCGTTGACCAGCGCCGAGATGCGGGCGACCTCGCGGATGCCGTCGTCGGTGAAGGTCAGTTTGGCGCCCTCGGCCGCGACCAGCGCCGCGTACTGCTTGGTGAGCGCGTTCTCGGGTTCGGTCATGATGCGCACGAAGTCCGCCTCGGTGAGCGGCTTGAGCTCGACGCGGATCGGGAAGCGCCCCTGCAGCTCGGGAATCAGGTCGCTGGGCTTGGACACGTGGAACGCGCCGGCGGCGATGAACAGGATGTGGTCGGTCTTCACCATCCCGTACTTGGTCTGGACGTTGGAGCCTTCGACGATCGGCAGGAGGTCGCGCTGCACGCCCTCGCGCGACACGTCGGGTCCGCCCATCTGCGACCGCTCGCCGGCGATCTTGTCGATCTCGTCGAGGAAGATGATGCCGAGCTTCTCCACGCG
>JAGWRI010000271.1 GCA_028876525.1 Gemmatimonadota bacterium | reverse complement strand
GCTGCTCGACGATCCGGCGGGGTCGGCGCTCTGGCTGCCGTTGTATGAATTCGTGGAGCGGCACGACTCCGATTACCGGCGCACCGCCAAGGCGATGGGTGCCCCGGCGGCCGAACTGGCGCAGCGCTGCGCGCGTCTGATCGGCCCCGACGCGTCGGCGGCGTTGCGGTGGTTCCGCCGGGCGCCGCTCGATGGCGGATTCGCCGCCGCCCTGGTGGACGAAGACGGCCGGGCCACGGCCAACGGCGGCGACGCGTCACTCTCGGGGCTCGTGGCGTGGAGCATCTGGTATGCCGTGCACGCCCTCGGTGAGCGGCCCTGAACTTCTTGTCGCCCGCCACCGGCGGCGGCTATATTGGGGGCACGCGGGAATAGCTCAGTTGGTAGAGCACAACCTTGCCAAGGTTGGGGTCGCGGGTTCGAGTCCCGTTTCCCGCTCTGGTCCGGGATGATGTAGAATGGGGAGCGGCTTCGGCCGCTCCCTTTTCATTTCCCCCGCCGGGGTGGCGAAACTGGTAGACGCGAGGGACTTAAAATCCCTTGGGGGCAACCCCATCCGGGTTCGAGACCCGGCCCCGGCATCCTCCCCGCGCGACGCGCCCCGCGCCGCGCCGAGGCGTGTCACGATCTCGCACCGGCGGGTTCATCCGGCGGCCGGGCACGATATTTTTCGGCATGCCGTGGACCTTGTCGCTCCCGCGGGCCGGCGCCCTCGCGCTGGCCTTCCCGTTCGTCGCCGCCCTCCCCGGGCGCGCGCCTGCCGCTCCCAAGAACCCCGCGCCCGCCGCGCCCCCCAAGCTCTGGCGCGCCAGCGCGCTGGCCAACGCCAACGTCTTCTTCGGAAACAACCAGCAGCAGATCATCGGCGTCGACGGCAGGCTGGCCCGCGTGGACTCCAGCCTCGGCCTCGCGAGCGAGCTGCAGACGCAGTACGGCGAGGCGTCGGTCAACGACGGCCCCCGCTCCGTCACCAAGCGCCTGTGGCTCGCCACGCTCACCGCGAACGTCAGGCCGCTGGCCCCGGTGTCGAGCTTCGTCACGACCAGCTTCGAGTCCAACCTCGAGAAGCGCATCGCCTCGCGCTACAGCCTGGGCGCGGGCGCTCGCTGGGCCATCCACCAGACCAAGTCCACCGACGCCAGCCTCAGCCTCGCGCTCTCCGCCGAACGGACGAATCCGATGGACAGCACGGTCCATTTTCCGGACCAGCGCATCGCCCGCCTCTCCTGGCTGGCCAAGTTCCACCACGCATTCGACGATCGGCTGGACCTCTCGCATTCCACCTCCTGGCAGCCCAGCGCCAGCGACGTGTCGCAGTTCCTGGTCTCGTCGAACACCGAGTTCCGGTACCGGATGAACGGCGCCGTGTCGCTCTCCATGGCGTTCACCGACAACTACGACAGCGGCGCCATCGAACGCGGCGCCCGCAGCTACAACGACGGGCAGATGCTGTTCGGCGTCGCCGCCGGCTGGTAGCGCCCCGCCCGGCGCCGGCCGGGTTCCCTCGGCGCCGGGCCTCGCCCGGCCCCCGTCGTCGCCCGGAGGCGCGCGCGCATCTCCCGCCGTGCGTCGATCCTGATAACTTTGGCCCATGACAGACGTCGTGGCCCTCGCGGCGGAACTCCTCGCCATCCAGTCCACCAGCGGCGCCGAATCGGGCGCCGTCGACTTCGTGTCCCGCTGGCTCGTGGCCGGCGGGTGGAACGTCGAGTTGCAGCAGGTCGCGCCCGGGCGCGCGAACGTCTGGGCCACGCGCGACGGCCACGGCGTCACCCTCTCGACGCACCTCGACACGGTGCCCCCGTACGTCTCGCCGCGGCTGGAGGGCAACCGCCTCTATGGGCGCGGGTCGTGCGACGCCAAGGGCATCGCCGCGGCGATGATGGTGGCCGCCCAGCAGCTCGCCGAGGCGGGCGAGCACCGCGTGGACCTCCTGTTCGTGGTCGGCGAGGAGAAGAACTCCGATGGCGCCCGGGCGGCCAACCACCTCCCGGCCACCAGCAAGTGGCTCATCAACGGCGAGCCCACGGAGAGCAAGCTGGCCAGTGGCGCCAAGGGCTCCCAGCGGGTCATCATCCGCACCCGCGGACGCGCCGCGCACTCCGCGTATGCGCACCTGGGCGAATCGGCCATCGAGCCCATGCTCGGCCTCCTCCCGACCATCCACGACATCGATCTGCCCTCCGACCCGGTGCTCGGCGCCACGACGCTGAACATCGGCACGGTCCACGGCGGCACGGAGGCCAACATCGTGCCCGCGCTCTGCGAGGCCGAGGTGATGTTCCGGCTGGTGCAGGACGTGACGCCCCTCCGGGCGCAGCTCGTCCGATGGGCCGAGGGGCGCGCCGAGCTGGACTGGGGATCGCACATTCCCCCGCAGCGATTCCACACGCTCCCGGGCTTCGATACCGCGCCCGTGGCGTACACGTCCGACATTCCCCTGCTCGACCGGTGGGGCACGCCGCTGCTGTTCGGCCCGGGATCCATCACCGTGGCCCACACTCCCGACGAATTCGTGGAAATCGGGGAACTGCGTCGCGCGGTGGACGCTTATGTGCGGATGACCCGCGCGCTGTTGAATTCCTGAACCGCTCCCCATGCCCTCCGCCCCCGCTCGCAAATATCGTGTCGGCATCCTCGGCGCCACCGGCGCCGTGGGCCAGGCGTTCGTCCGCCTCCTCGCCGGCCACCCCTGGTTCGAGATCACCGCGCTCGCGGCCTCCGAGCGGTCGGCGGGAAAGCCGTACGCCGAGGCCGCGCGGTGGATCGGCGACGACCGGATTCCCGAACGGGTGGCCGCCATGCCGGTGCTGGCCTGCGATCCGGCCGCCGTGGACGCCGAGCTGGTCTTCTCGGCGCTCGACGCGTCCGCGGCCGGCGAGGTGGAGCCCGCCTTCGCCCGGGCCGGCCGGATCGTGCTCAGCAATGCCAAGAGCTACCGGATGGACCCCGACGTCCCCCTGCTCATGCCCGAGGTGAATCCGCAGCACCTCGACGTGCTTCCGACGCAGCGGGAGCGGCGGCAGTGGACCGGCGCGATCGTCACCAACGCCAACTGCGCCTCGATCCCGGCGGCCATGGTGCTTGCGCCCCTGCACGCCAGGTTCGGCGTCCGGCGGTTCTTCATGGCCACCATGCAGGCGGTTTCGGGCGCCGGCTATCCCGGCGTGCCCAGCCTCGACATCCTCGGCAACGTCATTCCGTACATCAAGGACGAGGAGCCGAAGATCGAGATCGAGGTCAACAAGATGCTCGGCCACGTGAGTCACGGGGCCATCCGGCCGGCGCCGTTCGCCGTGTCGGCGCACGCCAACCGCGTGCCGGTGGAGCACGGGCACACGGTCTGCCTGTCGGTCGAGTTCGAGAAGCCAGCCGGCGCAACCGAGGTGCTGGCCGAGCTGCGCGAGTGGCGGGGCGCCGAAGAGGCCAGGGGGCTGCCCACGGCGCCCGAGCGGCCGCTGGTCGTGCGCGACGAGCCCGACCGCCCGCAGCCGCGGCGCGACGCGATGGAGGGAGAGGGCATGGCCGTCGTGGTCGGGCGCGTGCGCGCCGACCCGGTATTCCACGTCAAGCTCGTGGCCATGGCGCACAACATCGTCCGCGGGGCGGCCGGGGCGTCGGTGCTCAATGCCGAGCTGATGGCCGCGCGCGGCCTGCTCGACCGCCCGTGATCGTCCTCAAGTTCGGCGGCACCTCGGTCACCGACGCGGCCGCCATCCGGCGGGCCGCCGCGATCGTGGAGTCGCGCCGTTCGCGCGCGCCCATCGTGGTCGTGTCGGCGCTGGGCGGCGCCACGAACATCCTCCTCGAGGTCGCCGCCCAGTCGGCGGGCGGCCAGCTGCTCCTGGCCCTGCGCAGCGTCGAGGCCCTGCGCGAGCGGCACCTGGCCGAGGCCGAGGCCCTGCTGGGCGGCACGCGCGAGGCGCACGACGTGGTGAGCGAGATGGGCGCGATGTTCGACGAGCTGGCCAGCCTGGCCGGCGCCCTGTCGGTGCTGGGCGACCTGACGCCGCGCAGCCAGGACGCCATCGCGGCCATCGGCGAGATGCTGTCCTCGCTCCTTGCCGCCGCCGCCTTCCGCGCCGCCGGGCTGCCCGCGGTCCACGTGGACGCGCGCCAGGTGATGATCACCGACGACCACTTCATGAAGGCCGAGCCCGACGTGGACGCGATTGCCGAGGCCGCGCACCGGATTCTCGGGCCCATCGTCCGCAACGGCGAGATTCCCGTGCTCGGCGGCTTCATCGGCACGGCGAAGTCGAGCGGAATCACGACCACGCTCGGCCGCGGGGGCGGAGACTACAGCGCGTCGCTGTTCGGCGCCGCCCTGCACACCGAGGCCATCGAAGTCTGGACCGACGTGGACGGCATGCTCACCGCCGACCCCCGCGTGGTGAAGAACGCCCGCCTCATCGAGCGCGTGGCGTTCGACGAGGCGTCGGAGCTGGCCTCGTTCGGCGCCAAGGTGCTGCACCCCAGCACCATCGCGCCCGCCGTGCGGCTCGGCATCCCGGTGTACGTGCTCAACTCGCGCAATCCGGCGTCGGCCGGCACGATGATCACGTTCGATGCGCCGCGGCGCCCGGTGACCGCCATCGCCGGCAAGAGCAACGTGAGCCTGGTCAAGGTCCGGTCGCCCAAGATGCTGCTCGCCGAGGGATTCCTGCACCGGCTGTTCAAGGTCTTCGAGGACCACAAGACCTCGGTGGACGTGGTCGCGACGTCCGAGGTCTCGGTGTCGCTCACGGTGGACGATCCCACGCACCTCGACGCGATCATCGTCGACCTGCGCGCCCTGGGCGACGTGGCCATCGAGCGCAACCGCGGCATCGTGGCCATCGTCGGCACCGGCATCAGCGACGGCGGCGCCTCGATGTCGCGCGCTCTCCAGGCGCTGGGCAACGTCCGCGTCTACATGCTCTCGCTCAGCGCCACGGGCATCAACCTCACCGTGGTCGTGGACGACGAGCAGGTCAAGCCGCTGATGCAGCGGCTGCACGCCGAATTCTTCGAGCGGGAGCGCGCATGAGGCGGCTGGCCATCGTCGGACTGGGCAAGATGGGGCGCGCCGTCGAGGCGCTGGCCGCGACGCACGGGTTCCAGGTCGTGGCCCGCATCGACCGGGCGGGGGGCGACGCCACCGAGGTCACGTCCGAGACGCTGAACGGCGCCGAGGTCGCGGTCGAGTTCACCTCGCCCGAGTCGGCGCCGGAGAACATCCGCGTCGCCGCCGCCGCGCGGTGCCCGATCGTCGTCGGCACCACGGGATGGGACGAGCGCCGCCCCGAGGTCGAGGCGTTCGTGAACCAGGTGGGCGGCGCGCTGCTCGCCGCGCCCAACTTCTCGCTCGGCGTGGCCGCGTTCACGCTCACGGTCGAAGCCGCGGCGCGCGCCATGCGCGCCGCTCCCGGCTTCGACGTGCACCTCATCGAGACCCACCACGCGCAGAAGAAGGACGCCCCCTCGGGCACCGCGATCGCCCTCGCCCGCGCGGCTGCCGCGCAGCTGGGCCGCGACATTCCCATCACCAGCGTGCGCACCGGCTCGGTGCCCGGCATCCACGAGCTGATCTTCGACGCGCAGTTCGAGCAGATCCGCCTCGTCCACACGGCGCGCGATCGCCGCGTGTTCGCCGAGGGCGCCCTGCTCGCCGCCGCCTGGCTCGTGGGCCGGCGCGGCATCTTCACCCTGCGCGACGTCCTCACCGACACGGGAGGCTTTCCCGCATGACCGCCGCCAGACTCACCGGGTGCGGCACCGCGCTCGTCACCCCGTTCACCGACTCCGGCGCCGTGGACGAGGACGCCCTCCGCGCGCTCGTCGAATGGCAGATCGAGCAGGGCATCCACTTCCTCGTCCCCTGCGGCTCCACCGGCGAGGCGGCGACCATGACCGTCGAGGAACACCAGCGCGTGGTCCGGATCGTCGTCGAGCAGGTGAAGGGCCGGGTGCCCGTC
>JAGWRI010000028.1 GCA_028876525.1 Gemmatimonadota bacterium | reverse complement strand
TCGCACCTCACCGGCCTCTCGGTGGACGTCGTCCAGTCGCTCGCCGCGCTCAACACCAGCGACGTGCGCCTCGACGCCCCCATGGACCCCGAAGGCGATCGCTCGCTCATCGAACGCTTCGTGGCCGACGAGATGCCCGACACCGAAGAGGAAGCCATGAACCGCTTCCTCACGGACGAGATCGAGCAGGCGCTCTCCACGCTGCCCCCGCGCGATGCCAAGGTGCTGCGCCTGTACTTCGGGCTCGAAGGCGGCCGCGAACACACGCTCGAAGAGATCGGCTCCATGCTTGGCGTCACCCGCGAACGCGTCCGCCAGCTCCGCGACCGCGCCCTCAAGCGGCTCCGCGAGGGCGACGTGGGCAGGGCGCTCGGCAGCTTCGCTGCGTAGGACGGTAGGACGGTAGGGGAGTAGGACGGCAAAACGACAGCACCGTCCTCGACATGGGCCGGCGAAAGCCGGCCCATTTCCTTTCCCCCCCCGGGCGGCCAGTTTGCGGGAACCCGTCCCGTCCATCACATTTCTTGTCCCGTGCACCCCCGCCCATGATCCGTCTCATCGACGTCCACAAATCGTTTGGCCAGAAAGTCGTCCTCGACGGCTTCACGCTGGACGTGCCCGAAGGCGAGACGGTCGTGGTCATCGGCTACTCGGGCAGCGGAAAGTCCGTGGCCATCAAGCACATCGTGGGCCTCCTCGAGCCCGACGCCGGCCAGGTGTGGGTGGACGGCCTCGAAGTGGCCAAGCTCTCCCGCCGCGAGCTCTACAAGCTCCGCGCCCGCGTGGGCTACGTCTTCCAGTTCGCCGCCCTGTTCGACTCGTTCACCGTGGCCGACAACGTCGCCATGGGCCTGCGCAAGCAGGGCGAACTTACCGACCGCGAGATCGCCGAACGCGTCCACGAAGCCCTCGACCTGGTGGACCTGGCCGACGTGCCCGAAAAATTCCCCGCCGAACTGTCGGGCGGGATGCGCAAACGCGTCGGCATCGCCCGCGCCATCGCCACCCGCCCCAAGTACATCCTCTACGACGAACCCACCACCGGCCTCGACCCCGTCACCAGCGCCGTCATCGACCAGCTCATGATCCGCCTCCGCGAGCGCCTGGGCGTGACCGGCGTCGTGATCACCCACGACATGAAGAGCGCCTACTCGGTGGGCACCCGCATCGCCATGCTCTACGAGGGCAGGGTGCGCCAGTGCGGCACGGTCGACGAGATCCAGCACACCACCGACCCCGTGGTCCGCCAGTTCATCGAGGGACGTCCGACCCTCGACGCCGAAGCCCTTCCGGCGGCCGAGGGGTCGCGGTGACCAGGGGGCACGCGCGGCTCGAGACCTCGGCCGGGGGCGTGGTCTACCGCATGCGCGGGGGACAGCCCCTCTACCTGCTCATCCGCGACAGCTACCAGAACTGGGGATTTCCCAAGGGCCACATCGAGAAGGGCGAGCACCCCGAGGCGGCGGCGGTGCGCGAGGTCGGCGAGGAGACCGGCCTCGACGACCTCGACGTCCGCGGCTCCATCGACACCATCGACTGGTACTTCAAGTTCCGCGGCCGGCTGGTCCACAAGGTGTGCCACTTCTTCCTCATGGAAAGCCCCCGTGCCCGCACCTGTCCCCAGCGCGACGAGGGGATCAGCGCCTGCAAGTGGGTGCCGTTCGACGAGGCCCAGACGCGCATCTCGTACGCCAACGCCCGCGACATCCTGCGGCACGCGCACGACCAGGTCACGGCCCGCCTCGCCGCCGTCTGAGCCATGCTCGATCGCATCGCGGCGGCCGCCCCGCCTCCCACCGTCCTCGTCTTCGCCCCCCGCGAGCGCGTGCGCGTCATGGCCCGCGAGACCTTTCCGCGGCGCCGCTGGCGCCTCGTGGTCCGCCGCGGCGTCGCCGAGTTCGGCACCGCCTTCCGCGACGAGCTCATCGACGCCGCCATCGTGGACCTGGGCTCGGCCACCGACGACAACTGGCGCGCCGCCGCGTTCGCGCGCGAGTTCCCCAGCGTCCCCTTCTTCGCCCTCACCACGCTGCGCGCCGCCGACGGGCCGGTGCTCGCGCACTGCGCCGAGCTGGAATTCGCCGACGTGCTGGTCGAGGACGTGGACGAGGACGCCATGCGCGAGCTCGTCCTCCGCCAGGCGTATTCGGCCCGCTTCGCCCGCGCCCTGGCCGAGCCCCCGGCCGCGCTCGGGCTCGAGGCGCCGCTCCAGATCGGCGCCTGGCGCTACGTGGTCCAGTACTCCGGCCGCCCGGTGCGCACCGCGGCGCTGGCCGAGGCGCTGGGCGTCACCCGCGAGCACCTCAGCCGGACCTTCGCCGCCGGCGGGGCCGCCAACCTGAAGCGGATCATCGACCTCGTGCGCCTCGTCGGCGCCGCCGAGCTGGCCAAGAACCCCGGGTACGACGTGCGCGACGTCGCCCGGGTCCTGGGCTTCGCGTCCTCGTCCCACCTCTCGAGCACCGCCCAGCGCATCGCCGGCACGCGTCCCACCTCGCTGGCCCGGCTCCGCACCGTGGATCTCGTCGAGCGGTTCAATCGGGGGCACCAGCGGAGTCGCGGCTGACCCGTTCGGCGCTCCCGAGCTGGCGATCGAGGTAGACCAGGTAGCCGCCGAGCAGCCGGCCCACGAGCTGCGCGCGGTGGGACAGCTCGACCAGGTGGGCCGGGGAGAGCAGGTCGGCCTGGCGGGCGACGGCGAGCTGGGTCTCGAGCCGAAGCAGGTCGCGTCGCGCCGCGCGGTAGAGCTGCCGCTGCTCGACGCCCGTGTACCGTCCGTACCCCTCGGCGACGTGCTCGGCCAGGGCGAGGGCGGTGAGCATCGCCGCTTCGGCCACGACCTCGACCTCGCGGCGGTTGGCGTGGCGCAGGGCGCGCACGACGTCGGCGGCGAGTCCCACCGCCTCCTGCCAGACCTTGAGGTCCTTGAGCGTGCCGGCCATGGGTGGCAAATTCGAGGGGAACGCCCGGCCGGCCGCCATCGATTCGCCGCCGGGGGAATCGAACCCGGCCCATCGTGCGGGGGGTGGCGCCGGCGGCGGTGCGCCGCTTGCAGGCCCCCCAACCTTGTGATAATTTTCACAAGCTACCCCCGAAATTTTTCGACGCTCCCCATTCGCCCATCCGTATGGCTACCGAGACGACGCTTCGCCCCGGCGAGATCAAGGACATCCTGCTCCGCGAGATCGAGGCCGCCGACCTCCATTCGCTCGACGTCGAAGAGGTCGGCTCCGTCCTCGAGGTGAAGGACGGCATCGCGCGCATCTACGGCCTGCAGAAGGCCATGGCCGGCGAGATGCTCGAGATCACGTCGTCGGAGACCGGCAACAAGATCACGGCGCTCGCGCTGAACCTCGAAGAGGACAACATCGGCGCCGTCATCCTCGGCGACTACCTCCAGCTCCGCGAGGGCGACGAAGTCCGTCGCACCGCCCGCGTGCTCGAGGTGCCGGTCGGGCCGGCCCTCATCGGACGCGTGGTCGACGCGCTCGGCCGCCCCATCGACGGCCGCGGCGACATCGCCGCGACCACCACGCGCAAGGTCGAATCGCAGGCCCCCGGCATCATCGTCCGCCAGCCCGTGAAGGAGCCGCTCCAGACCGGACTCAAGGCCATCGACTCGATGATCCCGATCGGCCGCGGCCAGCGCGAGCTGATCATCGGCGACCGCGGCACGGGCAAGACCGCCATCGCGATCGACACGATCATCAATCAGAAGGGCACGGGCGTCGTCTGCGTCTACGTCGCGATCGGCCAGAAGGCGTCCACGGTGGCGTCGGTGGTCGAGCGCCTGAAGGACGCGGGCGCCATGGACTACACGATCATCGTCGCCGCCACCGCGTCCGACCCGGCGCCGATGCAGTACATCGCGCCGTACACGGGCTGCGCGATGGCCGAGTACTTCATGTACAACGAGGGCAAGCCCACGCTCTGCGTGTACGACGACCTGTCCAAGCAGGCCGCCGCGTACCGCCAGCTCTCGCTCGTGCTGCGCCGCCCGCCGGGCCGCGAGGCGTATCCCGGCGACGTGTTCTACCTCCACTCGCGTCTGCTCGAGCGCGCCGCCAAGCTGCGCGAGGACGAGGGCGTGGTGGACGGCAGGACGATTCTCAAGCCCGGCGGCTCGCTCACCGCGCTGCCGATCATCGAGACGCAGGCCGGCGACGTGTCGGCCTACATCCCGACCAACGTCATCTCGATCACCGACGGGCAGATCTTCCTCGAGGCCGATCTGTTCTTCGCCGGCGTCCGCCCGGCCATCAACGTCGGCATCTCGGTGTCGCGCGTCGGCGGGTCGGCGCAGATCAAGGCCATGAAGTCGGTGGCCGGCCGCCTCCGCCTCGACCTGGCGCAGTTCCGCGAGCTCGAGGCGTTCGCTTCGTTCGCCTCCGACCTCGACGCCGCCACCAAGCGCCAGCTCGATCGCGGCGCCCGCACCGTGGAAGTGCTCAAGCAGGGCCAGTTCCAGCCGATGCCGGTGGAGCAGCAGGTGATGATCATCTACGCCGTGACGAACGGCTACCTGGACGACGTGGAAACGACGCACATCCGCGAATGGGAACGCGGCTTCCACGCGTTCATCTCGGCCAGTCGCCCGCAGGTGGGCGAGAAGATCCGCACCCAGAAGGCGCTGACCAAGGACATCGAGGCCGAGCTGAAGGCGGCGCTCGACGCCTACAAGCAGACCGCCGGCACGGGCAGCGCCAAATTCACCGCCGCCAGCCTCTGATCCATGGCCAAGGGTCGCGAGCTCAAGGGTCGCATCAAGTCGGTCGAGAACACGCGCAAGATCACGAAGACGTTGGAGATGGTCGCCACGTCCAAGATGAAGCGCGCGCAGGACCGCGTGCACGCGGCCCGTCCGTACGCGCGGGCGCTGGCCGAGGTGCTGGCCGATCTGTATTCGCCCGACCTGGCCGGCCGCTTCGCGCTGCTGCGCCAGCCGGCGCACGTGAAGCGCGCGGCGGTGCTGCTCGTGACCTCCAACCGCGGATTGGCCGGCGCGTTCAATTCCAACCTCATCAAGGAGGCGCGCGCGCTGGTCGGGCGCCTCGAAGGTGAGGGCGCGACGGTGGACCTCCACGTCGTCGGACGCAAGGGCGTCGGCTACTTCAAGTACGTGGGCCGCGCCATCGCGTCCAGCCGCACGGACATCGGCGACAAGCCGACCACGACCAACGCCGCCGAGCTGGTGGACGGCCTCCGGGCCGAGTTCGGCGACGGCCGGCTCGACGCCGTGTACGTCGTCTACACCAAGTTCAACTCGGTGCTCTCCACGCCCGCGGTGAGCGAGCAGGTGCTGCCGGTGGCGCCGCCGGCGCGCGGCAAGGCCCAGCTCGACTACCTGCTGTTCCCGTCGGCCGACGAGATTCTCGACCAGCTCCTGCCGGCCTACGTGCGCAACGCCGTGTACCGCGCGCTGGTGGAGAGCGAGGCCGCGTTCCAGAGCGCCCAGCGCACCGCGATGAAGAATGCCACGGACAACGCGTCCGACATGATCAACATCCTCCGCCGTACCTACAACCGCGCCCGCCAGGCGCAGATCACGCAGGAGATCGCCGAGATCGTCGGCGGCGCTGCGGCTCTCCAGGGCTAGCCATGTCTGCCACTACTGCTGCTCCCGCCAACATCGGCAAGGTCGTCCAGGTCATTGGACCGGTGCTCGACGTCGAGTTCGAAGCCGACAAGCTTCCCGAGCTCTACAACGCGCTCCGCGTGCACACCACCTCGGACGGCATCGACATCAACGTCGTGGTCGAGGTGCAGCAGCACATCGGCCGCAACCAGGTGCGCGCCGTCGCCATGTCGAGCACCGACGCCGTGGTGCGCGGCATGGACGTGATCGACACCGGCGGCCCGATCACGGTGCCGGTGGGCGAGGCGGCCCTGGGGCGCATTCTCAACGTGCTCGGCGAGCCCGTGGACAACGGCGCGCCCATCGCGGCCGACGTCGAACGGTGGCCCATCCACCGCAAGCGGCCCGAGTTCGTGAACCTCGAGCCCAAGACGGAAGTCTTCGAAACGGGCATCAAGGTCATCGACCTCATCGCCCCGTTCGTGAAGGGCGGCAAGATCGGCCTGTTCGGCGGCGCCGGCGTGGGCAAGACGGTCGTGATCATGGAGCTCATCAACAACGTGCAGAAGGGGCACGGCGGCCGCTCCGTGTTCTGCGGCGTGGGCGAGCGCACGCGCGAAGGCAACGACCTCTATCTCGAAATGAAGGAGTCGGGCGTGCTCGGCTCCACGGCGCTGATCTATGGCCAGATGAACGAGCCGCCGGGCGCCCGCCTGCGCGTCGGCCTCTCCGGCCTCACCGTGGCCGAGTACTTCCGCGACCGCGAGCACGCCGACGTGCTCGTGTTCATCGACAACATCTTCCGCTTCACCCAGGCCGGCTCCGAAGTCTCCGCGCTGCTCGGCCGCATGCCGAGCGCCGTGGGGTATCAGCCGACCCTGGCGACCGAAATGGGCGATCTGCAGGAGCGCATCACCTCCACCCGCGACGGCTCGATCACCTCGGTGCAGGCCATCTACGTGCCCGCCGACGACATCACCGATCCGGCGCCGGCCACCGCGTTCGCCCACCTCGACGCCACGGTGGTGCTCTCGCGCGCCATCACCGAACTGGGCATCTACCCCGCCGTGGACCCGCTCGCCTCGGGCTCGCGCATTCTCGACCCGCAGTACCTCGGCGAGCGCCACTACAAGGTGGCCACCGACGTCCAGAAGATCCTCCAGCGCTACAAGGAGCTGCAGGACATCATCGCCATCCTCGGCATGGACGAGCTGTCGGAAGAGGACAAGAAGATCGTCGGCCGCGCCCGCCGCATCCAGCGCTTCATGTCCCAGCCGTTCGCCGTGGCCGAGCAGTTCACCGGCATCCCCGGCAAGTACGTCAAGCTCGAGGAAACGATCAGCTCGTTCGAACGCCTCGTCGCCGGCGAGTTCGACCAGTACCCCGAGCAGGCGTTCTTCATGGCCGGCGGCGCCGACGACGTGATCGCCAACGCCAAGAAGCTCGCCCAGGGCTGAGGATCAGCGCGTGCTCACCGTCTCCGTCATCTCGCCCGAAGCCGTGCTGTTCGAGGGCACCGCGGACTCCGTGGTCGCCCCGGCGTTCGACGGGCAGGTCGGCATCCTCACCGGCCACGCGCCGATGATGACCCTGCTCGGCAAGGGCGAGCTGCGCGTCGGCGCCGGCAAGGACGCCCAGCGGTTCACCGTCGAGGGCGGCTTCCTCCAGGTGGTGGAGAACCGCGTCCGCGTCGTGACGGAGCGCGCCGGCCGGGCCTGACGGGGCGCGGCCCTAGCGCAGGTTGGCGCAGGCGACCACGTCGGCCAGGTCCATGTTGTCGCCGGCGTAGAGGTTCACGTGGTAGTCCAGCCCCGGCGTGATCGTGGCCCGGAACTCCGTCAGCAGCCGCCCGCGCCCGTTGTCCTGCACGTCAATCCGCGTCAGCTGACGCGGGGAGACGAGAGGCAGATCGCCGCTCCCGCACGGCCCGGACACCACGCCCCACGCCAGGCTCTCCGGCCCGCGCTCGGAGCTGAAGCTGAACTCCACCGAGAACCGATCGTTGTGCGTCCCGTGCGGGGTCAGCCGCACCGTGCCGTCCACCCGCGGCGCGCGGCCGGCCGCCATCGCGCCCATGGCCACGTTCATCGACGACGTGAAGCTCCCGACCAGCGGGGGCCGGACCGGCAGCGTGTCGGTCAGCGACGAAATGGGGGTCAGGCCGGGAGCTGCCCGGCGCGGCAGCGCACAGGCCGCTGCCGCCGCGGCGAAGGCCGTGACCGCCACGATGCGAACGGATGCCATGCGAGCTCCGGGAGAGGGGCGAGGGCGCCGAGCCCGGGATTCATGGGACCCCGGGGGCGAACGGTAAGATGCCATACCCCGGTACCCCGCGAAAGCGCCCGGCCTAGGTGTCGAGCAGGCGTTCCACCAGGCGCGTGGAGCGATCGGCCGCCCCGAGCCCGGCCTGCACCGTGCCCCGCGCCCGGGCGCCGGCCTCCCGCCGCTCGGCATCCGACTTCAGCCACTCCCCGAGCACCGCCGCCAGCTGGGCGCGGTCGCCGGCCGACCGGGCGCCTCCGGCTGCGAGCAGCAGGCGCGCGTCGCGGCTGGCCGTGTGGCGCGGGCCGAACGCCACCGGAGCGCCGAATGCCGCCGGCTCCAGCACCGAGTGCAGGCCGGCCGCGTGGAACGCCCCGCCCACGTACCCCACGTCCGCCAGGGCGTACAGCTCGCCCAGCACCCCCACGCGGTCCACCAGCACGACGTCGGCCGTCGCCGCGCCCGCGGTTCCGAGGCGGGCCAGCGTCACGCCGGACTGCGCCGCCCACCGTTCGACGGGCGCGAGGTGCGCCTCGGTGGGCTCGTGCGGCGCGATGATCAGCCGCGCGTCGGCCCCGCGGCGCCGGCAGGCCTCGAAGGCCGGGAGCAGCACCGCTTCGTCGCTCGGCCAGGTCGAGCCCGCCACGATGGTCGGGCGCGGGCGCGCCAGCGGGGCGAGGAGCGCTCCGGAGCGGTCGGCCGCCGCGGCCCGCGCCCAGACCTGGTCGTAGCGCGTGTCGCCGGTGATCTCGACGGCGGCGGGCCGCACGCCCAGCTCGACCAGCCGCTGGGCGTCGTCGGCGTCGATCGCGCCCACGGCGTCGAGGGCGGCGTAGGCGTCGCGCAGCCAGAC
>JAGWRI010000270.1 GCA_028876525.1 Gemmatimonadota bacterium | reverse complement strand
GTGATCCACTACGGCGGGCGCGGCGCGGTGGTGGTGGGCGAGATCGACGGCCGCGTGACGGCGCGCGTCGAGGCCATCCGCGAGGCGTGGCGGGACTTCGACGATCGCGCCGTCGTGACGCCCGACATCTGGGGCTACCTGTGGGGAAAGGAGGCGTACGGCGCCATGCTGTTCGCCACGGCGCTGACCGACGAATCCATTGCCGACGCGCTGGCCATGCCCGCGTACCGCGAGACGTACATCGCGCTGGCGCGCGAGATCCTGAGCGTGGCCGCGGCGCGCGGCGTGACCCCCGAGGCGTTCGACGGGTTCGACCCGGCGGCGTTCGTGCCTTCGGCGCCCGCGGGGGCGGCCGAGCGCTCGTTGGACGAACTCGTCGCGCACAACCGCCGCTCGGCCAAGACGCACAGCGGCATCTGGCGCGATCTCGCCGTGCGCAAGCGCCCCACCGAAGTGGACGCCCAGCTCGGCATCGTCGCGACGCTGGGCGCCGCGTCGGGGGTGCCGACGCCGCTGACGTCGCGCCTGGTGGAATTGATTCACGAGGTCGAGCGGGGCGAGCGGGCGCAGTCGCTGGATGCGCTCGACGCGCTGGCCGCGGCGAGGCGCGCATGAGCTTCGACTTTTCGGGCCGGACGGCGATCGTGACCGGCGCGGCGCACGGCTTCGGCCGGGCCATCGCGGCGGCGTTCGCGGCGCGCGGGGCCCGCGTGTGGGCGTGGGACGTCGTGGCCGACGAGCTGCGCGAGACCGAGCGCCTGTGCGTGGCCGCGGGCGGCGCCTGCCGCGGGCGCGTCGCCGACGTGACCGATCGCGGCGCCGTGGACGCCCTCGTGGCCGAGGCGTCGGCCGCCACCGGGCGCGTGGACATCCTGGTGAACAACGCCGGCGGCGTGCTGGGCCAGGTGGGGCGCCCGCTGGAGGAGGTCAGCGCCGAGGAGTGGCGGGCGATCTTCGCCGTGAACGTGGACGGCGCGTTTTACTGCGCGCAGGCCGTGGCGCCGGCCATGAAGGCCGCGCGGTGGGGGCGCATCGTGAACATTTCCAGCGGCGCCGGGCTGGGCGTGAGCCTCACCGGCATCCAGGCCTATGCGTCGGCCAAGGCGGCGCAGATCGGGCTCACGCGCCAGCTCGCGCACGAGCTGGGGCCGTGGAACGTCACCGTGAACAACGTCGCGCCGGGGTTCGTGCGGTCGAATCCCACCACCGAGCGGCAGTGGGAGTCGTACGGCGACGAGGGGCAGCGCGCGCTGGTGGAGCGCATCGCGCTCCGGCGGCTGGGCACGCCCGAGGACATCGCGAACGGCGTGCTGTTCTTCGCGTCCGACGAAGCCGGGTGGATCACCGGGCAGGTGCTGTCCATAGACGGGGGCAAGTGATGTCGCTGGACGCCGTGCTGGAGCATCTGCGGTCTCGCCGCGAGTCCATTCTGGGCGCGCTGGTGGAGTTCGCGTCCATTCCCAGCGTGAGCACCGATCCCGCGCACGCGGCCGACATGAAGGCGGCGGCGCGGTGGGTGGCCGACCGGCTGCGCGCGGCGGGCCCGTTCCGGGTCGAGGTCATGCCCACCGCGGGCAACCCGGTGGTGTACGGCGAGTGGCTGGGGGCGCCGGGCAGGCCCACCGTGCTCGTGTACGGCCACTACGACGTGCAGCCAGAAGACCCCGTGGAGAAGTGGGCCTCCCCGCCCTTTGCGCCCACGGTGCGCGACGGGCGGCTGTACGCCCGCGGCGTGTCCGACGACAAGGGGCCGATGCTCATTCCCATCGAGGTGGCGCAGGCGTTCTTCGCCGCCAATGGCGCGCTGCCGGTGAACGTGAAGTGCATGTTCGAGGGGGAGGAGGAGATCGGGAGCCCGAGCCTCGACGCGTTCATCCGCGACCACCGGGCGCTGCTGGCGGCCGACGCCGTGCTGTCGGCCGACGGCGCGATGTGGCGCATCGACGAGCCCTCGCTCACCGTGTCGAGCCGCGGACTCACCGGGCTCGAGGTCACGCTCACGGCCGCGGGCAAGGACCTGCACTCGGGGCGCCACGGGGGCGCGGTGGCCAACCCCCTGCACGCCATGGCGCAGCTCGTGGCCGGGCTGCACGAGCCCGGCGGCCGAGTGGCCGTTTCAGGGTTTTATGATAGCGTCCGCGAGCTGACGACAACCGAGCGCGAGGCGCTGGCCGCGCTGCCGTTCGACGAGGGGGCGTACCTGAAGCAGGTGGGGGCGCCCGGGGCGTTCGGCGAGCCGGGGTACTCGACGCTGGAGCGGCTCTGGACGCGCCCGACGCTCGAGCTGAACGGGATGTGGGGCGGCTACCAGGGGCCCGGGGGCAAGACCGTGATTCCGTGCGAGGCCCACGCCAAGATCACCTGCCGGCTGGTGCCCGATCAGGACCCCGACCAGATCCTGCGGCTGGTGACGCGGCATCTCGAGTCGCACGTGCCGCCGGGCACCCGGCTCGCCGTGACGCCCGACGGGCACGGCGCCCGGGCGGCGCACATCGCGGCCGACCACTTCGCGCTCCGGGCGGCGGGCGAGGCGCTGTTCCAGACGTACGGCGTGCGCCCCCTGGTGGTGCGCATGGGAGGCACCGTGCCCATCGGCGAGCTGTTCCAGCGGCACATGGGGCTCGGCACCGTGTTCTTCTCCTTCTCGACGGCCGACGAGGATTACCACGCGCCCAACGAGTTCTTCCGCGTGCACCGGCTGCACGAGGGGCTCGAGGCATGGGCGCGGCTGTGGACCATCCTGGGGGATCGATGACGATGCAGAATTCCCGTATGATTGCCATCGTGCTCGCCGCGGCATGCCCGCTGGTGGCCGCCGCGCCGCTCGCCGCGCAGCGCGCGCTTCCCCGGCCGCCCGGCGCCCGCGTCGTGGACGTGTCGCCGCCCTCCGATCGCGGCAACGAACCGTCCATCGCCGTCGATCCGCGCGATCCGGCGCGCATCGTGGCCGTGTACCAGGGGCCGCCGCACGTCGCGTACTCCACCGACTCGGGCCGCACCTTCAGCGCCGCCACCGGCACCGTGCCCCAGGGCTGGCACACCGCGGGCGACGTGACCACGACCTTCGACGACCGCGGCAACGCCTACGTCTCGTCCATCGTGTTCGACCACCTGGGCACCCCGTCGTACTGGCGGCACGGCGCGGGGCGCAACGGCATCGTGGTGCGCCGCTCGCCCGACGGCGGCCGGACGTGGGACGCGCAGGCATTTCCGATCCGCGAGTGGCCCACCGACACCACGCCGGGGCTGCAGTTCGAGGACATGCCGCGCCTGTTCGCCGACAACCAGCCGGCCAGCCCGCACCGCGGCACGCTGTACGCGGGGTGGATCGAGTGGCAGATCGACCGATCGATCATGCTCTTCTCGCGCTCCACCGACCAGGGACGCACCTGGTCGGCGCCCATTCGGGTGAGCACGCAGGCCGGCTACCCGCGCGACGACAACGGCGACGTGGTCGGCTTCATGGGCACCATCGGGCCCGACGGCACCATCTACGCCGTCTGGAACTGGGGCAGCACGATCGTCCTCACCACCTCCCGCGACGGCGGGCGGACGTTCGCCCCGTCCCGGCCCGTGCTGCAGGTGGGGCCGGCGTACTTCGGCGGCACCGGGGCCGTGCCGGACATGGGCCGTGTGTTCGGCTTCCCCCAGGTGGGCGTGGCTCCACGCGGCGGGCGCCTGTACCTGTGCTGGTCCGACTACCGCCACGGAGACATCGACGTGTTCGTCGCCTCGTCGGCCGACAAGGGCCGCACCTTCTCCGCTCCGGTGCGCGTCAACAGCGACTCGCTGCACGACGGCCGCGACCAGTTCCTGCAGTGGATGGCCGTCGACCCCGTGACGGGCGACGTGTACGTGCAGTTCTACGACCGCCGCGGCGACCCCAGGGACCTGAGAACGGGCTTCACGCTGGCCCGCTCCACCGACGGGGGCCGCACGTTCGTGAATTACGATTGGAGCGGGACGACCTTCCTCGCCCGCGGCGCCTTCCTGGGAGACTACACGTGGCTCACCGCCTACGACGGGCGCGTGTACGGCGTGTGGGCGGAGACGGTGCCCGCCGATTCGTCGAACATCGGCGCCGGCGGCGGGCGGCCGGCGCGTCCCGAGACCGTGGTGCGCGTCGGGACGGCGGATTTTCACGGCATGCGGTAAGTCTGGCCGGGGCCCCCGCTCACGGCGTGGACGGCCCTCCCACGAACACCGGCGAGATGCCGTGCGCGCGCATCAGGGCGTTGAGCGCCGTGACGTCGCGCTCGCGCATCGCGCGCCAGTCGGCGAGCCGGGCGTCGAGCGTGGCGCGCAGCGTCTGGAAGTTGGCCTCGTCCTGCGCCGTGGGGGCGTCGTCCGAGCCGCCCACGGAACCTTCCAGGCTCACCAGCTTGGCGTTGAGCTGGATGGGGTAGTTCATGAACAGCCACTTGGCCGCCTTCGCCCGGTACTGGAAGAACTTCACCGACAGCGAATCGGCGCGCACGTCCAGCGCCCTGGCCGAGTCCACGACTTCGTGCATCGTGGAATCGGCGCCCAGCCGGCCGGCCACTCCCTGCAGCTGCTGGCGCAGCCCCGCGATCTGGTTGAACGCTTCGTGGTCGTCGGTGAGCGCCCGGTTGATGCGCTGCATGAGGTCGAGCTGGCGCGCCAGATCGGCCGGCGTGGACCTGACGCGCGGATCGAGCGTGACGGTGAGCGGCTGCGAGTACGTGCGGCCGTCGGCGGTGAGGCGCACCGTGTACCGCCCCGGCACCACCGTGGGCGTCATCGGCTGCCCCGATTCGAAGATCGGGCCCCCCGGCACCTGCAGCGGCGGCGGGCCGGCGTAGTCCAGCGGCCAGACGAAGCGGTTGCCGCCGGCGCTCGCCGGCAGCGAGCGTCCATGTCCTTCGGAGCCGGCGCTGGAATACCGGTTCACCTCCGCGCCGCGCGCGTCGAGGATTTCGAGCGATACGGGGCCGCTCGGCGCCGACTTGAAGTAGTAGTCGATGAGCGCGCCGCGCGGGGCGTTGCCGCCGGTGGTTGGCCCGGCGTCGCGCGGGCCGCCGCCGAGGGGGGTGCGCATCGCGTCGGCCGGCGCGAACAGGTGCGCGTCGGC
>JAGWRI010000269.1 GCA_028876525.1 Gemmatimonadota bacterium | reverse complement strand
GGCCCGGCGCTGGCGCTGCAGGCCGCGTCGGCGGCGCTCGACGCCGGCGACCCCGCCACGGCGCTGGCCCTCGTGCCGGCGGCCACCGCCGATTCGGCGCGCCTCGCCCTGCTGGCCCTGCCGATCCGCGTGCGCGCCCTCGCGTTATATGGAAAACCTAATGAAGCCGGAGCGCTGGTGGGGGCGTTCGCGCACCTGCTCCTGCCCGTGCAGCGCGCCGCGCTGGAGCAGTCGGTGGCCTACGGGTGGGTGCGCGTCGGCAATCTCGACCGGGCGCGCGCCGCGCTCGACAGCGCCGGCCCCGAAGCCGACTCGAGCGACGCCGCGGGGTGGCTGGCGCTGTACCAGGGCAGCCTGGCCGGCGCCCGCGCCATCCTGCGCACCTCCACCGACGCCTCTCCCGAGCTGGCCGAGGCGCTGGGCGTGATCACCCGGATGCGCGACGACACCGCGCCCGACGTCGGCGCCGCCTTCCTCGCCCTTGCCCGGCTCGATTCGGCCGGCGCCGCCGAGGCGTTCGCCCGCGCCGCGGCGGCCCACGCCGACGTCGCCTCGGCGCTGTGGGCCGTGGCCGGACGCATCCGCAGCGCGCGGCGCGACACCGCCGGCGCCGCGGCCATCTGGGCGCGCATCGTCCACGATTACCCCGCATCGCCCGAGGCGCCGGGGGCCGAGCTGGACTGGGCGCGCCAGCTCCGCCACGCGGGCGAGGCGAAGGCGGCGCTGGCCCGGCTGGAGCACCTGATCCTCACCTGGCCCGAGAGCGCGCTCGTGCCCCAGGCGCGGCGCGAGCTGGAGCTGGCGCGCCAGGCAATTCCCGGCGGCGGGGCGGGAGCCGTGCAATGAGACGCCGCGAGTGGCTTCGCCTGGCGGCGCTCGGCGCCCTCGGAGCGCGCGTCGGGCGCCTGCCGCTCCCGGGCGCGCTGGACCTGCCGCACCTGCTCGTCCCCATGGACGACGCCCAGTCGGACCACCTCAAGGCGTACGGACTCACCTTCGGCGCGCTCAAGGCCGGGCTCAAGGCCGAGTGGCTGCTCAACTACCGGGGCGGCTCGTTCCTGCTGCCCGACGTGGACGAGCTGCGCCGCGAGGCGGCGCTGGACGGCATTTCCATCGAGCCGATGGACGACGGCACGCTGGCCTCGGTGCGCACCCTGATCCAGAACTCCAACATGGACTCGGTGCCGCTGGAGAAGGCGCCCCGGATTGCCGTCTACACGCCGCCGGACGCCGCGCCGTGGGACGACGCCGTGACCCTCGCCCTCCACTACGCGGGGATCGCCTACACCCCGGTGTACGACGACGAGGTCGAGAAGGGCGAGCTGTCCAACTACGAATGGCTGCACCTGCACCACGAGGACTTCACGGGGCAGTTCAACAAGTTCTACCTCGGCTACCGCGACGCCCCCTGGTTCATCGAGATGGTGCAGACCAACCTCGCCATTGCCCGCAAGTACGGGTTTCCCAACGTCCCGGCGCTCAAGAAGGACGTGGCCGACAAGATCCGGCAGTTCGTGGTGAACGGCGGGTTCCTGTTCGCGATGTGCGGCGCCACCGAGACCCTCGATCTCGCGCTCGCGGCCCGGCAGGTGGACATCGCGCAGCCGTTCTCCGACGGCACGCCGATGGACCCCGACGCCGACGCCAAGATGGACTGGTCGCGCGCCCTCGCCTTCCGCGACGCGCATCTCGAGATGTCGCCCTACGTGAACTCGATGAGCGACATCGACGGCCACCAGGTCAACGACCCGGCGCGCCGCCAGCCGCTGGGCACCTTCACCCTGTTCAACTACTCGGCCAAGTTCGATCCCGTGGCGTCGATGCTCGTCCAGGATCACCGCAGCGTGATCAACGACTTCTACGGCGTCACGACGAGCTTCACCCGGGCCACCCTCAAGCCCAGCGACATCGTGCTGGCGTTCGAGGAAGGCACCCCGTGGGTCAAGTACATCCACGGCGACTACGGCAAGGGCACGTGGACCTATTACGGCGGCCACGATCCCGAAGACCCCGAGCACGCGATCGGCAACCCGCCCACCGACCTCTCGCTGCACAGGAATTCGCCGGGATACCGGCTCATCCTGAACAACGTGCTCTTTCCGGCGGCCAGGAAGAAACCGCTCAAGACCTGAGCGTTCCCGGCCCGGCCCTCCGCCCGGTCTTGCTCCCGCCCGGTCGGCCCGCCATTCATGTACGGGCGGGTTTCTCCAGCGCGAGCTGGCCATTCCGGGAGGCGTATGCGGGCATCCATGCGAGGGCTGGCGGCGGCCGCGCTGGTCTGGGCGGCGGCGTGCGGATCGAGCAGCGGCGGCGGCGCGCCCACCGCGCCCACGAGCGTGTCGCTCGCCGGCAGCTACACGCTCAGGAGCTTCAGCGAATCCAGCCACGACCTGTCGTCGGTCGCGAGCGGTACCGCGACGCTCACCGATTCCGCGTACCGGGTGAACATCCAGTTCCTCGCCGGCGCCGCGGCCGCGATCGTCGACAGCGGCACCTACACGGCGTCGTCCACCGGCGCGCTCAGCGAGAGCTCCAGCGTCACCGGCAAGCAGACGACCGGCAACTATCTCGCCCGGAGCGGCGTGCTCACGGTGAGCATCACGGCGCAGGGGATTCCGGTGGTGCAGGTGTGGCAGAAGCACTGATCCGGCGCCTGGCGCGCCGGCTGCGCGCGGGGGAGCAACGGCTCTGACGCGGCGCCCCGCGTCGGCTAGGTTTACCGGATGCCCGACCCGCGCCTGAGCGCGAAAGCCGCCGCCGCCCTGCGCGCCGCCATCGCGCTCGCCGGCGGCCGCGAGGTGTGCTTCGTCTGCACCGAGGACGCCGACGGCGTGCTCCAGACCGCCCGCGTCGCCGCGCGCGGAGACGTCACCAGCGTGCTCGCCCTTCCCGGATTCGCCCAGCGCGGCGAGATCCTGGTGCACAATCATCCCTCGGGCGCGCTCGATCCCTCCGACGCCGACCTGGCCGTGGCCGCCCGCATGCACGACGACGGCATCGGCTTCGCCATCGTGGACAACGAGGCCTCGCGCCTCTACGTCGTGGTCGAGGTGCCGCGCGCGCCCGACACGGCGCCCATCGACCTCGACGCGCTCGATCGCGACCTCGGCCCCGGCGGGCGCGTCGCCCACCTCCACCAGCGCTACGAAGACCGCCCGTCCCAGCGCGAGATGGCGCGCCTGGTCGCCCAGACGTACAACGACGGCGGCGTCGCGCTGCTCGAGGCCGGCACCGGCATCGGCAAGTCGCTGGGCTACCTCGTGCCCGCCCTGCGGTGGGCCGCCGCCAACGGCGAGCGCACCGTCGTGTCGACCAACACGATCAACCTCCAGGAGCAGCTCGTCCGCAAGGACCTTCCCTTTCTCCAGCGCGCGCTCGACGACCAGAAGGTGCGGTTCGCCCTGCTCAAGGGGTGGCGCAACTATCTGTGCCTGGCGCGGCTCGCCCAGGCCCGCGCCTCGGGCTCGTCGCTGTTCGAGGACGGCGTGCAGGGCGAACTCGAATCCATTGCCGCCTGGGCCCGCCGCACCAGCGACGGCTCGCTCAGCGACCTGGCCACGCCCGCCAGCCCCGAAGTGTGGGACGAGGTCGCCGCCGAGCCCGACCTGTGCACGCGCATGCAGTGCCCCCACTTCGACGACTGCTTCCTGTTCAAGGCCCGCCGCGCCGCCGCGCAGGCCGACGTCGTCGTGGTCAACCACCACCTCCTGCTGGCCGACATCGCCGTGCGCCGCGCGTCGCAGAACTGGCAGGACGCCGCCGTGCTCCCCTCGTACCGGCGCATCGTGATCGACGAGGGGCACCATCTCGAGGACGCCGCCGCGCAGCACCTGGGCGGGAGCGTGACGCGCCGCGGCCTCACCCGGCTGTTCAACCGGCTGGAGCGCCGCGGGCGCGGGCTCCTGCCCACGCTGCGCGCGCGCCTCTCGGCCGGGCGCGACCTGCTCAGCCAGGCCAGCCTCGAACTCATCGGCGCCCGCCTCGAGCCCTCGGTGCGCACGGCGCGCGACAAGGCCGCCATCCTGTTCGACGTGCTCGACGAGCTGCTGGCGCAGTCGGGGCAGCCCGTCCTGCGCCTCACCGACGACTTCGCGACGCACCCCGTGTGGCGCGGCGGGCTGCGCGTGTCGCTGGAGAACACGCTGGGCGAGCTGGCCGTGCTCGACGAGGGGCTGTCGCGGGTGCGCGACCGCCTCGAAGGGAGCGAGCGCGCCGAGGACGCCGCGCCCCTGGTGGCCGAGATGCGCGCCGTGTCCCGCCGTCTGCAGGGCGCCGGCGACGCCCTGCGCGACGCGCTGGACCCCGCGCCGGGGAGCGACACCGTGCGGTGGATCGAAGCCCGAGGCAAGGAGCGCGCCGTGGCCGTGTCCAGCGTGCCGCTCGACCTCGCGCCGGTGCTGCGCGACGACCTGTTCGCCCGCGTCGACACCGCCGTCGTGACCAGCGCCACGCTGGCCGCCGAGGGAAGCTTCGAGTTCATGGCCGGCCGGCTCGGCCTCACTGCCTCGGAGCTGGAGCCGG
Source organism: Gemmatimonadota bacterium (assembly GCA_028876525.1). GTDB lineage: Bacteria > Gemmatimonadota > Gemmatimonadetes > Gemmatimonadales > Gemmatimonadaceae > JAGWRI01. The sequence goes on along the minus strand of JAGWRI010000269.1, from coordinate 6,952 downwards.
TGACCCGGATTCTCCCCTCGCCGTTCGACTACCAGCGGCAGGCCCTGCTCGCCATTCCCACCGACGTCCCCACGCCCAACCGCGACGTCGAGCGCCACGCCCACGCCGTGGTGCGCATCCTCCTCGACCTGGCCGACGCCGCCGACGGCGGGGTGTTCGTGCTGTTCACCAGCCACCGCGAGGTGCGGCGGGCCGCCGAGCTGCTGCGCGCCAAGAACGTCGAGCGGCGGTGGCCCCTGCTGGTGCACGGCGACGACTCCCGCGACCGGCTGCTCACCCGCTTCCAGGAGTCGGGGCGCGCCCTGCTGCTCGGCACCACGTCGTTCTGGGAGGGCGTGGACGTGCCCGGAGAGCCGCTGCGCGCGCTGCTCATCGCCAAGCTGCCCTTCCGCGTGCCCACCGAGCCGGTCACCGCGGCGCGCTGCGAGGCCATCGAGGAGCGGGGCGGGGACGCGTTTGCCGATTACATGGTGCCCGACGCGGCGCTCAAGCTCAAGCAGGGGTTCGGCCGCCTCATTCGCAGCTCCGGCGATCGCGGCGCCGTGGTCATCGCCGACGCCCGCATCGTCACCGCGCGGTACGGCGGGGAGCTGCTGCGCGGGCTGCCGCCGGCGCGCCGCGTGGTGGACGCATGGGAGGACCTCCGCCCCGTGGTCCGCGAGTTCTACGCCCGCGGGTAGGCGCGAGCGTCTCGCCGCTGCCCCGAGGTCCGCGCGGATCGCGAGGCGGGTGGCCCGGGCCCGACCAGGCGCGTCAAGCCGCCGCAAATGGCCGGGCGTCCCCCCGGCCGCTAACTTGAGATATGCCCGCCCTGTCCAACCTTCCCTTCGCGCGGCCCTCGAAGATCGTCTGCGTCGGGCGCAACTACGCCGAGCATGCCCGCGAGCTGGGCAATGCCGTGCCTCAGGAGCCGCTGCTCTTTCTCAAACCGCCTTCCAGCCTGGTCCCGTCCGGGCAACCCATCGTCCTGCCCGCGATGTCCAAGCAGGTGGAATACGAGGGCGAGATCGGCGTCCTGATCGGCCGCACGCTGCGCGACGTGTCCGACGTCGAGGCGGCGGCCGGGATCTCGGCGGTCCTCGCCGCGAACGACGTCACCGCCCGCGACCTCCAGCGGTCGGATTCCCAATGGACCCGCGCCAAGGGATTCGACAGCTTCTGCCCCGTGGGCGAGCCGCACGCGCCTCCCGCCGACCTCTCGACGCTTTCCGTGGTGACCCAAGTGAACGGCAAGGAGCGCCAGCGCGGATCGGCGGCGCAGATGGTATTCACGATTCCGGCACTCGTGGCGTATATCTCGAGAGTGATGACGCTCGAGCCGGGCGACCTGGTGCTCACCGGCACGCCCGCCGGCGTGGGGACCCTTGGCCCGGGTGACGAAGTACAAGTGGACATCCCGGGCTTCAGCACCGTACGCAACCCCGTGAGGACGCACGCCTAGTGCCCAAAACCGCCGCTCGCCTGGAAAGTCTGCCCGCCTACCCGATGGCGCGCGTGCCGCAGCGCAAGCGCGAGCTGCTGGCGGCGGGGGTGGACGTGATCGACCTCGGCCCGGGAGACGCCGACCTCATGCCGCCGCCCGCGGCGCAGCGCCGGCTGGCCGAGGCGGCCGCCGTGCCGGCCATGAACCGGTACGGGTTCGGCCTGGGGCTGATGGACTTCCGCGAGGCGGTCGCGGCGTGGATGGCCCGGCGGTTCGGGCTGCGCTTCGATCCGCTGCGCGAGGTCGTGCCGCTCATCGGGAGCAAGGAGGGCATCGCGCACCTGGCGTTCGCGTACGCCGGGCCCGGCGACGCGACCATCGTGCCCGAGCCGGGGTACAACTCGTACCGCGGCGGCACGCAGCTCGCGCTGGCCGAGCCCTACCTGTACGCCCTGCGCCCGCGCACCGACTTCCTGGTCGAGCTGGACGAGATTCCCGCCGACGTGCTGCGGCGGACCCGCATCGTGTACCTCAACTACCCGAACAACCCCACCGGCGCCATCGCCCCGCGCGACTACCTGGAGCGCACGGTGCGCCGGTGCCGCGAGCTGGACCTGCTGCTGGTATACGATAATGCATATAGCGAGCTGACGTTCGACGGGTACGTGGCCCCCAGCATCTTCGAGATCGACGGCGCGCGCGACGTGGCCATCGAGTTCCATTCGATGTCCAAGACGTACAACATGACCGGGTGGCGGTGCGGGTGGGCCGTGGCGGCCCCGGGCATCGCCGCCAGCCTCGCCCACGTGAAGTCGTTCGTGGACACCGGCACCTTCCAGGCCGTGCAGGCCGCCGCCGTGGCGGCGCTGGAGAGCTACGACGACTTCGTGCCCGCCAACGTCGCCGTGTTCCGCGAGCGCCGCGACGCCGCCGTGGCCGCCTTCCGCGAGGCCGGTTTCACGGTGGAGTCGCCCAAGGCCACGATGTACCTCTGGATTCCGCTTCCCGAGGGCGTGGACGACGCCCGGTTCGCCGAGCGCCTCATGGAAGACGAGGGCGTGATCGTGCTGGCCGGCTCCGGATTCGGGGCGGGCGGCGCCGGGTTCTTCCGGATCTCGTTCATCACCGGCCCCGCGCGGCTGGCCGAAGCGGCGCGCCGGGCCGGCCGCGTGCTGCGCTCGCTCATGGCGGAGGCCGCCCTCGGGGCGGCGGCGGGGGCAGGGGCGGGAGCCGCGTGAGCAAGCGCTGGTTCGGGAGCGACAGGCGGCGGTCGCCGGGCGGGCTCGCCGCTTCGGTGGCCATCCACCTGGCGATCGTTCTGCTGCTCGCCCAGATGGTGTTCCGCTACCCGCTCTCGATTCTGGTGGGCTACTCGACGGCCGAGCACATCAAGCCCGAAACGGTGAACTTCGTGCGGGTGCGGCCGCTGCCGCCGGCTTCCGTCCGGGCGCCCGCGGCCAGGTCCAGGGCCGCGCCGAAGGCGGCGCAACCGGCGCCCCTCATCGCGCCGACCGCGATCCCAACGCAGATCCCCGCGCCGATCGCCGGCGTCGTGCCGCCCGCGCAGGCCGCCGGCGGAACCGGCACCGGTCAGGGCGTGCCCGGCGGCACCGGGGTTGCCACGGGCGTCATTCCCGCGATGCCCGACAGCCGCATCCGCGTGGCGCCGGGCTATTTCGAGATGCCCACCAAGACGCCGGCCGAGAAGATCGACAGCATCGTGGCCGACCTGTATGGCGACATGCTCGACTCGCTCGAGGCAGTGTCGCACCAGCGCAAGCCGGGCGACTGGACGTGGACCAAGGACGGCAAGAAGTACGGCTGGGACCAGCAGGGCATCCAACTCGGGAAGTTCATGATCCCGAACGCGCTGTTCGCCCTGCTCCCGCTCAAACTCCAGGCCAATCCCACGCTCTCGTCGCGCTACGACGAGGGGATGCGCGAGGACCTCCTGTTCCACGCCCGGATGTCCATCACCGAGGACGAGTTCAAGGCGGCCATCAAGCGGATCCGCGACCGCAACGAGAAGCTCCACGAAGAGCGGGTCAAGGCCCGCGAGGCCAGGGCCGACAGCTCGTCGCACTAGCCTGTTGGCGCCGAGTCGGGATCAAGAAGGCAGGAACGGCAGATAATGCGGACGCCTGCCGGATGAAACAGGTACTACGAGACGGCGATAGACTCGGGGGGCTGCGGCGCGGAAATCTTCCCGCCACAGCCCCCAACACTTTCGCTGTTATGCAGTATCCGGCTCGTCCGGACCATCCGGATCATCTGTGGTTCACGTTCTTGATACCCGCCCGGCGCGACTACACGCCGGCCGCGACTTCCTCCGCCGCCGACTCCTGCGGCTCCGGCTCCTGCTCGAAGTAGGGGCGGAACACGCCGCACACCACGCCAAGAATCGCGAAATCGTCCGTCGGTCCCACCGCGATGGGCGGCGTGGACGGCTGGCTCGCCTCGAGCACGATCGACGCCCCGCGGTGCGTGAGCGTCCGGACGTGCGTCGTCCCCGCCACGCGCGCCGCCACCAGGTCGCCGTCCTTTGCCCGCGCCGACGGCGACACCAGCACATAGTCGTGGGCCAGCACGCCGCGGCCCGACATCGCGTCGTCCGACGCGCGCAGGAAGGTCACGTCGTCGCTGGGCAGGAAGCGCCGGTCCACCGTCACGTAGCGCTCCGCCTTCCGCGGGCCCGCCGCGTCCACCGGGCCGCCCGACACCACCGGCACGGGCTGCGTCGCGCCCGCGGCCGCGAACCCGAAGATGTGCACCCCGCGCGATCGCGATTCGTCGCGCTGGATGTAGCCCTTGCTCTCCAGCGAGTGGAGCAGGTCCGACACCGTCTTCGTGGACTTGATCCGGAACTTCTTCGCGATCTCGCGAATGCTCGGCTGGTACGTGTTCTCGGCGAGGAAGTCTATCAGATAGTGATAGACGCGCCGTTCCAGCTGGGTGAGTGGTTCGGTCATTTGCGCGCCTCGTCCGCGGCGGGGCCGCCGTTCGCAGGGGGGAAGCGAGGACGGACTCCGCGTTCGAATCGGAATGTACGGGTGTTTCGCGGAGCGGGTCAACACATGTTTTTGCCGACGGCAGGGTCGGGAATCGCCCGACCGTACGCGCCGTCAGGACGCAAGATGCCTGATGGCCGCGTCCACGCGGGCCAGCGACCGCTCGCGCCCCAGCAGCACCAGCACGTCGAAGATCCCGGGACTCACCGCCAGGCCGGTGAGCGCCACGCGGAGCGGCTGGAACAGCTTGCCCCCGCCCAGGCCGCGCGCCTCGGCCAGCGCCCGCAGCGACTCTTCCAGCGGCGCCGGCTCCCACGGTCCCACGGCGGCCAGCGCGTCGCGCGTGGCGCGCAGCAGCTCGGCCGTGGCCGGCCGGTCCTTCCACTGCTTGGCCTCGGCCGCGGGGTCGTAGGCGATCTCGTCCCGCAGGTACGGCCCGGCCTGGCGCACGATGTCGTCGATGGTGCGCGAGCGGACCTTGAGCTGGTCGAGCAGCATGAGGTACCACTCGCGGCGGCCGGCCAGCTCGTGCTCGGTGGCCAGCCCCGCCTTCACGATGGCCGGCGTGACCCGCGGCTCGAGCTCGGCGCTGGTCAGCAGGCTCAGGTGCTGGCCATTCATCCACTCCAGCTTTGCCGGATCGAACACCGACGCCTTCTTGAGCAGGGCGTCGGCGCTGAACAGCTCGACCATTCGTGGCACGGTCATCACTTCGATGTCGTTGCCGGGCGACCAGCCGAGGAGGGCGAGGAAGTTGAGCATCGCCTGCGGCAGGATCCCCATGTGCTGGTAGTCGCCCACGGCGGTGGCGCCGTGCCGCTTGCTCAGCTTCTTGCCGTCCAGCCCGTGGATCATGGGCAGGTGGGCGAAGGCGGGCAGCTCCGCGCCGAGGGCGCGGTAGAGCAGGATCTGCTTCGGAGTGTTGGAAATGTGGTCGTCGCCGCGCATCACGATCGTGATGCGCATGGCGATGTCGTCGGACACCACGGCCAGGTTGTAGATCGGCGTCCCGTCGGAGCGGAGGATGACGAAGTCCTCGATGTCCTTGTTCGGGAAGCTGATCGTGTCGTGCACGAGGTCGTCCCAGCCGGTCGAGCCCTCGGGGACGCGGAAGCGGATCGTGAACGGCGTGCCGGCCGAGACGCGGCGCTGGACCTCGTCGCGGGGCAGGGCGTCGCAGCGGCGGTCGTACTTGAAGGGCTCCTTGCGGGCCTCCGCCTCGGCGCGGCGCTGGTCCAGCTCCTCGCGGGTGCAGAAGCAGCGGTAGGCGGCGCCGGCGTCGAGCAGCCGCCGGGCGTCGGCCTGGTGCCGGGGCAGGTTGGCGCCCTGGTACACGACCTCCTCGTCCCAGGTCAGGCCCAGCCACACGAGCCCCTCGAAGATGGCGCGGGTGCTCTCGTCGGTGCTGCGCGCCTTGTCGGTGTCCTCGATGCGGAGCAGGAACTGGCCGCCGTAGTGCCTGGCGTACAGCCAGTTGAAGAGGGCCGTGCGGGCCCCTCCCACGTGGAGGTATCCGGTCGGCGACGGGGCGAAGCGAAGGCGTGGGACGGGCATTGGAGAAGTGTAGGAGGGTAGGAGGGTAGGTCGGTAGGTGGGTAGAAAAAAAGGACGGTCGAGACGGTCTCGCCGTCCTGCCGTCCTACTCTCCTGGCCTCCCACTCTCCTGCCCCAAGCGAACGGAGACGGAGGGATTCGAACCCTCGATAGAGCTTTTAGGCCCTATAACGGTTTAGCAAACCGCCGCCTTCAGCCTCTCGGCCACGTCTCCAGCGCTGCGAGTGGCGGAATCTAGGCGTCTGGGGGGCCCGGTTCAACCGGGCCGGGCCGGATCACCCGGTCCGCCCCAGCCGCGGGTTCACGATGTTGTTGAAGATGGAGCCGAAGGTATAGCTCAGCCCCAGGCGCCCGGACATCCGGTAGCTGGTGGCGAGCTGGCGGAGCTGGAGCAGGACGTCCTGCTCGCTGGCCGCGCCCAGCGGCAGGTACAGCTGGTTGTTGACGCGCGAGGCGTCCATGGCCATGAACAGCGAGAAGCCGCGGAAGAGGCGGAAGTTGCCGTTGCCCGAGGCGGTCACGGCGTACTTGTCGGGGTGCTGCAGGTACTGGCTCCCGGCCAGCGACAGGTTGAAGTTCCCCCACGGCTGGGTGAGGTCGTAGCTCACGAGCAGGGAGTGGTCGAGCAGGGTTTCGTGCGACTTCCCGTACAGCGTGGTCTGGTAGTAGTCGAACGCCGTGGCGCCCAGCGTGTAGGTCACGGTGAGCTGGCGCTGCTGGAACTCGGCGTACGGGAACAGGCTCCACTGGGCGGCCGGCGCCACGCGGAGGGCGCTGCGCTGGTTGTCCACGGTGGACGAGTGCAGCGACGCCGAGCCGCCCACCGAGAAGTGCGGGCCGTCGCTCTTCACCACGAACGCCGAGCCGTCGTAGCCGTTGGTGTAGCTGGTGAGCTTGCTGCCGTCGCTGAAGTTGTAGTGCCGCTCGGTGTACGCGCCGCGGGCGAAGAAGCGCAGGTGCCAGGCGT
>JAGWRI010000268.1 GCA_028876525.1 Gemmatimonadota bacterium | reverse complement strand
GTGGGCGGGCCGGGCATTGCGTTCGGCCGGAGCTGGCGATGGATCGGAGCGGCCGTCGTGGGCGTGCTGGCCTACGCGGCAGTCTTCGGGCCGACGCTGCGGCGGTGATCTCCGCGCGGAGATTGGCCGGGCGGGTAAGGCGATGCCCGATTCCGGCACACTCGGCCGCCGGCGCATTTGCCTTCGCCGCGCACGTGCTGTCGATTGGGCTCTTGCCGCGGCGTCATTGGAGTGAGAGCATCGACTACTCCACCTGAGGACACCATGCGATACATGCTCGTACTCCGCTACCCCGAGAAGGCGCCCGGCGAACTCACCGACGACGTCATGAAGGCCGGCCAGCAGGCATTTCGCGCATATGCCAGGGCGCTCACCGACGCCGGCGTGCTGCTGTCGGCGGAGATCCTCCAGCAATCCCACGCCGCCACCATGGTGTCCGTTCGCGACGGGCAGCTGCGCGTGCAGGACGGGCCGTACGCCGACACGCGGGAACAGATTGCCGGCATCTTCGCGCTCGAGGTGCCCGACCTCGATGCCGCGCTCGCATGGGCCGAGAAGTGCCCGGCGGCGCAGTGGGGGTCGGTCGAAGTGCGGCCGTCGGCGGTGCGCGTCGTGGACGGCACCTGGGTTCCGGCCTCGTAATGCACGAAGAGGCGCGGGAGCCGGCTTCCCCCGAATCGCTCGCGGTGGATCGGGTGGAGCAGGTGGCCCGTGCCTCGTACGGCAGGCTCGTGGCGATTCTCGCGGCGCGGTCGGGGGACATCGAGGCCGCCGAGGACGCGCTGGCCGACGCCTTCGCGAAGGCGCTGGAAACGTGGCCCCGATCCGGCGTGCCGGCCAGTCCGGAGGGCTGGCTCCTCACGACGGCGCGCAATCGCCAGAAGGACGTGGCGCGCTCGGCGGCCCGCCACATCGAAATTCCCCTGATCGAGGCGCCGGCGCCCGATCTCGCCGACATGGCGGCCGGACTCGATCCCGAGGCGATCCCCGACCGGCGGCTCGCGCTGCTGTTCGTATGCGCGCACCCGGCGATCGATCCGTCGGTCCGCATGCCGCTCATGCTGCAGACGGTGCTGGGATTCGAGGCCGACCGGATCGCGCGGGCCCTCGCGATGCCGACCGGCACGCTGGCGCAGCGTCTGGTGCGCGCCAAGCGGCGGATCCGGCACGCCCGCATTCCCTTCGACGTGCCGGATCGCGGCGCGATGCCCGCGCGACTGCCCTTCGTGCTCGAAGCGATCTACGGCGCGTATGCCATGGACTGGCAGAGCATCTCGGGGATGACGGTCCGCGATTCGACCGCCGGCGAAGCGCTGTTTCTCGCCGAGCTGTTGGCGTCGCTGCTGCCCGACGAGCCCGAGGCGCTCGGCCTTGCCGCGCTGCTCAGTCTCTCACTGTCACGCGCGCCGGCGCGCGGCGCCGCCGCCGAATTCGTACCGCTGGACGAGCAGAATCCGTCGACGTGGGACGCCGAGCTCATCGGGCGAGGCGAGCGGTATCTTGCGAGCGCGCACACGCATGGCCGTGTCGGGCGATTTCAGCTCGAGGCGGCCATTCAGTCGGTGCACTGCGCCCGGAGCGCGACCGGCGTCACCGACTGGAGGGCACTCCGCACGCTCTATTCGGCACTCGTGGCCACCGCGCCGACGCTGGGCGCGCGGGTCGCGCTCGCCGTGGCCATCAGCCGCGCCGACGGGGCGGCGGCGGGTCTGGCCGCACTCGACGCCATCGACGAGGCCGGCATCGCGCGCTTCCAGCCGGCGTGGGCGGCGCGGGCACACCTGCTGGCCGCCACCGGACGGCGGGGCGAAGCGGGCGCGGCATACGAGAAGGCGATTTCGCTTACCACCGAGCTCGGACTGCGGCGCTATCTGGAACGGCGGCTGGCGACGCATCGGGCAACGGCATAGGCAGAGCTGAGGATCGCGCCGAGCGCGCCGACCGCCCATGAAGCGGGTGGCCGGCGCGCTCGGTGAATGGGCTGAGAACGGCCCGGCGCGTTACGGCACGATGCTGTGGGTTGCGGCGATATCGGTCTCCAGGCGCGCGACCCCCGCCGCCGCGTCCTTGATGTAGCCGTTGGCCACCTGGACCATGGCCGGCGTGGGCGCCACGTACGCCTGCTCCACCTGGTTGGTGATGGCGCTGAGCCAGGACCGCAGCCGCGGCGGATAGACCAGCGCGCCCTCGCCGGACTGGATGCGGAGATCCACCAGGCCGTCGATGTCGCGATTCAGGTCGTCGAGCGCCTTGCCCTGCTTGCCCGCCTTCTGGAGCTCGTCGCGGGCGTCGATGGCCTGGTTGAGCGTGGTGTCGAGCCTGGCCACGGCGCCGTGGATGCGCACGAGCAGGGCGAACCGCTGTTGCAGCTGCGCCGGCGTGGTCGCGAGCCGCGGGTCGAGCTTGATCGCGAGCGGCTGTGTTTGCGTGCTGCTGCCGTAGGTGAGCGTCACGCGGTACGTGCCGGGCACCACCTCGGGACCGACGGGCGGAAGGGCCGAGAAGCCCGTGTTGAAGATGCCCTTCACGTCGACCGCCGTCGGGTACCGGAGGTCCCACTGGAACCGGTTCATGCCGGGGCCGGCGGCGGTGAGCCGCGCTTCCTGCGCCTCGCGCGCGGCCATCGGGCCGCGCGCCGGCGCGCCCGCTCCGGTGCCGGTTTTCGGGTGCAGCGTGAAGCTGTGGATCAGGGTTCCGTTGGCGCTGGAGAAGCTGAGGGTGGCCGGCGTGCTGCCGTCGTAATCGGCGGGCAGGTGGAAGAACACGGTGACGCCGGCCGCGAGGTTCGCGCCGCCGGCGCCGCCGCCGCCGAACCCGCCGCGGCGCGACACGAGCCAGGCCTGCTGCGGCCGGAACAGGTACGACGACTGGTTCGCGACCTGGGCGGCCCCGAGCTGCTCGAGGAACTGCAGGTCGTCCATGACGTAGAAGCCGCGGCCGAAGGTGGCGATCACCACGGCGTGCTGCCGGGGTTGGATCTCGATGTCGTTGACCCGCACGGCCGGCAGGTTGAGGGTCAGCGGCTGCCACTGCTGGCCGCCGTCCAGGCTGAAGTACGCCGTGGCGCTCGTCCCCGCGAACAGCAGATTGGCGTCGTTCGGGTCCTGGCGCACGCTCTCGACGTACTGGTCGCCGGGCAATCCGGCGGCGATCGCGGTCCAGTGCCGGCCGTAATCAGTGGTCTTGTATACGTACGGCTGGAAGTCGTCCCAGTCGTAGCGGCTGGCCGACAGGTAGGCGGTGCCCCGGTCGGTGTGCGACGGCTCGATGCAGGTGATGGTGGACCACTCGGGCAGCGCGGGCGGACGCACCTGGCTCCAGTGGGCGCCGCCGTCGGTGGTGACGTGCACCAGGCCGTCGTCGGAGCCGGTCCAGATCACGTCGTCGGCGAGCGGCGAGAAGGCAATGGAGGAGATGGTGCCGAACATCTCCTCGCCCGTGACGTCGGCGCTGATCGGGCCGCCCGGCCGCTGCTGCTTGGTGGTGTCGTCGCGCGTGAGGTCGGGGCTGATCGTCTTCCAGTGCGTGCCGCCGTCGCGGGTCTGGAACAGCACGTTCGCTCCCATGAGCAGCTCGTGGGGATCGTGCGGGGCGAACGCCACGGGATGATGGTTCCAGCCGTAGCGGTATCTGATCTCGGAGCCCTGGAGCCCGAACTTGTATTCCGGCCAGGGGCTGACGTTGGTGACGAGCCCGGTGCGGCGGTCCTGGCGCCACTCGATGCTGTAGTACCCGCTGCCGTAGGTGATCCACGGGCGGCCGGGGGTGGGCACGACCCAGCTCATCTCGCCGCCCTGGATGTTGGTCCAGACCGGCGGAATGGACCCGGCGGGCACGGCGCTCGGCCCCTCGACCGAACTCCGGTCCTGCTGCGCGCCGTATATATGGAAGGGGAACTGATCGTCGAGATTGGCGTGATAGAACTGCCCGGTGGGCTGGTTGTCTTCGGAACTGAAGTCCCGGCCGCCGTTCAGGGTGACCGTCGCGCCGCCGTCGTTGCCTTCGACGAAGATCTGCGGGTTGGTCGGGTTGATCCAGAACACGTGGTTGTCGCCGTGCGGCGGGCGCAGGGGAATGAGCGTCTTGCCGGCGTCGTGCGACACGTACACGCCGACGTTGGGCAGGTAGATCGTATTGGCGTCGCGGGGATCGACGTACACGTTGCCGTAGTAGAACGCGCGCTGCGTGATGTCCATGCTGTTGTTGACCAGCGTCCAGCTCCGGCCGGCGTCGTCGGACCGGAAGAGTCCGCCCGCCTGGTCCTTGTACGTGGCCTGGATCAGCGCGTACACCGTATTGGGGCTGCTCGGCGCCACCGCGAGGCCGACCTTGCCGAAGACGCCGGTGGGCAGCCCGGTGGCGTGCGTGAGGTCGGCCCAGGTGGCGCCGCCGTCGGTGGTCTTGTAGATGCCGCTGCCCGGGCCGCCGCTGGAGAACGTCCAGTGGGTGCGGGACATCTGCCACGTCGAGGCGTAGAGCGTGTTCGGGTCGGATGGGTCCATGGCCAGCGCGTTGGCGCCGGTGCTGTCGTTCACGAACAGGATCTTCTTCCATGACTTGCCGCCATCAGTGGTCTTGAAAACTCCGCGATCGGCGTTGGGCGCGAACAGGTGGCCGAGCGCCGCGACGTAGACCACGTCCGGGTTGGCGGGGTCGACGACGATCCAGGTGATGATGTGGGTGTCGCCCAGGCCCACGTAGCTCCAGGTCTTCCCGCCGTCGGTGGACTTGTACATCCCCTCGCCGGTGAGCACGGTGTTGCGGGGCGCGGAGTCGCCGGTGCCGACGTAGATGACGTCCGGATCGGAGGGCGCGATGGCCATGGCGCCGATGTTGCCGGTCTTGAAGCTCCGGTCGGAAATGCTGCGCCAGCTGTGGCCGTAGTCGTCGGTTTTCCAGACGCCGCCGCCGGCGGTGCCCATATAGAAGACGCTCGGCTGGGCGGCGATGCCGGCGACGGCCGTGACGCGGCCGCCGGTAAACGGGCCGACGCTGCGCCAGCGCAGCGCGCCGGTGAGGTGGCCGGGCGGGACGGGGGCTCCCGGAGTCGCGGCGAGCGCGAGGGGGAGCGAGGCAAGGAGGAGGACGCGGCGCGCGGTGAACATGGCAGGTTTCCCTCTCGACGTTGAGCCTCCGGCAGCTCGGCGGGGCCGAGCGGGCCGGGCGGCCTCAGATCCTGGGGGGG
>JAGWRI010000267.1 GCA_028876525.1 Gemmatimonadota bacterium | reverse complement strand
GCGAGCGGCCCCCGGGCGGCCTCGGCCTGTTCCGCGTCGAGGGCGGCGAGCGCCTCCGCCTGCTCGCCGGCCAGCCGCTCGGCGCGCTGGCGGGCCTCGCGCCCGGCCTCGTCGACGGCTTCGGCTCCGGCCTGCCTGAGCTGGCGGATGGTCCGCTCGATGTCGTGGCGCGCGTCGAGCAGGTAGCGGCGGGCCTCCTGGCGCGCCGCCCGCTCGACGTCGCGCTCGCGCTCGTGCACGGCGTGCTCGCGCCGGGCAACCTCGGCCAACCGGCGGCGCCCGTCGTCCAGCACCGCCTCCAGCTCGGCCTCGCGCGACGCGAGGTCCCGCTCCTGCCGCTCCAGCCGCTCCAGCAGCTCGCTCGTGTCGCGCTCGTGCTGCGGAATGCGCTCTTCGGCGCGCGTGACGATCGCCTCCGGCATCGCCAGGCGCCGGGCGATGCTGATGCCGTACGAGCGCCCCGGCACCCCCTTTACCAGCCGGTAGGTGGGGGCCAGGGCCACGGCGTCGAACTGCAGCGACGCGTTCACCACCCCGGACTCGTGGGCGGCCAGCTCCTTGAGCGTTCCCAGATGGGTGGTGGCCACGGTGGTGGTCCCGCGGCGGGTGAGCGATTCGAGAATGGCCCAGCCGAGCGCCGCGCCCTCCAGCGGATCGGTGCCCGAGCCCAGCTCGTCGATCAGCACCAGCGACTGCGCGGTGGCGCCGCGCACGATCTCGGCCAGGTTCTTGAGATGCGCGCTGAAGGTGGAGAGGCTGGCCTCGATGGACTGCTCGTCGCCGACGTCGGCGAAGAAGTCGTCCACGACGGCGATGCGCGACGCGGGCCCCGCCGGCGCCGGGATTCCCGACTGGGCCAGCGCCGAGATGAGCCCCAGCGCCTTGAGCAGCACGGTCTTGCCGCCCGTGTTGGGCCCCGAGACGAGGAGCGTGCGCTCACCCGGCTGCATCGAGAGGTCGAAGGGAACGACCGGGAGTCCCTGGGCCACCAGCAACGGGTGCCGCCCGCGCACGATGTCGAACCCCTCGCCCGGGGCGCCGAGAGTGCTGCCCCCGCACTCGAATTCGTCGGCGAAGCGGGCCCGGGCGTAGAGAGAATCCAGCTCGGTCAGGGCGTCCAGGGCGGCGATCATCCGGTCGCGAAGCGGACGCAGCCGCTCGGTGAGCTCGGCCAGGATGCGCTCGATCTCTTCGTGCTCGGCGGCCTCCAGCTCGCGCATGCGGTTGCCGAACTCGATCGCCGCGGGCGGCTCGACGAACAGCGTGCCGCCACTGGCCGACGCGTCGTGCACGATGCCGCCCACCGCGCCCCGCCCCTCGCGGCGGACCGGGATCACGTAGCGCCCGTTGCGCACCGTGATCGACAGGTCCACCGGCCGGTGGTGAACGGCCAGCCCGGCCATGACGCGCTCCAGGATCCGCACCAGCTCGCCCTCGGCGCTCCGCAGCTCGCGGCGCAGCCGCTTCAGCTCCGGTGAGGCGTCGTCGCGGACGTTCCCGTCGTCGTCGAAGGCGCGGGCAATGGCGTCCTCGACCATGCGCTGCGAGCTGAGCCGATCGACGATGGGGGCCAGCACCGCCAGGGCCACGGCCGTGCGCCGGGCATCGGTCAACGCCTCGCGGGTCAGGCGCGACGAGCGGAGCAGTTGGGCGCCCCCGCGCAGCTCCTCGCCGGTCCACCGGCTGCCGAGCACCCGGAGGCGATCGAGGGCGGCCGTGAGCTCGGGAATCGGCTCCGGGTGCCAGGGGGGCTCGTCCCGGCGCAGGGCGCGGACGGCGGCCACCCGCGCGTGCTCGGCGTCCAGCCAGGCCCGGTCGGTGCGCGGCTGCAGGTCGCGCACGCGCGCGGCGCCGGGCGCCGACGCCGCGCGCCCGGCCACGAGGTCGAGCACGCGGGGAAATTCGAGAACGGCGAGCGCGTGGGCGTTCACGCGGTCACCGTCGGGGACGCAGAAACCCGAACGGGCGGGGAGAATCGCCCATTCGGGTTCCGGGATCTTGCGTGTGCGGCACCGTCACTCCTTGCGGGCGAGTTCCTCGCGAACGATCGCGTTGATGGTCCCGCCCTCGGCCCGGCCCTTGAACTGCGGCATCACCTGGCCCATCACGGTCCCGACGTTGGCGGCCCCGGCGGCGATCGCGGCGCGCACGGCGGCGCGGATTTCCTCGGGGTCCACGGCGGCCGGCAGGTACCGCTCGAGCAGCGTCACTTCGTGCCGTTCCTTGGCCGCCAGCTCGTCGCGCTTCGCGTTGACGTACATCTCGATGGACTCGCGCCGCTTCTTGATGCCGCGGCGAAGCACTTCGATCACGTCGTCGTCGGCGAGATCGCGCTTGAGTTCGATCTCCCGATACTTCACGTCGGCGATGATCGTGCCCAGGAGCAGCGTGGCCGCCTTGTCCTGCGCCTTGCGCGAGGCATTGAGATCGCCCTGCAGCCTGCCCATCAACGCGGCCATTTACGACGACCGGGTACGGCGGTTCTTGCGGATCGCGGCGTTCAGCTTGCGCTTGCGGCGCTCGCTCGGCTTCTCGTAGTGACGATGCTTGCGCAGATCGGACAGGATTCCGGCCTTCTCGCACTTCTTCTTGAAGCGCTTGAGCGCGCGCTCGAAATTCTCATCGTCGTGGATGATGACTTCCGACAAAAGTTCTCTCCCCCCTTCGTGGCGTTTGCGGCGCCGGATAAGTGTGCGTAGCCCTTTAGTTTAGCGACGCGAGGGTGCTGGTGTCAACGTGGCCGGACTCATATACTGGAGCATGGCCACCCCCGCCGGTCAGGGCGATGCGCTGTTCCTCGCCTTCCAGTCCGCGCTTGCCGGACGCTATTCCATCGAGCGCGAGTTGGGGCGCGGCGGCATGGGCGTGGTGTACCTGGCGCACGAGGTCCATCTGGACCGCCCCGTGGCGATCAAGCTGCTGCCGCCCGAGCGCGCCGCCGATCCGGCGCTGCGCGAGCGCTTTCTGCGCGAGGCCCGGCTGGCCGCCAAGCTGTCGCATCCGAACATCATCCCGATCCACGCCGTGGACGAGGCCGGCGAGTTCGTGTTCTACGTGATGGCGTACGTGGACGGGGAGACGCTGGCCGAGCGCGTGCGCACGCGCGGTCCCCTGCCCAGCTCCGAGGGTGCGCGCGTGCTGCGCGACGTGGCGTGGGCGCTTGCCCACGCCCACGGCCAGGGGCTCGTGCACCGCGACGTGAAGCCGGACAACATCATGCTGGAGTACGGATCCGGCCGGGTGCTGGTGACG
>JAGWRI010000266.1 GCA_028876525.1 Gemmatimonadota bacterium | reverse complement strand
GCCGAGAAGCTTCCGGGCCGCGCGGATGCCGGGACTGAGGTGCGGGGCTGTCATGGTTCCTCGCCGATGGCTTTCAGGAGTGCTCGCGCCGCACCCGATGGCCGGGCGCGGGGCGCGGCGAACTCCGAATTGTACACGGTGGCGCGGCGAGGCGGGCGCGAAGACGGCAGCACGCTGGGCCGGCCGATCGAACCGTGACCGGCGTTACGACAGGGGGCCGCGGCATACCATAGGTTGCCTGCCGGCTTGGTGTGGCGTCGTTAAGCCGGCACTCCGTGCTGCGGTCTTGCGGTCTCCCCGGCATGTTCCCCACAGGCACGGGAGATATTCCCGACAGCGTGGGGTTGCGCACCGGGGAAGGTTGTCCCAATTGCTCCACCTGTTTCCTATCAGTCGCGTCCGCGACGTCGCAGACGAGGAACTATAGATATGACGTCCATGTTCACGAGCCGGTTCGAGGGACTTCGGTTCCGCGACAAGCTCATGCTGCTTCCCAAACTGGCGGCCCTGGCCGCCGTTTTCGTGGTGGGGAGCCTGGCCCTGCAGGGACTGCTCACCGAGCACTGGCTGTCGGCCATCGAGAACCAGCACTACCCCGCCCTGGACGCCAGCCGCTCGATGCGCGCCACGGCCTACGAGACCAGCCGCGAGCTGCGCTCGGTGATCGACGCGCCCGACTCGATGCACCTGCCGGTGGCCGACTCGCTGCGCGCCTCGTTCCTGGCCGAGGTGGCCCTGGCCCGCGCGGCCAGCCCGGGCGACAGCCTGGCGCTGAACGACATCGAGCAGGCGTTCGCGGCGTACTACGCGCCGGCGCGCGCGGCGGCGGTGGACCGTCTCGCGGCGCGCAAGGGGCCGGCGGCCGGCGACAGCCTGGCCGTCCGGACGGCCGCCGCGGCGAGCGGCATGACGCGGCTGGACAGCCTGCTGGCGCGGCACGCGGCCGGCGCGCAGGCGGCGGTGAGCGGCGCCTTCGGCACGGCCATCGGGTTCACGCGCTGGATGTGGGTGCTGGTGGTGCTGCTCGCGGCCATCTCGCTGACCTTCATGCTGGCCATCTCGCGCTCGACGGTGGACGCGGTGACCAAGCCGCTGGCCGAGGCGGTGGACGCGGCGGGGCGGATCGCGCGGGGCGAGATCGACGTGGAGCTGCGGCACAAGACCGACGACGAGATCGGGCGGCTGATCGACGCGATGACGGCGATGGTGGCCTACCTGCGCACCATGGCCGACGCGGCCAAGGCGATCGCCGCCGGCGACGTGTCGGCGTCGGTGCGCCCGCACTCGCCGGGCGACGCGTTCGGCACGGCGTTCGCCGAGATGCGCGGCTATCTGGACGACATGGCCACGGTGGCGGCGAACATCGCCGAGGGGAACCTCACGGTGTCGGTGACGCCGCGGTCGAGCCGCGACCGGTTCGGGCAGTCGTTCGTGCGCATGACGCAGCAGCTGTCGCAGATGATCGAGCAGGTGCGGGGCGACGCGTCGTCGCTGTCGCACGCGTCGCAGCAGGTGGCGGCCAGCACCGAGGAGCTGTCGTCGAGCGCGACGCAGACGGCGGCCAACGTCACGGAGTCGACGGCGGCGCTGGGCACGGTGAATCAGAGCGTGACGGCGAACCTGGAGCACAGCCGCGAGCTGGAGGCGGTGGCCACGAAGGGCGCGGCGGCGGCGCAGGCCAGCGCCGACGCGGTGGCCAACGCCATGGCGCTGATGCAGCAGATCACGCGGCACACGAGCTTCATCCAGGAAATCGCGACGGAGACGAACCTGCTGGCGCTGAACGCGGCCATCGAGGCGGCGCGGGCGGGCGAGCACGGGCGCGGGTTCGGCGTGGTGGCCGAGGAGGTGCGCAAGCTGGCGCAGCGCAGCAGCGCCACGGCCAAGGAAGTGGACGCGCTGACCATGCAGAGTCAGAAGGCGGCGGAGCGCTCGGGCGCGCTGCTGGGCGATCTGGTGACGTCCATCCAGCACACGGCGGCGCTGGCCAAGGGGGTGGTGGTGGCCTCCAGCGAGCAGTCGCACAGCATTGCCGACATCGACAAGAGCATGGAGCAGGTGGACGACGCGGCGCAGCGGAACGCGGCGGCCGCCGAGGAGCTGGCGGCCACGGCGGAGGAGCTGTCGGCGCAGGCCGACTCGCTGCAGGGGGCCATCGGGGCGTTCCGCACCAGGGGCGCGCTGACGCCGTACCTGGAGACGGCGGAGACGGTGGGCGGCGAGCGGGTGGTGAAGTTCGGGTAGCCGGTAGGACGACGGTCGGTGCGCCCGGGAGGCCACGCCGCGCCTGGGGAGACCAACGATCTGAACGACCACCACAGACGGAGCGAACGGACAAGACGGAGAACGAATGAGGGGGTGAAACAGCGCTGTTTCACCCCCTTTCTCTTCTTCCGCGCGCCGTCCGTCCCTTCCGCTGTGGTCCGTATGCCGATCGTTGACGCCCGGATGCGCCAGTGACATCCCGGCCGGAACGCAGCCCGGAATTCCCGGTCCGCCCGCTACGTGCCCTGCCCGCCCTCCGACGCCGCGGCCGCGGCCGGCTGCATGCGCCAGACCGGCTGCCGCCACACGTAGGCCGCGAGCCCGATGCCCACGACGATCATCCCGGCGCACAGGAGCTGCCCGGCGCTGAACGGCCCCCACACCAGGCCGAGCTGCGGGTCGGGCTGCCGCGTGAACTCGATGAGAAAGCGGATCACGCCGTACCCGACGAGGAAGGCCACCGAGAGCACCCCGGGGCGATACCAGTGGCGCGCGATGGAGCGCCGCTCGAGCCAGAACAGGATGATGGCCAGCAGCACGCCCTCGCCCAGCGCCTCGTACAGCTCCGATGGGTGGCGCGGCAGGTGCAACGGATCGGTGGGATAGATCATGGCCCACGGCAGATTCGTGGGCCGCCCGTACAGCTCGGCGTTGAAGAAGTTGCCCAGCCGCCCGAAGAACAGGCCGGGCGTGCCGGCCAGGGCCAGAGTGTCGGCCACCTCGAAGAAGGGCAGCCGGTGGTTGTGCGCGAAGATGGCCACCGCGGCCAGCATCCCGATCACGGCGCCGTGGAACGACAGCCCGCCGTGCCAGATCTTGAAGAACTCCAGCGGATCGTTGAAGTAGTGCCCCGGCTCGTACACGGTGGCGTACATGAGGCGGGCGCCGAGCAGCATGCCGATCATCAGGTAGCCGATCATGGTGCCCACGTCGTCGTGGCTGAGCCGCACGAGCCCGCGGTCGCCGCGCCGCTCGGCGATGCGCGCGCCCACGAGATAGCCCACGAGGTACATCACCCCGTACCAGCGCACCGGGTAGGGCCCGATGTGGAAGATCACGGGATGCAGGAACGACGGATACTGGATGGTCATGCGGGCGCTTGGTGGAGAGACGTGTTAGCTACCGCCGGAGCGCCCGAAAAGTTCGATCGCCGGGCCGAGCTTCACTGCGCCCGGGATGTCACTCCGCGCGGGAGAGGCGAACAGCTCGGACTACCACAACCAACGGAAAGAACAGACAAAGACGGAGACGATAAATGGGTGGGACACAGCGCTGTTGCACACCCATTTTTCTTCTTCCGTCAGGTCCGTCCCCTCCGTCGGTTGTGGTCGTTCAGATCGTCGATGCCCGGATGCGCCAGTGGCACCCCGGGCGCACGACAGCCCGGAACGCCACGCGCCGGACGCGTCAGCCGGCGGGAGGCTCGGCCAGCACGCGTTGCCGCACCCTGGCGCGCAGCGACTCGAGCAGCGCGGTCACGGTCACGCCGCGCGCCTCGGACTCGGCGCGGAACCAGCGCAGCAGCGCCAGCTGCTGGTCGAGCGGCACGTGCTCGGTGGACAGCGCCAGCGTGGACCCGCAGCGGCAGTTGGACAGCACGATCGCCCCGATGGGCCGGGTGGTGTCCCAGTCGCCCAGCTCCGCGTCGTACGACGTGGCCGAGCCGGTGGGCACCGTGGACTCGATGTAGGCCCGCAGCGTGGGATACCGGCGGCCGCATCCGCACGTCCTGGGAAAGTGTTCCGACGCGTACCGCTGCAGCGTATCCAGCACGTCGTCTTCGGTCACGGCTCACTCGTAGAGATCGGTGCTGAAGTACTTGAGCCCGGAATCGGTGGCCACGGTGACGACGTTCAGGGGCCGCTTGGACCGCTTCGCGACGCGCAGCGCGGCGGCCACGTTGGCGCCGCTCGTGAACCCGGCCAGGATTCCCTCGCGCCGCCCCATGGCCCGCGCCGTGCGCATGGCCTCGGCGTCGCCTATACTGATAAACTCATCGACCAGCGACGGGTCGTAGAGCTGCGGCACTTCCATGTAGCCCACCCCCTGCAGCTTGTGGCGCCCGGGGTGCTTGCGCCGCCCCGAGAGGATGGACGCCGCCGTGGGCTCCACCACCACGCACCGCACCCTGGGGTTCTTCTTCTTGAGATACCGCGACACGCCCGTGAACGTGCCCGACGAACCCACCATGCTCACGAACACGTCCACCTGGCCGCCCGTCTGCTTCCAGATCTCGGGGCCGGTGCCGGTGAAGTGCGCCTTCACGCTGCTCGGGTTCTTGAACTGGTCGGCGCGGAAGGCCCGGAGCTTCGCCGTCAGCGCGTTGGTCACGACCTCCACCTCCTTGAGGTCGTCGCCGGTCACCTGCCCCGGCCGGCCGTTCACCTGCGGCACGAGCACGACCTTCGCGCCCAGCGCGCGGATGGCCTTCTGCCGCTCCAGGGTGTTCCCCGCCGACATCACCACCACGAGCTTGTAGCCCTTGAGCGCGCAGGCAATGGCGAGCCCGGTGCCCATGTTGCCGCTGGTGCGCTCGATCACGGTGTCGCCGGGCCGGATGAGGCCGCGCTTCTCGGCGTCGACGACGATCTGCAGCGCGGCGCGGTCCTTCACGCTCAACCCCGGATTCGAGGCTTCGAGCTTGACGAATACGCGCGACGGAAGGCCCGCGGCCAGCCGGTCGAGCGCGACGAGGGGCGTCTGGCCCACGACGTCGAGCACGTCGCGCGAGATGGTGGGGTAGCGCATGGCGCGGGAATCTACCGGCAACGGCGCGGCGCGACAGGGCTGGCGTGGCGCGCCCTCGGCGATCATTCTTGCATCCAGCCAACCGCCACCTCCGAGCCCGTGATTCCGCCACGCATTTCCGGCCTGCTGCGCGCGGCCGCCGCCGTCGCGTTGACCCTGCCCCGGGGCGCCAATGCCCAGGCGCCGGCCGAGCAGCCCATTGCCTACGTCCTGTCGGTGGCCGCGCCGGCCCGACACATGGCCCACGTGCGGGTCGAGATCCCCACCGACGGGCACGAGACGCTGGACCTGCTGCTCCCCGCGTGGACGCCGGGCTACTACGCCGCCGAGAACCACGCCGCCGGCGTGGACAGCGTGACCGCCCGCGGCGCCGGGGGCGCGGCGCTGCCGGTGCGGCGGACGGGCGCCAACCACTGGGAGGTGGAGACGCGCGGCGCGCCGGTGGTGACGCTGTCGTACCGCATCCGGGCCGACGGGCGGGGGCCCACGGGCGACTACGTGGGCGACAGCGCGATGGTGCTCAACGGGCGCGCGACCTGGCTCACGCCGGCGGGGTACGCGCAGCGCGACGTGCGGGTGTCGCTGGCGCTGCCGCCGGGGTGGCGGTCGTTCACGCCGCTGGACACGGCGTCGGACCGGGCGAGCGACCATTACCGGGCGTCGGGATACGCCGAGCTGTCGGACGCGCCCATCGTCGCCGGCCCGGGCGAGACGGTGGAGTTCGACGTCGCCGGCACGACGCACCTGCTGGCCGACGTGGCGGCGCCGGCCGGGTTCAGCCACGAGCAGGCCGGGCGCTCGCTGCTGCGGCTGGTGGTCGAGGTGCAGCGCTTCTGGGGGTTCCTGCCCTACCAGCGATATGAGTTTTTGAATGTCTTCGGTCCGGGCGCCGGCGGCCCCGGGCACCTGAACGCGACGGTGCTGGCCGGCCGCGCCGACCTGCTGGACGCCCCCGGGCGGCTAGAGGCGTGGCTGGGGGACGCGGCCCGCGGGTACTTCCGCGCCTTCGACGGCACGCGACTCCACCCCGCGGAGTACGCGGTGATGGACTACGACACCCGCCCGGCCACCCCCAGCCTGTGGGTGAGCGACGGGCTGGGCGCCTACTACGCGCAGCTGCTGCAGGAGCGCGCGGGGCTGCTGCGGCAGCAGGACTTCCTGGACGCGCTGTCGGCGCTGATCGCGCGGGCCCAGGGCGACCCGATGCGGCGTTCGCAGACGCTGACGGCGGCGTCGCTGGACGCGGGCACGCCGCTCAAGCCGCGCGAGCGGCGGCTGGATTGGACGGCCAGGGGCGCGGTGGTGGGGTTCCTGCTCGACGCCCACCTGCGCGCGGCGACCAACGGCGCGAAGAGCCTGGACGACGTGATGCGGCTGGCCTACCAGCGCTTCTCGGGCACGGCGGGGTACAGCGACGCGCAGTTCCGCGCCCTGGTGAGCGAGGTGGCGGGCAGCGACCAGACGGCGTGGCTGGCGCAGGCGCTGGACTCGGCCGACGAGCTGAATTATAAGGAAATGCTCGACTGGTACGGGCTGCGCTTCGACGGCGGGTGGAACCTGGCGGTGGTGGAGCCGCCGCCGAAGGCGGCGGCCGCGGCCAGGGACACGGCGGCCACGGGGATCCCGACGCCCGCCCAGCAGCAACAGCACCTCACGGCGCTGCTCAAACCCGACGCCGGTCCGGCCACGGGGCCGGCGGCGCCGCCGTCGGGCGGGTAGAGCGGGCCGGCTACTCGCCGAACCGGCGCTCGGCGAAAGCCAGCGCTTTGGCGCTCTCCAGGAACTCCACGATCTCGGCCGCGGGCAGCTCCGGAGCGTGCAGGCCGCCGGTGTCGTGGCGCTCCTGGAACCAGGTCTGGGCCGGGAAGTCGTCGGGGCGCTGGCCGCGGGCCTCGACCTGCATCGGCGTGTCCACCGTGCCGGGCGAGTAGCTGAGCACGGCGGCGTCGCGCGTCATGCGGCCGTTGAGCGGCGCCGACTGGAAATCGGCGGCGGCGGCCATGCTCATCATGCGGAGGGCGGCCTTGGTGCCCGCGTACTCGCCGAGCCCGGGGAGGGGGCGGATGGCGGCCCCGGAGGAGACGTCGAGAATGCGCAGCGCGGCGGTACGCGGCGTGTGGCGCGCGACGAACCCCGTGAGCCAGACGGGCGCGACGACGTTCACGGCGTAGGTCGTGCGCAGCGCCGCGGCGTCGGTGGCGTCCACGGTGCGGAGGCGTCCGATGACGGCGGCGTTGTTGACGAGGCCGATGCGCGTGCGCGCCGGATCGGACACGAGCGGGGCGACGTCGCGCTCGAAGGTGGCGGTGAGCGCGGTGAGGTCGCCGACGTCGAGCGCGAGGTGGCGGTAGCGGGCGTGGCGGATGGCGGCGTCGCGCCGGGCGACGCCGATCACGTCCCAGTCGTGGTCGAGGAGGCGCAGAGCCACGGCGCGGCCGATGCCGCTGCTCGTGCCGGTGACGATGGCGAGCCTGGTCATGGGATGAAGATACGGTGTCGCACGGTTGGGGCCACTCCGTACATGGTCGATCAGAGAGACCCACCGGCGCGCGCGCCCCGTTCGAGAATCGCGGCCAGCGGGCTGCCCGGCCTGATGGGCCACCAGAGCAGCGTGGCCACGATCAGCACGAGCAGGATGCCGACGTCCACCGGGGGCTGGCCCAGGGTCAGGATCTGGAATACGACCGCGGCGGCAACGGTTCCCGTGAGCGCGCGCTTCCACGCAGTCTTCACGAAGATGCTCGCCAGCCCAACGACGAACATCGCGAAGGTCACGAACCAGAGCACCACCTGCACGTGGTTCTGCACGCGGTAGCGTGAGTCTTCCTCGACCAGCTGCCGGATGCCGATCATCATGCGCTTCTCCATCACGAAGTGCATGGGTTCGAAGACGGACCGGTCGAAGGCGACGCCGAGCAGCGAGCGGCCGGGGGCGCCACGTCCGCGGACGAGGAGGCGGGTGGTGGAGTCGTTGACGGGGACGAGCACGAATTGCCAGCTCCCGTCTTCGGGGCCGGTGGGGGGCGTGCCGGCGAACCAGGTGCCGAAGCCGAGCGCCCGGCCAGGCACGAGGGTGCGCAGCACGGCGTAGCCAACGCCGCCCGCCTTGGTGGACGGGTACATCCAGAGCTTGTCGCCCGGGGCCCACGTCTGCCGGCCGGGGCGCAGGTAGTCGGTGGTGGGCATCTCGCACCCGACGAGGTTCTCGAGCAGGTCGTAGCTGTAGAAGCCGCCGCGGTCCTGGCCGAGCTGGGCGACCCAGGGCCAGACGCTGTCGGCGGGGGCGTCGATGGTAATGGCGCGGGTTTCCTGGTTGGCGGCGCCGGGCACGATGTCGTCGCCGGGGAGTTTCATGGTGCGCTCGGCGGGGGTGGCGCCCCAGGAGAGGTACCAGGGGCGGACCACGAGGCCGAAGACGGCGCCGAGGACGAGGGCGGCGGCGAGGGTGGCGGCGAGGCGTTTGAGGAGCTCGGCGGTGCGGGAGCGCGGGGCCATGGTTTGAAGTTCGGCCGGGAGCGGGCGGGGTCAAGGCGAAGACCCGCCGACCGGGCGTGGGCAGACACCTGACCGTTCCGGGCATCGGCTCGGGTCCGGTGCAGCTCAGACCGTCCGGGGTCCTGACGATTGGATACGGACCGGAGCGGAGGGAACGGAAAACGGCAACGGAATTCCTGAGGGGTGCCGGGCCCTTTCCCTCAGGCCGAGCTATCGGCGCGGTTCGAGGGGGCTACCGCCGCGCAGTGGTCAACACGATCACGCGATCGGGCACGGCGGCGGTGTCGGCCGGCATGGTGAGCGTGATCGAGCTGTCGGCCTGCGATACGCCAACGGGGTCGCCGGTGGCGAGCATGTGCGCGCTCGCGACGCGGCGGCCGAAGTCGGGAATGGCCAGCGCCCGGTCGCTCCAGTTCAGCACGTGCACGAACACCGTATCGCCGCGGTAGGTGGTCACGCCCCACGGGCGCGGCGAGATCGGCCCGCCGCGGGTGTCGTAGATGGACGGGCCGTAGGTCTTCATCCAGTCGCCGATGGCCTCGAGCCGCTCGACGGCCTCGGGCTGGATGGTGCCGTCGGGGCGCGGCCCGATGTTGAGCAGCAGGTTGGCGTCGCGACCGGCGGCGCCGACCAGCTTCTGAATGATCTCGTCCACCGACTTGAAGTGGTGGTCGGTGATGTTGAACCCCCACGAGTCGTTCATCGTCATGGACGTTTCGAGGGGAAGGCCGCCGATGGTCGTGGTGTTGAACCCCGCGGTGTTGGCGCCCGGCAGGTCCTGCTCGAAGGTCTGCACGTCCTCGCCGGGCTTGGGGGCCTGGTGGTGGTTGGGGATGATCAGCGCCGCGGGCTGCAGGCGGTGGATGAGGGCGTAGGTGCGCGGCAGCTCCCAGTTTGCGTCCGGCTTGTCCCACATGCCGTCGAACCAGATGCCGCCGATGGCCCCGTAGTTGGTGAGCAGCTCGGTGAGCTGCGCGTTCATGAAATCCAGATAGTGCTGCCAGTTGCCGGTGTCGGGGCGCTGCGTGTACTGTCCCGTCTGTCCGCGCGGCCAGTAGTCGGGATTGTGCCAGTCGAGCTGCGAGTAGTAGAAGAAGAGCTTGATGCCCTGCTTGTGGCACTCGGCGGCCAGCTCCTGCATCGGGTCGCGGCCGAAGCGCGTCCAGTCCACGATGTTGTACGGCGTCTGCTTGGTGGCGAACATCGAGAAGCCGTCGTGGTGGCGCGAGGTGATGGTGATGTACCGGACGCCGGCGGCCTTGGCCAGCGCGACCCAGTCGTGGGCGTTGAACTTCACCGGGTCGAAGGTGCTGGCCAGCCACTCATAGGTCTGCACCGGGATGCGCTGGTTCTGCATCACCCACTCGGCGCGGCCAAGGAGGCTGTACACGCCCCAGTGGATGAAGAGGCCGAAGCGCGCCTGGCGGAACCACTCGCGGGCGGCGAGGCGGACGGCGGGCACGGAGTCGGGAGACTGCGCCAGCGCTGGCGTTGCTGGAGCCGCGGCTGCCGCGGCGGCGAGTGCGAGCGCTGCGATGCGCGAGCGGTGGGTCACGGGGATCTCCGGGCGGATGAATCAGTGGTTGGCGTCGAGGCGGCAGTCGCGATGGATGATGGAGTCGCCGCGCTGCATGAAGGCGCTGTTCCCGCGCTCCCAGAACACGAGATCGCCCACGCCGTAGCGCGCGCCGTCGGCCGAGCGGAGGTGCGGCATGGTGAGCGTGGTGTCGGGAAGGCGGAGCCGCGCGCCGTCGCCCGTGAACTGCGCGCGCACCACGTAGCCGTCGGCGCAGCGAAACACGTACAGGCGTGGTCCGCACGACGCGGAAAGTGCGGCGAGCACGGCCGCCGCGATCAGCCCAGGAACCGCTCGCGCTCGGCGGACGGCGGCACCAGGCAGTGCGGCCCGTGGTCGAAGATCGCGTGGCGGTGCCGAGCCACGAAGTCGTAGAGGGAATCGCGCCATGCGCGCGGTACGATACGCGCCGCGCGGAACGCGCGCCATGGCCCGCCCAGGTATTCGGCCAGGGCGAGTGCGGCGTCGGAGCGGACGAGCACGGGGCCGGCGGGATCGCCGCGATGGGGCACCCAGACCACGGTGTCGGCGTGCTCCAGCTCGGGGTGATGCTCGACGAAGCGGCGGGCCGTCTCGCCGTCGAGCGGGGCGAAGTGCAGCGCGCGGCGGCGGTCGCGGTGGAGGGCGAACGCGACGGTGCGGCTGCAGAGCGCGCAGCTGCCGTCGTACAGCAGCAGCGGGGCGCCGGGCACGGGGCTCGGGTGCGCGGAAGGCGGGGCTTCCATGATGGAATGAATAATCCAGCCGCCGCCGCCCGGGGGTTCCCGGCGGGGCGCGGCGGCCGGCCCGGCCCTTGACGTGGCGAGCGCCACGTGTAATTATCTATTACAAACATAATAGGAGACCCGTTGGCCGTTCAACTCACCCGCCGCGAGCTCGACGTCATGTCCGTCCTGTGGAAGCACGGATCGGCCACCGTGGCCGAGGCGCGCGACGGCATTGCCGACGACCTCGCCTACCCCACCGTGCTCACGATTCTGCGCACGCTCGAAGCCAAGGGGCACGTGCGGCACGAGCAGGAGGGCAAGGGGTTCCGGTACTACGCGCTGCTGCAGAGCGACGACGCCGGCTCGAGCGCGCTGGACCGCCTGCTCGACAAGGTGTACCAGGGCTCGCGCGAGCTGCTCGTGGCGGGCCTGCTGTCGGACGAATCGATAGACGAAGCCGAGCTGAAGCGGCTGCGCAGGCTGGTGAACGAGCGGCTGAAGGAGGCGAAGAAGTGATGGCCGCGTGGATGGTCGAGGCCTCGATCGCGGCGCTGCTGTTCGCGCTCGGGGCGGGCGCCGCGCAGCGGGTGCTGGGGCTCTACCGGGGCGCGCCGGTGCGCTGGGTGTGGGCCGCGGCGCTGGCGGGATCGCTGGTCCTTCCCGCGCGGTGGCTGACCCCCCACCCTGCCCCGGCCGGGAGTTCGCCGGTCCAGACGGGTCGCGCCGCCGGCGCCGCGCTGGCGGTCCACCTGCCGCCGGTGGCGCCCGGCGTGGAGCGCGGGCTCGCGGCCGGCTGGGCGGTGGGCTCGGCCGCGCTGGCCCTGCTGCTGGGCTTCACGCTGGTGCGCCTGGCGCGGGAGCGGCACGGGTGGGAGGAGCGGGTGGTGGCGGGGGGTCCGCTCGGCGTGTCGCGCTCGCTGGGGCCGGCGGCGGTGGGCGTGTTCCGGCCCCGCGTGGTGATTCCCCGCTGGGTGCTGGAGCTGGACGCGACGGCCCAGCGCCTGATCGTGGCGCACGAGCGGGAGCACCAGCGCACGCGCGATCCGGCGCTGCTGCTGGCGGGGATGCTGGCCGTGGTGGCCATGCCGTGGAATCCGGGCGTGTGGCTGGCCTGGCGCGGCCTGCGGCTGGCGGTGGAATACGACTGTGACGAGCGGGTGCTGGCGCGCGGGATCGACCGCGCGCGGTACGCGGCGGTGCTGCTGGGCGCCTGGGAACGCACGCGCGGCACGTGGCTCCCCACGGCCGCGCTGACGGGGACGTCGGGACTGGGTTCGCGGGTTCAACATCTGATGCGGCGGGAGCCGCGGAGGCGCAATATGAAAACACTTATGGGACTCGGCGCGGCGGCGCTGTGCCTGCTGGCGGCGTGCGAGACCCCGGCGCCGCAGCGGGTGGTGGCCCCCGGGGCTTCGAAGGCGGCGGCGTCGACGGCGCCCGCCGCGAGCAAGGCGCCGCTCATGTTCGTGGACGGCGTGCGGCAGGCGCCGCCCGCGACGTCGGGCAAGGTCACGACCGATCAGCTCGCGAACCTGCCCCCGTCGGCCATCGCGAGCGTCGAGGTGCTCAAGGGCAAGGCGGCCATCGCGCAGTACGGCGCGGACGGCGCCAACGGGGTCATTCTCATCACCACCAAGAAGGCCGTGGGTCAGTGAAGCCCCAACACGCGAACCGCCGGGCGCCGGTCACGTCGGCGCCCGGCGGTTTCGCGTCTGTCGGTCAGCGCGCGGCTACCGCGGCCACAGCCACCCGAACGTGCCGGCCGTGAACAGCGCGTAGATCAGCCCGTCGATCGTGCCCTTGAGCGCCAGGCTCCATTTGCGCTGGAACCAGATGGACTGCTGCCAGAGCGCCACCGAATACGACAGGAACGCCGCCACGCCGGCAAAGCGGAAGACCTGCAGGTAGTTCGCGCCCGCGGGGAGCGCGCGGCCGGCGACGTAGGCCGAGAAGGCGCTCACGACCAGCAGGTAGACGAACCAGAGGGCGAGCGGCCCGCCCATCCCCGTGTCGCCGTTCCGCATCACGGTCATGACGACCTTGGGACCGCGATTCAGCTTTTCCCTGAACGCGGCCGATTTCATGTCGGCCATGTCCCGGGGCTTGGGCATCATGTAGTCGCCCGGGGGAATGTCGAACGGGCGGAGCGCGTCGAGGATCTTGTCCTCGTTCGGGACATCCGGGTAGTCGCCCTTGTGCCAGGGCAGCACCATGTGGATGATGGAGCTGACCACGAACACGATCACCGCCGACAGCACGATCGGGAGCCACAGGCCGCGCATGCCTACCATGGGGACCTCCGGGTGGGAGTGGGGGCCCAGCCAGACGCGAACGCCGACCCGTGAACCTGCAGTGGGGCGGGCCATCGCGTCAAGTCACGAGGACACGAGATGAGCAAGGGGCGGCTGGAAGCGTTCACCGACGGCGTGCTGGCCATCGTGATCACGATCATGGTGCTGGAGCTCCGGGTGCCGGCGGGCGACGGGGTGGACGCGCTGCGCCCCGTGCTGCCGGTGTTCCTGGCGTACATCCTGAGCTTCGCGTTCGTGGGCATCTACTGGACCAACCACCACCACATGCTGCACGCCGCGGGCCACATCACGGGCAAGGCGCTGTGGGCGAACCTGCTGCTGCTGTTCTGGCTGTCGCTCACGCCGGTGGTGACGGCGTGGATGGGGGAGCACCACCGGTCGGCGCTGCCGACGGCGGTGTACGGGGGCGTGCTGCTCCTGGCGGCGATCTCGTACCGCATCCTGTACGGCACGCTGGTCTCGGCGGCGGGCCCCGACTCGGTGCTGGCGAAGGCCATGGGCGGCGGGCGCAAGGAGCTCATTTCCGAATTGATATATGTCGCGGCGATTCCTCTGGCGTTCGTGAATCCGTGGATCTCCGACGCGGGTTACGTGGCCGTGGCGCTGCTGTGGATCGTGCCCGACCGGCGGATCGAGTCGCGGCTGCCGCGCGCTTAGCCGGCGCGCACGACGGTGGTGAGGTCGGCCGACAGCACGAGCGCGCCGCCGACGGTGGCCACGCCGTGCGACCGGCAGATGCCGCGGCGCCAGCTCCGGAGCGTGAGCTCCAGGCGGAGGGTGTCGCCGGCCGCGGGCAGGCGGCGCATTCGCACGCGCTCGGCGGCCATGAAGTAGGCCACGGCGTGCTCGGCGGCGTCGAGCAGGTCGCGCACCAGCGCGCCGCTGGTCTGGGCCAGCGCTTCGAGCACCAGTGCGTGCGGCATGGTGGGCGGGGCCGCGGCTCCGGCCGGCGCGACGGCGCCCTCCATCCACCACTCGTTGGCGGTGACGCGCTTGTGCCCCACCACGCGCCGGCCGGGCTCGACGACCTCGACGCGATCGACGAGCAGGAACGGGTAGCGGTGCGGGAGGAGATCGAGGATCTGGGCGGAATCGAGCGGCGGCATCATGCGCAAGTTCGCCCGGTTCGCGGGAAAAGCCAACCGGCTGTTCCAGGCCGTCGGTGCGCCGGGGATGTTACGAGCCGCCGGGAGAGTCAAACGATCTGGACTACCACAACCAACGGAATGAACGAACAACGACGGAGACATCAAAGGGGTTTGAAACAGCGCTCTTTCCACCCCAAATCATTCTCCGTTTCCTCCGTCCCCTCCGTCCGTTGTGGTAGTCCCAATCGTTAAGGCCCGGGACGGTCTGAGTGACATCCCCGCGCAGAAGATGTCCGGAAGGCAGCGCCGGGCGTCAGGGGGAGATCGTGATCGCGACCGACGCCGTCCGGCACTCGCCCGGGCACCCGGGGCCGTTGGGATAGACGGTCGTGTAGGCCGGCGCGACCGTGAACGCCGTGCTATCGGTGGCGGTGACGACGCGGATCGTGACCGTGTCGGGCGTGAAGCCGGAGAACGAGACACCCTCCGCTCCGGTGCACGGCGTGGCGGCGGTGCAGCTCCAGAGGCGCGACGAGTCCGCGGCCGACACGCGGATGCCGGTCACGCGCGACGCACCCGGTCCGTCGAGCACCACCTGCAGCTGGCCCAGGCAGGCCACGAGCGTGCAGACGCGGCCGGTGGGCGTGTTCCTGCCGCAGGCGGCGAGGGCCAGCACCGCTCCGGCCAATGCCGGGAGAATCCGGACCACTCTGACTTTCGAGATCGGATAACTGCCGATTCTGCGGATGCGGGGCGGCACACGAGCGTCGCTTGCCCCATCCGGCCAATCGGCAGTGATCCGCTCAGTCATGAACAGAGTAGCTAGTGCGGCGTGACGATCCGCTCGGGGATCGCCGGCTGCGGCGCGACGGCCTTCCGCTCGGCCAGCACCTTGGTCACGAACCGCTGGGCCTCGGACACGCGCTCGACCTCGACCGCGATGGTGTCGATGGCGCGCTCCATGCGCTCCAGGCGGTCGGTGAAGGCGCGATCGGCGGGGATCTCCTGCGCCGTCGGCGCTTTGCGCCGCCGGACGAATGCCGCGACGATGGCGAAGGCGACGCAGGTCGCGCAGATGAGCATCGTCATGGCGAAAACGAACACCTGGTCGTCGTTCATGGCCGTCTCCGGATGGAACGCGGGAGGGAAAGTGGCACGGTGGGCCGGCACGCGTCCATACGGCGCCCGCCCGACGGCCGTTTCAGGGGCGGAACCGGGGGCGGCCCTCCGGGGTTAACGTTCCTATTCGACACTCCACGCCGAGCAGCGCTCCATGACCGAATCGTTCCGCGACCGGTGGGCCCCGCGCCTGCTGAGCATCGTCCGCATCGTCTTCGCGTTCACCTTCGTGGTGCACGGCACGCAGAAGCTGTTCGGGCTGCCGGGCAACGGACAGCCGTTCGTGCACGACTGGTTCACGCTGTTCGGCTGGGCCGGGATGATCGAGACCGTGGGCGGCACCCTGCTCCTCCTGGGCCTGTTCACCCGCCCGGTGGCGTTCCTGACCTCGGGCGAGATGGCCGTGGCCTACTTCACGCAGCACGCGCCGCACGGCTTCTGGCCGCTGTTGAACCGCGGCGAGCTGCCGGTGCACTACTCGTTCATCTGGCTCTACTTCGCGCTGGTGGGCGGCGGGGCGTGGAGCCTGGACGCGTTGATCAGGCGACGCCGGGAGCAGCCGCCGGCCGCTTGACCACCCGCCCGCCCTGGATCACGAACGTGATGGTCTGGGGCGTGAGGGCATGGATGTCGGCCAGCGGATCGACCGAGGCGACCGCGACGTCGGCCAGCTTGCCGGCCTCGAGCGTGCCCACGCGGTCCTGCCACCCCAGGCACTCGGCGGCCGTGCGCGTGGTAGCCACGATGGCCTCCATGGGCGAGAGGCCGGCGTAGTCGCACATCAGCCCCAGCTCGCGGAGGTTGGTGCCGTGCGGCATGACGCCGGCGTCGGTGCCCATGGCGATCTTCACGCCGGCCCTGTGCGCTCGGCGAATGCTGTCGCGGTGGGCGTCGAGCACCTCGCGCGACTTGCGCAGGGCCCACTCGGCCATCGTGCCCTTCGACTCGGCCTGCTCGATCACGGCGTGCGGCGCGAGCAGCGTGGGCACGAGGAAGGTGCCCCGCTCGAGCATCATCTCGATGGCCTCGTCGTCCAGGTAGATGCCGTGCTCGATGGAGTGGACGCCGGCGCGCACGGCGTTCTTGATGCCCTGGTTGCCCTGGGCGTGGGCCATGACCTTGATGCCGCGTCGGTAGGCGCCCTCCTGCACCATCACGTCCAGCTCTTCGGGCGAGAACTGGGTGAACTCGGGGTGGTCGGTGGGGCTCAGGACGCCGCCGGTTGAGCAAACCTTAATGACGTCGGCGCCGGCGCGGAGCACCTCGCGCACCTTGTGGCGCACCTCGTCCACGCCGTCGCAGATGCCGTTGGGCAGGCCGGGGTGCGGGGTGAACAGGCCGAGCGTCTGCCCCGACGGGAGCCAGAAGTCGAGATGTCCGCCGGTGATGGAGAGGGGCACGATGCTGATCAGCATGCGCGGGCCGTCGACGAGGCCCATCTCGAGGGCGCGCTTGAGGCCGAGGTCGGCGCCGCCGGCGTCGCGCACGCTGGTGATGCCGGCGTCGAGGGTGCGGCGCAGGTAAACCAGCGCGAGGTAGAAGTTGAGCGAGAAGGGCGTGGTGGCGTACTGGATCATGCCCTCGAGCTGCACCGTGAGGTGGACGTGGGCGTCGATGAGCCCGGGCATGATCGTGCCGCCGCCGGCGTCGATCTCGGTCACCGCCGAGGCGGGGCGCTGGAGCGACGCGAGGCGGCCCACGGCCGCGATGCGGTCGTCCCGGATGAGCACGGCGCCGTCGGGAATGGGGGCGGCTCCGGTGCCGTCGATGAGCGTGCCGTTGCGGATGAGCGTGTAAGTCATGGCGGGCGATGTCGGAGGCGAGCGGCGGTGCGGCCCCCGATACTACCGCCGGGCGGCGGCGCACGCGAGAGCGGCGGCGGCCCTGGCACTCGGCGTGGCCGGGATGTTACCGCGGCATCCGGGCATCAACGATTGGGACCACCACAAGAGACGGAAGAAACGGACGGAACGGAGAAGACTCTGGGGGGAAACAGCGCTGTTTCAAACCCCTGTTGATTCCGCCGCCGCCGTCCGTCCCCTCTGCCTGTTGTCGGTGTGCAAATCGTTTGTCCCTCCCCGCGCCAATTGACATCCCCGGCGCACCGAGGGCCCGGAAGGTCCGCGGCGAATCGCGCTCAGTGCCCGCGCGTCGTGAGGTACACGACCGCGATGGCCGACACGAGCACCGCCGCGACGCCGGCCCAGATCCACCCGGCGCGGATGCGCCCCGACGCCGGCAGCGCGCCCGCCGGCACGGGCGCGCCGGTGGCGATGGC
>JAGWRI010000265.1 GCA_028876525.1 Gemmatimonadota bacterium | reverse complement strand
GCGGGACACGCGCTCGACTGGCACGGCCGCCCGATGGCGTGCGAGATCGTCGACGAGGCGACCGCGCGCGCCGTGGCGGCTACGGCGGTGCCGCCCGACCCCGATGAATTCGACGGGTCCTGGACCATGCCCGGGGATCGATGGCCGATCGCCGTCCGGAGCGTCGTCGATGTGCAGGTGGACGCCCTGCCGACCGAGCTCGGGCTGCCGGTGGTGCTGCACGCGGTGCTGTCGTAGCCCCAGACCCGCGGCCGCCCCGCCCCCTGACGTCAACGCCGGACGCCTCGCCTGCCCCCTCGCGCGCACGCCAGTCCGCCGCTTCGGCGTGAGCCCGCGGCGTCGTAGGCTGGATTGCCGCCGCAGGCAGTGCGGCTTGGGGGATCTCAAACGGCGATTTGGAGGCCAGCCACCTCGTCGGGTACGGTGGGTGCGCAACGCGGTGGACATCTGAGGATCCGTCGCCGACGCGCAGTTCGTATAGCGGTTCATCCCGGCCGATGGCAAGGGATCGCGGAGAAACGGCCCCGATCCAACGAAATGTGGCCGAGAGCTTGTCGGGTCCCAGGCATCTCCATCACGCTGTCCTCAGGGGCCGCACGACGCGGCCCCCCGATCCCCCTCAACTCGGAACGATCCCATGTCTGGCCGCAAGAAGAAGCAGCAGAAGCGCACCGATCGCCGGAATCCTCGGCGTTCCTCGTCCCAGTCGCGCCCGCGCGCCCGGGCCAAGCAGTCGCCCGCTCCATCGCGGAAGCCGCGGCGGCCCTCGCCGTCGACCGACCGGACGGCCCAGGTCCAGGCCAGCCGGGTGCAGGTCAGCGGCCCCGTCGCGAGCCACATGTACGGCGTGCCGCGGGAGTGGCTGCGCCGCAACCCCGATCTCGCCAAGGCGCGGCGGAAGGTGAACAACAAGCTCATCCTGTACCGCCTGGACGTCCTCGACGAGTACTTCCGCGGCTTCGACGCGGCGTAACGGCACCGCACCCGCCCTCGCCGCCCATCGTCATGGCCCCGACCCTGAAACCGCATCCCGGCCAGTTCAAGCCCGAGGGGGAGCACCCCCTGGGCAAGAACGGCCAACGGGGCCGTAGGGTCAGCGCGCGTCGCGGCCTGAAATCGCCCGCCAAGCCCACGCTCGGGCCGATCAAGAAGATCCAGCTCACGGCGCCCGGGCTGTATCCGGAGCTCGACTCCGGGAAACGCGATCGGTTCCGCGTCTCGTCGGGGACGCGGAACGACAAGCGGTTCCGGGCCCTGCAGACGATGCTCGCCGGCTTCCGGGACGAGCGTCGTTATGACGTGTTGCGGGCCTTGATGGAGAAGCGGATCACCCTGAACGACTTGGCGGCCGCCCACGCGGAGGGGAAGCACGCCGTCGCACGACTCATGCAGGCGGCGAACGGGGCCGCCAGCGGCGAGGGACGCAAGCTCAAGGCCGTCGTCGACGAGTACCTGACCCACCTGCAGAACCGTCAGAAGGATGATTGGCGGAAGGTCGCGCAGATCCTCCAGCGGTTCATCGACGACCATGGGGGCGACGCGAAGGCGACCATCCGGTTGCTCAACGCGGACACCATCCAGACGTGGCTCGACGGCCTCTCATCGTCCGGTAGAGGGCGAGCCGGCAGCAAGGTCTCGAACGCAACCCGGAATCGCTACCGCGCATGGCTGAGTGGGCTTGCCACGTTCTGTATGGGAGCGCGTCGCCGCTACATCACCGCTCACCCGATCGAGCACGACGAGGTGCCGCGGTACGACGAACATGAGAATCATCGTCGCATGCCCGACGCCACGCCCCGGGAATACCGCGCGTACTTCTCGGCGGTCGAGCAGTACCGGCCCGATCTCGGTCTCGCCCTCCGCCTCTTGTTTCACTGCGGGCCGGATGTGGGCGAACTCCTTGGCGACCAGCTCGAGGATGAGAAGACCTTCAGCGGCGTGATCGTGCGTGACTTCATCTTCGGCCAGAAGGTTTCGAATCTGCGGCTGGGGCGGAACAAGACGGGAACGCGCGCTCGGCTGGTGCCGGTTCCGACGGCCGTCGCGGTGAAGGTCCAGCGCCACATTCGTGACTTTCGTCTGTCCTCCGAGTCGCCGGTGTTTGGCATGATCCGCCGGCAGCAGACGCCCGCGCGAAAAGGGTGGAACTATCCAGAACTCCGCGCCGCGCACGTGGCCGGCTGCAAAGCGGCCGGGAAGTCGCCCCGGAGCTACCGGATCAAGGACCTGCGCCACATGGCCGCGATCACGTGGGCGCGGGCCGGGCTCCGGCTCCAGGACATCTCGCAGCTGTTGGGGCACTCGACCATCAAGGAAACCGAGAAGTATGCCGCGTACATGAAGTCGGAGGAGGAAAACGCCGAGATCGCGGCGGCGGGCAGCTACTACCTCGCCCCCGCCAAGGGGCGCCGCGGGGCGATGCGAGGACGCAAGCGCCGGGGGCGTTGATCAGCAGAGGTCCGTGGGCCATCCCGGAAACGCCTCGGGACGAGGTTCGGGTGCGATACCACCCAGGAGGTGTGCCCGTAGAACGTCAAGTTCGCGCGGGCGGTGAAGGAGCCCAGGCTCGATTGTCGCATCGGCGAAGATGGGCCACAGGGCCGTAGCTGTGTGCCGGCTTCTTCCTGGCCGTTACACCATGTACGGGACGTCGGAACTGCTGGTCGGATACGCGTAGATCTGCTCGCGCACTGCCTGTGCCGGCAGCTCATAACGCATGGCCATCGCGAAGAGATTGATCACCTCTTCCGCGTGATGCCCCAGCAAATGCGCTCCCACAATCCGCTCGGTCTCGGCGTCGATCAGCACCTTCGTCATCGCATGCTCCGCCGCAATCCGCCGGTTTGAATACCAAGCCGAGGTATCATGCCGCTCGATGCGCACCTTCCGACCGGCACGTTCGGCGGCGTGTTCGGTCAGGCCCACGGCTGCCAGCGGCGGAATCGTGAACGCGACGCTGGGCACCGGACCGTAATCCGCCCGCCGCCTGTTCCCGTGCAGCAGGTTCTCCGCCACGATGCGGCCCTCATAGCCGGCAACGGGCGTGAACGGAGCCCCGCCCGGACGCACCGCGACATCTCCGGCCGCATACACACGCGGGTTGGTTGGGCTCAGCAGGAACTCAGTCACCTGCACGCCGCCGGCTGGCGTCGTGCCAACGTCGGCGGCCTCCAGCCCCAGCCGCCGCGTTGCCGGTACCCGCCCCGCACCATGCACCACGAGGTCCGCGTCCACCGATTCCGTTCGCTCGGCGTTCGACAGGTGGACGCGGTACGCCCCGCCGACCGCGTCCACGCGGGTGACGGTCGTGTCCGTCCGCAGGTCGATGCCGATCGCTCGCGTGTGCTCCGCGAGGCGGTCGACGACCTCGTGATCGAATTGTTCGAGCGGCCGCCCGCGTCCGACCACGGTGACCTCGGCACCTGCCCGCCGGGCAATGTGCGCAAATTCGAGCGAGATGTACCCCGCCCCGATGAACGCGATGCGGCCTGGCAACCGGTCGAGATCGAGAAAGTCGGTGCTCGTGCGAACGTGGTGTGCCCCCGGAATGCCGAGGGCCCGCGGCTCGCTGCCCGCGGCGATGACGAGATGATCCGCGTGAAAGCGATCGCCACCCACGTCCAGCGCATCGGGCGCGACGAAGTGCGCCTCCCCGTGCAGCGTGGTGATTCCCGCCGCGCGCAGACGCTCCTCCCGGTTGGATGGTACGGGATCGGTGAATCCGCGTTTGAACGCCATGAGCGCGGGCCAGTCCATGGCTGCGCTCCCCGTCACGCCGTGACCGGCCATTCGGCGTGTCCAGTCCACCACTTCGGCGGCCCCGACAAGGACCTTCTTGGGATCGCATCCCCGGTTGGCACACGTGCCGCCGTATGGCTGATCGTCCACCACCGCCACCCGCCACCCAGCCCGACGGCACGCCTGCGCGGGACCGGCGCCCGCCGACCCCGTGCCGATCACGATGAGATCGAATCGGTCAGCCATGAGCGGCCCTCCCCAGCAACCACTCGGGGTCCCGGACCCAGCGCCTCACGAGCCACCACAACACGGACGCGTAGGCAAGGTGCGCGAGCACGACCGTCACCGGCATCCCGGGCATGTTCCGCCCCATGAACCCAATGCCAAGCGACGTCACCGCGGGGCTGACCAGAAACCCGATCGCCATGAAGAGGCCGTACCCCAACGCGAACCAGAGCGGCCTGCGCCCGAAGGCGACGGCGAAGATGAGTCCGAAAGAGATGCCGTTCCAGTAGTGATAACTCCATCCCGCGATGTTTGACCACAGGGAAGGACCGAGCATGAACCGGTCGAGCAGCAGCACGCCGGCGAGTTGCGGCATGGAACCGGGCATCTGGCCCAGATGAAATCCGGTGATCCGCACGATTTCGAGCGCGATCGTCGCGAGGCCGCCCGCGAGCCCGCCGGCCAGCATCCGGTTGACCAGTCGCCGCTGGCCGCGCGCCCGCGCGATACCCAGCACGGCGAACACGACCAGGACGGACGGAATCAGGACGCGCACGGCGAGCACCGGCATCGGCGCGTAGCCGCCTTGGGCGATCCAGAACAGATTCGGCGCCACCCCCGCGGCGGCGAGCGTCACGCCACTGAGGAACAACTCTTCGATGGATATTCCAAACATTGCCGCCCTCCTGGACGGGTGGGCGGCATACGCCGCCCGCCCGTGGTCGAGGATTACATACCGCCCAGCATGCCCGTCAGGTTGTGCAGTTTTCCATCCAACATCTGCGCCACCTGATCAACCTTCGCGTTGTGAAAGGACTTGAGCAGCTCGGAGGGCGGCACGTAGCTCACGACCGTATGCCCCTGGGTGTCCTGGTATACGTTGATGCGGACCGGGACGGCGATGCCGACGCCCGGATCCGCGCCGAACAGTTCCTTGCCGACGTTGGGGTTCCCGACGAAGATCGTCTCCGACTCCACCTTGAGCCCGGTCATCGCGATGACCTTGCCCTGGTGCAACTCGCCCATGACCATCATGCCGTTGGAGGCGATCATCTTCTTGAGCTGGTCGAGCACCTGCGGGACCGAGCCCTTGGCCTTCACCTGGACGACCGTCGGCTCACCGGCCTGCGCAGCCGCCGAGGCGGGCGCCGCGGCGACCAGCAGCGCGGCGGCAAGCGCCACGGCGCCGAACGACATGGGGCGAACGGCAATGCGGTGTTTCATTATCTCATCTCCCTGGGATTGAATGGATCCGAACGCGGCCTTCTGCCGGCTCGGCACTGACCACGGTTACGGTTTCCGGCTATGCGGCACCGCGGGCCGGGTAGTCACGTGCGATGATGAAATCGAGCGCGCCGATCATGTCGCCAATGGGTGGCCGACCGAACGGCATGCTGTTCACGGCGGCGTAGTAGAGCGTGCCGTCCCGCCGGACGAGAAAGAGGCCAGGCTCGCCAAACTTGGCGGGTTCGTCGGGTTTGACTCCCGCCGACACGTACAGCCCCCATTCCCGCATCGACGCTACGCTCTGGCCGTAACCCACGGTCAGCTGCGTGAGGCCCCACTCCTTCACCGTCCGACGAGCACGAGCCTCGTCGTCTCCGCTCACCGCGATGACGGAAACGCCACGGGCCTCAAAATCGGGGATCCGTGAGTCCAGCAACCGCACGTAGCTCTTGCACACGGGGCAATGCAGCCCGCGATAGAAGACGATCATCGTGAACCGCTCGGGGTTCGCCGCCTCAAGCCGCCACAGGCCGTCGCCAACCGTCGGAACGGTGAGGGTCGGGACGGGTTGCGTGGGGCGCGGACGTCGATCAAGAGCGTGTATCATGCCGAAACTCCAATTGAGAGGTATGCCGACGGTGCGGACCGGCGTCAGCGTGCCGCCAGCGCGCCGAGATGCTCCTCGACCTTCATGCCGAGCACGAGCTTGGGCAGCGCCCCCACCGTCCGATCCACGAGCTCGCCGTTGACGAAGTACAACAGCGTGGGGATCGAGCGGACGTTGAACCGCTGCGGAATCGCACTATTCACGTCGATGTCGAGCTTGCCGAACTTCGCACGCCCCTCGTACTCCGCGGCGAGCGCGTCCACCACCGGGCTGAGGACCCGACACGGGCCACACCATGCCGCCCAACAATCCACCACCACCAGTCCCTGCTGCGCCTCCACCTCTGACGCGAAGTTCGCGTCCGTCACTTCCACTGGATGTACCATGTCGAGTTCTCCTCCGTTGCCTCGTCAACAGCGGGGGACTCCAAACAGTTCCATGGCGACTGCCGACGGGGGCGAACGTGGAACCTTTGGGCGCGTGGAGCGGTTGACGACATGTACGAAGCCATCACATGAGGAGGAGCAGGTGCGGGATCCGCGAATTGACCTGGTAGTGGATGCGGACTGTCCGAACGGCGACCTGGCACGCGAGCATCTGCGTCGCGCCCTCGGCCAGTGCGGCCTGCCGCCGGTGTGGCGCGAGTGGCGCCGCGACGTCGACTTCATACCGGAGACGTTCCGCGACGCCGGTTCGCCCAGCATCTTCGTCGACGGCGCAGACGTCGGGGTGGAGAGCCCCTGGAGCGGACGGAGTTGCCGGCTCTATCCGGCGCCGGATGGCGGCTTCGGGCGGGCCCCGGCCGTTGAGACGATCGTGCAAGCCTTGCGCCGCGCCGCGGCATGACGCACGACGGCGTGCGCCGCACGCTCGCCGTGTTATCCGGCGGTGCGCTGGCCGGGGCATGCTGCGGCGGCAACGCCGCGGTCATCGGCCTCGGGATCGGAGCCGTTGCCGTCGGCGCGGCCGTCGCGCTCGCGGCAGGTCGCCGGAGGGCCGGCACTTTGGCCCCACTTGACGAGCCCGTCGATCAGGCGGGCGAGTCCGACCCCTCTGGCCCGGCCGGGTAGACGAGCAGGCGCGCGAAGTCTGCCACCACGCCAACCGACTCCCCGGCCTCCGGCACGCACCGGGGGTCCACGCGGACAGAGAGCTCCGTACTCCCGATCCGGACCGTGACCGTCGCGCGATCGACACCAAAGTGCCTGGATTGCACGATCCCGCTGACGGCGGACGCCCGGTCAATCCGCAATGCGTCGGTCCCGCAGGCGATGGCCACGGGACCGACTGCAGCATCGTCGGCCGGGGAGCAGAACTCTCCAAAAACGCACGTCACCTTCTCGTCGCGGATCTGTCCCCGAAACCAGTTGGCGATCCCCAGAAAGCGCGCGATCGCCGCCGTGGCCGGTCGCGCAAACACGTCCCGTGGCGTGCCGATCTGCCCGATGCCACCGTCGCTGAGCACGGCGACGCGATCGGCCAGGAGTCCAGCCTCTTCCAAGTCGTGAGAGACGACCACGACGGCCGCGCGGGCTCGGGCCGCCATTTCGAGAATGCCGGCCCGGACGTCGCGTCTGAGCTCCGGGTCCAGTCCGGTCAGCGGCTCGTCGAGTAGGAGCACCGCGGGATCGGCGACGACGGCACGCGCGAGCGCCACGCGATGCGCTTGCCCGCCACTGAGGGTTCGGGGGCGTCGGCCTGCCAGGTCGCCCAGCCGCACGGCCGCCAACGCCTCATCCACGCGTGCGTTGGCCGCGCCTCGCGACATCCCACGCACCCGCAGTGGGAAGGCGACGTTCTCGAACACACTGAGGTGCGGAAACAGCACCGGCGTCTGATGGAGGTACACTACGCGCCGCCGCTCCGGCGGCTCCGCCGTGACGCTCCGGCCGTCCACCCACACGGACCCGGCGCACCCCGAGGTGAGCCCGGCGATCGCGCGCAACAGCGACGTCTTGCCGGAGCCGCTCGGTCCCACGATCACGACATGCTCGCCATGAGCCACGGCGAGCGACAGGCCGCGAAGCCCGGGCGCGTCGCCGAACGGCACGTCGAGACGCTGCAACTCAAGCGCAGGCGCGCTGCCGCCCGGTGACGCGGTCATGCGGTCACCACTTCGGTGCGTCCCGTGGCGAACACCGCCGCGCCGAGCACGAGCATGGGCGGCACCACGAGCAGGAGCGCACCGGCGGCGGCGTACCGCTCCTCCCCCGCATGTAGATACGAGAACACCTGAATGGGGAGCGTACGCACGGTTCCACCCCCGACAAGCAGCGTGAGCGGCACCTGGCTCCACGAGACGAGGAAGCCAAGCGCCGCCGCTTCGGCCACCTGCCGTCGCAGCGCCGGTACGGTCACACGCGCCAGGACCAGCCATGGCCCAGCGCCCAGGGAACGCGCTTCGTCCTCCATCCGCAGATCCACCGTGAGAAACACACTCAGGAAGTACAGCGACGCGAGTCCCGACGCCGGAATCGCGTGCGCCAGCACGACGCCGGCCCAGGTGCCTGCAAGACCGACGCGAAGGAAGAAGTACTGCGCCCCGATCCCCACGGCGATGGCCGGTGCCGCCACGGGAAGAAAGGCCAGCGCGGCCGCCAGATGGCGCCGCCAACCCGAGAGCGCCGCAATCGCGCGGCCGGTGGGCCAGCCGACCAGGCAACTCAGCGCCGCCGTGGAGGTCGCGATCGCGGTGCTGGCCCACGTCGCCGACCCGAGCGACCCGGCCAGCAGCGCCCATGCGTCCCCGGTCCATGACGCCGGCCAGACCGCCGGGAAGAACCAGGACCCCGCGGCCGACGTGACGCCGAGCACAACGAACGGCGTCCCCGCCGAGACCGTCAAGGCGGCGAGCAGCACGGCACGGGACGCGGCGTTGGCGCGGCTAACCCCCATCGTCGCTCCACGCTCGTGCCCACTCGTGCAACGCGACGGCGGTCACCCCGATCACAAGTCCGAGCAGGGTCAGCGCATACGCGTCGCCGCGGCGCGACAGATCGACGTCGAGATACCGCTCGTACGTCAGCACCGGCAACGGCTGCGGGTGGCTGCCGGAGAGGAGGGCGCCCGCTTCATAGCTGCCGGCGATGACGATGAACACCACGATGATCGCGGGGAGCAACCCTCGGGAGAGCATCGGCATCGTGACGCGCCGGAAGGTCTGTCGCGGCGTCGCCCCAAGCGTGCGCGCGGCCTCTTCCATGGCGGGACCGCGCGTGGCCAGCAGCGAAAAGGTCACCAGCGCCAGGAAGGGAAATTCCTTCCACGCCAGCGTGAGGACGAAGCCGACGCCCGCCGGATCGCCCACCACGAGCGGCATCTGCGCCGGACCGTTGATGAGCCCGACGGCGTACGCCAGGCGAGCCAACACGCCGCTCTGACTGAGCAGCAGCACGCCGGCAGCCGCGGCCACGAGATGGGGAATGGGAAGGGGAAGCACAGACAGCAGGTGCGCCGCGCGGTGTCCACGGGCTTGCCCGCGGAACGCCAACCCGACGCCCACCGCGGCGACGGCCGCGATCGCCGTCGCGGCCGCCGCGGTGCGTACCGACCACCACACCGCTTCCCAGCTTTCCGGATCACCGAGCACCCGGAAGACGCGGCCCCCCCCCGCCCCGGCGCGTCCCACGCCGGCGAGACCCACCGCCGCCAGTCCGGCGTAGGCGATACCGATGAGCACGGGCGCGGCGACCAGTCCGCCCGCGACGAGTCCGATGGTCGCGCGCCCACGCGCCCTCACGGCTGCGCGTCCCGCACGAGCCGGCGCCAGTCGGCCTCGAGGCGCTCCTGGTACCGGGGATTCACCTCGGGGCGCGCATACTTGGCCAGAGAATCGGGGGAGAGCGCGTGCGGATCCCGGCCCAGCGCCTCGAAGCGGGCCCGCCATTCGGCGGGCAGCTTGCCGATGGCGAGCACGGTCCCATCGTCCCAGACGGCCGGCTCTTGCTTTTCAAGTTGGGCGGCAGGGGACAGGAGAACGTTGGCCACGACCATCGCGCCGGCCGGATTGGGCGCGTTGAACGCGATGCCCACGTAGTGGGCATTGGCGATCGTGCCGTCGCGCAACAGCAGGGGCCGCGCCGTGGCCGGCAGAATGCCCTGCCGCACCTTCGTCACCACGTCGTTCTGGTTATCGGACATCGCGAAGTCGACCTCGTCGTTGGCGAACATCCGCTGTAGCGCCGCCACGTCCCGCGGATAGTCGCGCCCATCGTGCCAGAGCGCCGGCCCCACAGCTCGGAGCCACGAAAAGAGCCTCGCGCTGGCGCTATCGTACACCGCTTCGTGGAATCCGCCCTCGAAGGGCGCGACGCCGCCTTCCAAGGCATACATGAGCGTCTTGAGGAAGGTCATCCCGGTGAAGGATTGGTCGTACGTGAACCGTCCGGGGTGGGCGAGGATCCACTGCCTGAGCTCGGCGACCGTGCGGGGCGGGTGCGGCGTCCGCGCCATGTCGTATATGAGCGCGAACTGGACGCGTCCCCATGGGGACTCGTAGCCATTGGGCCGCTGCTCGAAATCGCGTGCCACGATGGGCGAGGCGCTGTCCACGTACGCGGCGTTCGGCAACCGGCCGGCCCAGGGACCGAACAGGAGCCCCTCTTGCCGGAGATTCGCAAAGGTTTCCCCGTTGATCCAGAGCAGGTCGGCGGAGCCTGGGGTGTGGCCCGCCTCGCGTTCCACCACGAGTGCGTTCAGGATTGCCGGCCCCTCCGCATCCACGGTACGGAGGGTGATGTTGTACTCGTATTTGAGGCGCGGAGCGACCCAGCTGTCCACGTACGCGTTGACCGAGGGATCGCCACGCCACATCAGCCAGGTGACGGTCGTCGCGTGCGCCCGTGCGACGACGCTGTCCCAGGGCATCCCGTCCAATTGCGCCGCGGTTGGCGGGCGCTGCCGGCGGCCGCAGGCGGCGGCAACGATCGCGACGACCCCCAACGCGAGCAAACGGGAGGCACGGCGAGCAGGCAGCACCTAGAACACGTACCGGGCGGACAGCTGCACGCGCCGCGGCTGCGCCGAAGTGGTATACACGACGGCATCTCCCGGCCGGCCCACCTGCACGCGCGGCCCGCCGCCGGCGATCCCGTTCGCGAATCCAGATTCCTGGACGCTGTTCAGGGCATTGAAGACGTCGAGGCGGACGTCGATGCCGCGGCCAGCCCCCGTCGGAATGATGTAGCCCGCGCCCACGTCGAGGTTGAAGACGTTCGGCAGTCGCCCGGAATTCCGGCCCACACCCGGGAAGCGGTCAAGATTGCCCAGATAGTAGTCGCCGAAGCCCGGCGTGCTGCCGTTCAGGTCATAGTAGGTTGCCGTCCCGGTCGAGGGATCGTAGTGTCCCGCGACCCAGTTGATGGGCTGCCCGGTCTGAAAGTCGGCGATCGCGCTCAGTTGCACTCGATGACGAGGCTCGTAGGTAGTCCGCAGGCGCACGACGTGCCGGCGGTCGTTGTTCGCATCGCCCCATTCGTTCGCGAAGTTGTTGCGCTGCGTCGCCGCGAAGTTGATGTCCTCCGTGTTGTTCCGCGCGTGCGACCACACCCAGTTCAGGTCGGCGGACCAGGAATCGCCGAAGCGGTGCCGGACGTCGGTGTAGAGACCGACGTACTGCGACTGCCCACCGGCATCCGTGGTGGTGAACTGCCGGTAGCTGCCCGGCTGCGGGGTGACCGGGCGATGGGCGTCGCCGAATGAGGCCGGCCGGTTCACGGTATCGGCCGCGGTCAGCGCGTAGTTCACGGCGTTCAGATCCCACAGGCGCGGCAGGTGATAGGTGGCCACGTACACGGCGTCCATCGAGAACGCCCACGTCGAGCTCAGTTCCTGACCGTAGCCCACCGTCGCCTGGAAGCTGCGGGGATTGCGAAGCCCGTGCGCGAACATCGTGCGAATCTCGCGCGGCGGGAGCTGCGACCGCGCGGCGAGCAATTGCTGCGTGGTTGGCGGCTGCCCGAACGCGGGCGCACTTGCACCCTCGAAGGTCACCGGCGCGCTGCCATTCGGGCCGAATTGGGTCGCATCCGAATAGATCGTGTACGGGAATTTCCCGGTGTACACCCCCGCGCCGGCCCGCAGCACGCGCCCGGGCGCGAACGTCCAGGCGACGGACGCCCGCGGCTGCAGGTTCGAGAGAT
The DNA here is from genome assembly GCA_028876525.1 of Gemmatimonadota bacterium. Taxonomy (GTDB): domain Bacteria; phylum Gemmatimonadota; class Gemmatimonadetes; order Gemmatimonadales; family Gemmatimonadaceae; genus JAGWRI01. Next base: position 5,512 of record JAGWRI010000265.1, on the reverse strand, counting down.
CGGGGTGGCTGGCGCCGCGCGAGGTGATGTCGTCGTAATCCCACCGAACGCCGTACGTCACGTTGAGATCGGGCGTGGCGCGCCAGGCGTCGCCGGCGTACACGCCGTACACGGCCTGCTGCTGGTTTACGTGCTGAAGGATCGCGTCTACCGTGTAGCTCTTGACCTGCACATTCGCCGGAATGTCGCGAATCGAAATGAATGCCCCCGTGCGGGTGATGTTGCCCGTGTTCACGACCTCGTAGAGGCCCAGCGGATTCGTCGCGGCGCCGTCGAGCTTGAAGCCGGCAGCGATGATGTCGGTGCCAAGTGTCCAGGTATGATCGCCGGCCTGGTGTACGAGCTCGTCCCGCACGCTGCCCTGCAGTTCGTGTTCGTCAAATTGAAAGCCGGACGACCCGACGATCGCCTGCAGGGCTCCCTGGGGCGATTCGATGTAGACCTGCGGCGACGTGAACGACCCGCCGGTGGGTGGATAGTACCAATGATAGGTGGCCACTTGGGCGGAGAGGGTGTTGGTCCACCCCGTGCCGATCACGCTCGTCTGCGTCAGCGCGGTGCTCGTCCCGACGCGGTACTGGCCGCCATCCGCCTCCGGCACCACCAGGCCGCCGCCTTCCCCGATGTACGCCAATCCACTGGCCGCCATCCGCAGCGTGGTGGTCTCGGAGCCGCTCCAGAGTTGGTCGAGCCGGGCGAAGATCTTCCCCTGGCGGCGTTCGAAGGCCCCGGCCCCGTCGCCGAAGGCGGTCGTCACCGTCTGGGGCGTCTTCTCGTCGAGGTACTCCACCGCCCCGAATACAAACGTGCGATCGCGGCGGAGGGGCCCCCCGATGGAGCCGCCGACCTGGTAGCGGTGAAACCCCCGCGGATCGGAATTGGCCGGCGTGAAGGCCGGCCGGGCGTCGAGCCCGCGCCCGGGGCGCCCATACGCGAACAGGTCCCCGTGCCACGCATTGGTGCCGCTGCGCGTGACGTAGTTCACGATTCCGTTCGAGCTCCGCCCGAACTCGAGACCGTACGTATTGGCCTCGACCTGCACCCGGCGCAGCGCGGAAAGCGGCAGATCCACCCGCGTGCCGCCGAGGAATCCCTCGTTGTTGTCCAGCCCGTCAACGAAGTACTGGGTGTAAAGTGAATTCGACCCGTCCAGTGTGAGCACGGGGGCCGTGTCGAAATAGCCGGTGGCCTGGGCCACACCCGGAACGGTGAACGCGAGTTGGAGGGGGTCCCGCCCATCGGTCGGCAGCGTCTCCAGATCGCGCGCGGTGAGCGTACCGCCGGTCGCGGCATTGGTACGGTTGACGAGTGGGGGTTCCGAATCGGCGCGGACCCTGATTGCGGTGAGCTCCGCGGGCACGGACTTTGTGGTCTTGGTCGAATCCGTCGTGCGCTGTGCGTGGCCGACCGTCGGAATGGCAGACACGAGCAGGACGGCGACGACGCTCGCGCGCAGTTGAGCGGCAATGGTCGACATGGAATGAGAATCGGGTCGAATGCGAAGACGACACCGGTCGCTCGACGACCGCGGCCGTCGGCCGGTGCACCCGGGCAACAGCCGACTCCCATCGTTGGTTCCCTTGGCTAGTTCAGGGGAGGTGCCGCCACGTCCACCGCAGGCGCTGGGCGGCCGTGGCCCCGACAAGCACGGCCATCGCGGCCCCAACAGGCACCAGTGCCCGCGGCCAGAGGAAAAAGATCGCGTACAGCACCGCCGTTTCCGTCCCTGCGATAATCCCCTCCGGCATGGCCGCGCTGGTTTGCTCGCCGCCCGGAATCGCAAGACGGCGCCGTTCGAGAATCGCCGCCAGATACATCCAAGTCGCGTTTACGTAGAACGACGCCAGCAATCCGATCACGGTCAGGAGCGCCGCCCGCGAACCCGCGCCGAGCGCCAATCCGATCGGAACGGCGGCGTAGACGACGAAGTCAAGCGTCAGATCGAGGAACCCGCCGAATGCGGTCTGGCGGTCCGTCGAGCGGGCGATCGTGCCGTCAAGACCGTCCAGGAGCCGGTTCAACAGCCACAGGCCAAGCCCCGCTCCATACGCGCGGCCCCACGCCGCGCCGGCCGCCATGAGGCCGATCAGGAACGCGGCGAGTGTGACGACGTTGGGCGGAACCCACCGGCCCGCACGTCGGGCGGTGCGCCAGAGAATCCGATCCTTCAGCTCGCGAAGATATGCGTCGAACATCTGGCTCCGTTCGTGTCGTAGGTGGCGCCTCGAGCTCACGGTCCCACTGGACAACGCCCGAAGGTGCCAGGCGGTTCCATCGCCTGGGATGACGACCACGCCGGAGTGAACCATTCCCGCCAGTCGGCGGTTGTCAACGCGTCATCGACAGGACGTCTTTCGTGCCCACGACGCCGACATCGCCGGCCACCTCTACAGTTCGCACCCGTCCGGCCTGCTGCCGGGGCCGCACGATGCTGCTGGCCTCGGTTCGGACGTCGATCGTGGTCGGCACGATCCTGACCTTGATCAATCAGTGGGGGATCTGGCGGACCCATACCCTTGGCCTCCAGTTCGTCGCTCGCGTGGGATTCAACTACCTGGTCCCGTTCCTCGTTGCCGCCTATTCGCAGGCGGCGCTGACCCGCGACCTGGTCGCTGAAGGTGTCGGGTCGTGAAGCGCCGTACGCGCATCGTGATCAGCCTCGCCGCGGTCGGCCTTGGAGTCGTCCTCGCGGCGGCGGCGTCTTTCCTCCGCCACCGGCCGACGCGCATCAGCCAGCCGGCGTCCGTCATGCAAATGATGGGGGCCACGCGGCTGACTGTGCGGTACAACCGTCCGTCGGCCCGCGGTCGCGCCCTGTTCGGCGCGCTGGTGCCCTACGGGGCGGTGTGGAACCCGGGCGCTGACGAGGCGACCACGTTCACCACGACCCGGCCCATAGAATTCGGCGGCCACCGCCTCGACGCCGGTCGGTACAGCGTTTGGGTGATTCCCGAGTCGACGGCGTGGACGCTGATCCTGAGCCACGCCTGGAATGTGTACCACCTTCCCTATCCGGCCGGCCACGATGCACTGCGTCTCCAGGTCACGCCGCGCACGGCGGCCTATCTGGAGACCCTCGCGTTCTCCTTCCCCGAGGCGGACTCCCTGCACGCCCTGCTCGCACTGCACTGGGGCACGACGGAACTGGATGTTCCGATTGGGCCCCACCGGGCGTCTGCGCCCGACCGCCCGAAACCCTTGCCCTGAACCAGGAGCGCGCCATGCCCACAAACTCGCGATGGACGATGCCTCTGCTCCGCATCAGCACCGGTGTCTTTGTCTTCATGTGGGGGATCGACAAGGTGGTCGCGACGGCTGGCGCCGGGCGAATTTTCGGCCACTTCTACCACCTCGCGGTTGGGCCGGCGGCCGTCCGCGCGGCCGCGGCATTCGAGCTGCTTCTCGCCGTGTGCCTGGCGGTCGGTTTCCAGCGTCGGGCGGTGGCGTGGACGACGCTCGCGATGACTCTCGCTTCCACCCTTGGCAGTTGGAAGGAGATCCTCGATCCGTGGGGATTCCTCGGACTTACCACGGGCGGAACGCATCTCTTTCTCGCCTCCATTCCGCTCACGGCGGTGGCCGTCGTGTTGGTGCTCAACGTCGACGACGACACGCTCACCGTGGATGGGCGTCTGGCGCGGAGGCGATGACCCGATGGTGCGCGTTCAGATGCGACCGACGTTGGGCGGGGTGCCGTGCGTGTCGGCAGACGAGATGCGGACGGTCGACCGGGTTACCATTGAGGACTTCGGGGTCACGCTCATTCAGATGATGGAAAACGCGGGCCGTGCGCTGGCGCTCGTCGTGCGCGCGCTCGTCGTTCCGCACCGAACCGCTGGCGCCGTGGCCGTGCTCGCCGGTCCCGGCGGCAACGGCGGAGGCGCACTGGCGGCCGCCCGCCGCCTGCATGGATGGGGGCTGCCCGTGGTCGCACTGCTTTCCGAGGACCAGGCGAAATACCGCGGAGCGCCCGGCGCGCAGCTGGACGCCGTGCGCCGCCTCGGAATTCCGATCATCGCGGCCGGCGGCACCCCGCCGTCGAAACCACCCGCGCTCGTCGTGGACGGCCTCGTGGGATACGCGCTCAGCGGTCCTCCCCGGGGGCAGACCGCGGCGCTCATCGAGTGGACCCGTGAGCTCGACGCGCCCATCGTCGCGCTCGATGTGCCCACGGGAATCGATCCCACCACGGGCGAGGTGCGCGAGCCCGCGATCCGCGCCACCACGACCGTGACGCTCGCACTTCCCAAATCGGGCCTCGCGGCAGCCGCGGCTCGCCCATTCGTGGGCGCGGTGTTTCTGGCCGACATCGGCGTGCCGCCGGAGGTGTACACCCGCCCTCCGTTGAATCTGACCTTCGAGACGCCGTTCGTCCGCCACGACCTGGTGCGGCTTCACGACCCGAGCCGCGACGGAACGGAATAGCTCGATTTGCGCGACGATCCACATGGCTGACTTTTCCGACCTCCCTCTGGCGATGCGCCTGCCGCTGGCCGTCTACCCATGGCGGCGGGTGGACCCCGTGCCGTGGGTGCCGGGATCCAAGCCGCTGACACACGCGCGAGTCGCGTTGATCACCAGCGCCGCGCTGTACCGGCCGGGGATCGACGCACCCTTCGAGGAGGTGCGCGGCGGGGATTCAAGCATGCGATGGCTACCCGACGACGTCGTGCCGCACACATTGGCCGTCGGGCACCCAAGCCACGCGTTCGATCGTACGCCGGTGGATCGCGATCGCAACATCGCGTTTCCGCTCGATCGTCTGCACGAGATGGTCGCCCAGTGCGTCGTGGGCAGCGCCGCCTCCCGGCACGTCAGCTTCAACGGCTCGATGACCGCCCCGGGACGGTTCTTGCGGCACACGGCCCCCGGGATCGCCGCCGGGTTGATCCAGGACCGCGTGGACACGGCCATCCTCGTGCCCATATGACCGATGTGCACGCAGTCCGTGGGGCTGCTCGCGGGAGCCGTGGAAACGGTCGGGATTCGAACCGTCTGCATCGCGCTGGTGCGGGACGTCGCGCGCCGCGTTCGGCCACCTCGTACGCTCGCCGTCCCGTTCCCGTTCGGGGCGCCGCTCGGATGCGCGGGCCGACCGGATGTTCAGCTGCAGGTGCTGCGGCAGGCGCTCGCGCTTCTCGCCCACCCCGGGCCGGGGCCGTTGCTCGCCGACTTCCGTGCGTGACCGTCGTCCGCGCCGCGGGACGTCGGTCGTCCGGGCGCTCAGTGATGGTGCGGGTGCAACGTCGTGGGAATCGTACGCGACTCGAGACCCCCGTGGGCGATCCACGCCGCCGTGGCGTCGGCCGCCCGCGCCTCGAGGGCTGCGGCTTGCGAGAAGTCGTACGCGCTCACGGGGAGCGGGCAGAGGGGTGGCACGATGGCGATTTCCGCTGTGTCCGCCAGCCACGCCACATCCGTTGTGAGCTGACGCGCGACGAGCAGCGTCATCGTGTGCAGCACCATCCCGATCGCACCGCCGGGTGGATCCGCCGCGCAGGAGAACCCGGTG
>JAGWRI010000264.1 GCA_028876525.1 Gemmatimonadota bacterium | reverse complement strand
GGTCGTGCCGCCCGGCGCCACGGTGCGCGCCGCCGCCGACTCGCTCGCCTCGGCCGGCGTCGTGGCGTCGGCCCGCTGGTTCCGCCTCTACGCCTGGGCCCGCGGCGGCGACCGGCGCATCAAGCCGGGCACGTACCTCATCCCGCGCGGCGACGCCTGGAGCACGGTGCTCGACATGCTGCGCGCCGGCCGCGGCATCGTCCGCACGGTCACCGTCCCCGAGGGCTACGCCATCCGGCAGATCGCGCCGCTGCTCGCCGAGCGGCTGGACGTGCCGGTGGATTCCGTGCAGGCCGCCGTGCGCGACACCGCGCTCCTCGCCCGCCTCGACCTCCCGACGCCGACGCTCGAGGGATACCTGTTTCCCGATACCTACACCTTCCCCGACGGCACGTCGGCGCGCGAGGCGGTGACCGACATGGTCCACCGCTTCTTGCAGGTGTGGAAGCCGGCGTGGACGGCGCGCCTCGACACCATCGGCCTGTCGCGCAACGACGTCATGACGCTGGCCTCGATCGTCGAGAAGGAAGCCGAGCTCCCCGAGGAACGACCCGTCATCGCCGCCGTGTACATGAACCGCCTCAGGGCCGGCATGCTGCTCCAGGCCGACCCCACGGTGCAGTATGCGCTCCCGGGACACCAGGACCGGCTGTACTACAAGGACCTGAAGGTCAGGTCGCCGTACAACACCTACCTCCACGCGGGGCTGCCGCCGGGCCCGATCGCCTCCCCGGGCGCGGCGAGCATTCTCGCCGCGCTCTACCCCGCGCACGTGCCGTTCCGCTACTTCGTGGCCGCCCCCGACGGGCACCACGAGTTCCGCGTGGACTACAGGGGACACGAGGCCGCCGTCGCGGCCATGCGCCGCGCGCGCGCCGCCGACGCGAAGAAGGAGAAGCAGGCGCGCGACAGCGCCCCCGCCCACCCGAAGAAGTCGGGATGACCGGGGCCGCGCCGTTCGCCGTCGTCTCGGCCAGGGGCGCCCGCCGGTGGGAACACGGCCATCCGTGGATCTACCGCAGCGACGTCGCCGAGCGCCCCGACGCGCCCGCCGGCATCGTGCCCGCGCGCGACGCCCGCGGCAAGCCGCTGGGCTGGGCGCTGTGGAGCCCGAAGTCCGAGATCTCGCTCCGCCTGCTCACCCGCGATCCGGGCGCCCGGATCGACGCCGAGTGGTGGCGCGCCGCGATCGGCGCGGCGATCGACCGCCGCCGCCCCCTGCGCGACGCCGCCAACGCCTACCGCCTGGTGCACGGCGAGGGCGACGGGCTTCCGTCGCTGGTCTGCGACCGCTACGACCGGTGGCTCGTGGTGCAGTTCATGAGCGCCGGACTCGAGGCGGCGCGCGGCCAGGTCGTGGACGCGCTGCGCGCCCTCGTCGCGCCGGCCGGCATCCTGGCCCGGAACGACGTCTCCCTGCGCGACAAGGAGGGGCTGCCCCGCGCGGTGGAGCTGCTGCACGGCGAAGTGCCGCGCGAAATCGAGGTCGTGGAGCACGGCGTGCGCTACCTGGCCGCCCCCTGGGACGGGCAGAAGACCGGCGCCTTTCTGGACCAGCGCGAGAACCGGGCCCGCATCGGGGCGGTGGCCCGCGGCCGGGCGCTGGACTGCTTCAGCTACCACGGGTCGTTCGCGCTGCACCTGGCGCGCCGCGCCGACCACGTGCTGGCCCTCGACAGCTCGGCGCCGGCGCTCGAGCGCGCGCGCGAGAACGCCGCCCGCAACGGCCTGGCCAACGTCGAGTTCGTCGAGGCAAATGCCTTCGACTTCCTGAAGAGCGCCGAGCGCGAGCGACGGCGGTTCGACACCATCGTGCTCGACCCGCCCGCCTTCGCCAAGACGAAGTCGGCGCTCGCCGCCGGCCTCCGCGGGTACAAGGAGGTCAACCTGCGCGCCATGCGCCTGCTCGCCCCCGGCGGCGCGCTGTTCACGGCGAGCTGCAGCTTCCATCTCACGCGGCCGCTGTTCCTGGAAATGCTGCAGGCCGCGGCGGCCGATTCGGGGCGCCGGCTCGCGCTGCGCGAGGTCGTGGGTCAGCCCCTGGACCACCCCGAAATCCTCACGATTCCCGAAACCGGGTACATCAAGGGCGCCATCGTCGAAGCCGTGGACTGACCGGCGCCACTGGCGGACGGACGCGGGAACGCGCAAGCTAGTCGCCGTTCCCTCACCCCACCCCCGCCATGACGATCCGCCTCCCGCTCGGCGCCCTCACGCTCGTGCTGGCCGCCACCGCGCTCCGCGCCCAGCACCCCGCCGTCCCCAGGCCTCCCGCGGCCATGTCCGCCATCCGCGAGGCCGACCTCAAGCGCGACCTGTACTATCTGGCCAGCGACGCCATGCGCGGGCGCGAGGCGGGCACGCTCGACGAGCTGCGCGCCGCCGCCTGGGAGGCGAAGCGCGCGCGCGAGGCCGGGCTGACCCCGGCCGGCGACGACGGCACCTACTTCCAGTGGTGGAGCATGAAGCGCACGGTCCTCTCCCCGGCGAGCACGATCGCCGTGGGCGACCACGCCTACCCGCTCTGGACGGGCATGGCGGCCACCAACACCGTGAACGCCGACGTCTCCGCCCCCACCGTGTTCGCGGGCGACGGCAGCGACACCACGATCGACGTGCGCGGAAAGGTGGCCGTGGCCGCGCTGGCCCCGCCGCCGCCGGGCACCCGGCAGTTCGAGGGCGTGTACACGCCGGAGTGGCACTACGCCCGCGCGTCCATCGCCGCCCAGGGGCGCGAGCTCGCGCGCCGCGGCGCGGCGGCGGTGATCCTCGTCGCCGACTCGGTGGGCGAAATCGCGTTCCAGTCCGTGGCCGTGAATGCCGGACGCGGGCTCTACGACGTGGACGACCCGGCCACCAACGCCGCCGGCGGCCGCTACGGCGGGCCCGGCGGCGGCATCCCCGTCCTGCTCGCGCACCGCGGCATGCTCGGCGAGCTGCGCGCGTCAGGGCAGCCGGCGCGCATCCGTCTCATCACCGAATCGTTCGATTACCCGTCGGTCAACGTCGTGGGCATCGCCCGCGGCAGCGACCCGAGGCTGCGCCACGAGTACGTGATGTTCAGCAGCCACACCGATCACGACGGCGTGCGATTCCCCGTCGACGGCGACTCGATCTGGAACGGCGCCGACGACAACGGCTCGACCAGCGTCGCCCTGCTCGCCATTGCGCGCGCGTTCGCGAAGCAGCCCGCGAAGCGCTCCGCGCTGTTCGTCTGGCACGGCGCCGAAGAGCGCGGGCTGCTCGGGTCGCGATATCACGCCGTGCATCCCGTGGTGCCGCTGCGCGACATCGTGGCCGTGCTCAACGGCGACCTCATCGGCCGCAACAACCCGGACACCGCCTCGCTGCTCGGCGTTCAGCCGCCGCACCGGAACTCGACCGACCTCGTGCGCATGGCGCTCGAGGCCAACGCCGCCACCGGCAAGTTCGTGCTCGATTCGACCTGGGACCGCCCCACGCACCCCGAGGGGTGGTACTTCCGCAGCGACCACGTGCCGTACGTGCGGCACGGCGTGCCCGCGCTCATGTACTCCACCAACCTGCATCCCGACTACCACACGCCGCGCGACGAGCCGTCGCGCATCGACTACGCCAAGCTCACCCGCATGACCGACTGGATGTACATGACCGGCTGGCTGGTGGCCAACGCGCCGCGGCGGCCGGCCGTCGATCCGGGGTTCAAGCTCGAGCGGTAGCGTCAGCGGCGCTGGCAGGCCGGGCAGTAGTACGTGGAGCGCCCGGCCTGCACGATGCGCCGGATGGGCGTGCCGCAGCGGCGGCATTTCAGCCCCTCGCGGTCGTACACCGCCAGGCGCGCGGCGCCGATCTCGGTGTACCGGGCCCCCGTGGCCCGCCCGATCACGGCGCGGATGGCCGCGATCAGCGCCGCCAGCCGCGGGCGCGACAGCGACGACGCGCGGACGCGCGGACCGATGCGCGCCCGCCACAGCGCCTCGGCGGCGTAGATGTTCCCCAGCCCGGCAATCACCCGCTGGTCGAGCAGCGCCGGCTTGATCGGCCCGCGCCGGCGCGCGAATCGCGCGCGCAGGTATTCGGGGGTGAGCGCGGGATCGGCCGGCTCGGGCCCCAGGTCCAGCGCCGGCGGCGCACCCGCCGGATGCACGTCGAGCGTGGCGAGCGCGCGCGAATCCTCGAGCACCAGGCGCCGCCCGTCGTCGAGCTCGAACACGGCACGCGCGAACCGCGGCGGCTCCTCGCCGGCGCGCAGCACCAGCCAGTCGCCCGTCATCCGGAAGTGCGCGCGCAGCGTGCGGCCATCGGCCAGCGCGATGAGCTGGTGCTTTCCCCGGCGCGTGACGTCGGCGATGCGCGCGCCGGCCAGCGACGCGAGCACGGCCGGCGGCAGGCGCCGGGCGAGACTCGGGTGCCGCAGCTCGGCGTGCGCGATCGTGCGGCCGCGCACGGCGCGGCGCAGGAGGCGGACCGCGTGTTCGACTTCGGGGAGCTCGGGCATCGCGCGGCGGGCGGTTGACGGGAGGGCTGCGACCGGGCAAGATGCGCCCGTGGCCAACGAAACTCAATCGGCGGACAATCCGGCCCCGGCCGGCGGGACGCGCTCCGACGGGGTGCGCCGCGTCCTCCGGGTCGTGCTCGTGCTCAACGTGCTGGTGCTGGCGGTAAAACTCGTCGTGGGCGTGCGCACGCACGCGCTGGCGGTGCTCGGGGCGGCGCTCGAGTCGGGGCTCGACACGCTGACCAACGTGCTGGGCATGGCGCTGGTGGCCATCGCGGCCCGCGGCCCCGACGAGGACCATCCGTACGGCCACGCCAAGTTCGAGACCGTCGGGACCATCGGAATCGCCGGATTCCTGTCGATCTCGTGCTTCGAGCTGCTGCGCGAGTCGGTCACGTCGCTGATCCGGGCGCGCGCGCCCCACCCCGCGTCGGCCGTCGATCTCGGCGTGATGGCGGTCACGCTCGCGGTGAACGCCGGCATCGTGTGGTACGAGCGGCGGGCCGGCCGGCGGCTGGGCAGCGCCTTCCTCGCCGCCGATGCCGCGCACACCGCGAGCGACATCTTCGTCACCCTGCTGGCGGTGGCGTCGCTGGTGCTGACGCGCGCCGGAGCGCCGCGCGCCGACGCGCTGCTCGGCATCGCCGTCGCGGCGCTCATCGCCTGGACGGGCTGGCAGATCCTGCGCCAGTCGGTGCCCATCCTGGTGGACGCCCGGGCGATCGAAGCCGAGGAATTGCGCCGCATCGCGGGGGCGATTCCCGGCATCCTCGGCGTGCGCGCCGTGCGGTCGCGGGCCGCGGCCTCCGGGCATCTGTTCGTGGAGATGACGATCGTCGTCTCCGGCGCGTGGAGCGTGGAGGACGCGCACGCCCTGGCCGACGCGCTGGAGCGGGAGGTGGAACGGGCGGCGGGCCGCGCCGAAGTCGTGGTGCACGTCGAGCCGGATTGACGAAGTTCCCGCTTGCGCGCCGGGCGGAGCGATACAACATTTGTGAGTCCACACCAGGGTGCGCATGGCTCCGCAACCTCATCGTTCCCTCCGGCACGAATACGAGCTGTTCGTCGACGAGGAGATCGAGAATTACAAGGAATCCATCGAGCGCTCGGCGCTGCTGAGCATCGGAGACGAGGCGGTGTCCCGTCTGGGCTCGGGCCCCCAGATCCTGCTCACCGAGCTGCTGCTCTGCGACGAGGTGAACCGCATCATCTTCAAGCGGCTGCGGCTGCCCAGCTACACCACCTGGCGGCGTCGGCGACTGAAGCTGGCCAAGGAGCGGCGCCGACCCGAGCACTGGGGGCTGACCGCCGACCACGTCGCGGTACGCGCCATGGCGCAGGCCGCCGAGGGACGCGTGCTCATCGCGGGCGACACCGACGAGGGCTCGGCGCTGTACCTCGCGGCCAACGGGTGCGAGGTGACCGCCGTGCACAGCGAGGACCAGATGCTGCAGCGCGTGCTCACGGCGGCGAACGACGCCGGGCTGGCCGAGCGGGTGCGGGCCATGGCTGCGGACCTCACGACCTGGGAGCCCGATGCACCGCTCACGGCGGTGATCTGCACCCCGGCGGCGCTGGCCGGGCTCAACATGAAGGCGCGGCGCCGGGTGATCGAGGCGCTGCAGTCGGCCACGGCGGAGGGCGGGTTGCACGTGATGCAGACCATCGGCACGACGAAGCGCCGGGCAATGCCTTCGCTGGACGAGCTCCGGGTGCGCTATCGCGGGTGGTCGGTGACCGTGGACGAGGGACGCGGCGGCGCCTCGGTGAACACGTTCATGGCGCGCAAGGAGATCGCCTAGGCGTGTCTGAGTGACACGTTCGCCAGCAATTATTGTGTGTCATCGAGCGACAGCCAAGCGCGACGCGCGCCCAGCGGTCGCTCGTAGTGCATTGTGACACAGCGAGTTGGCTACTGACCGCGACTGGCACCGCGTGTGCTAAGGAAGGGGGCGTCTGCGTCGCCGCAGGGGCGACGCGACCGGGGCGGGCGACGATCCGTTCTCGCCGCCTGGCCCCGGTTCCTCCGAATGAGCGGCAGTGGTGATTCTATAATGAAGGCAGAGCGGAAGGCGGCGAAGGAGCTGGAGCCGGTGGGCATCGTGATCTCGCGCGGGTGGGAGGACGAGCAGCCTTCGGTGTTCAGCGCGTACGTCTGGGGTCCGGCGCCCGAGGAGGGCGCGGGAAAGGGCAAGCCGGTGGCGGCGTAGCACGGCTCGCTCCGGGGACCATGGAAATCGCGCCGGCGAACGATCGCCGGCGCTTTCCATTTCCCGGGCGGTCATCAGAGGACTCTGAACAAGAAAGCCGACGCGCGATGCGCGTCGGCTTTCTCGATACCACGTCGAAGAGAGAGCTACTTTCTCTTCTTGCGGCCGCCCTTCTTCGCCGCCTTTTTCGCCGTGCGGCGCTTGGCGGTCTTGCGGCCCTTCTTCGCGCCCTTACGGGCCTTCTTTGCAGCTGCCATGGTCAAATCTCCAATCTTGGAGGTTGATCACTCGGTCGATCCCCCGGTGGATCGGCGAGTCAGCGACCGCAGGCCGGAGCCTTCGATCGCCGCCGCATCCGGCTCCGCGGAGTCGGATGAAGCCCTGTGCCGCCGCATCCGTGGGCGCGGCGGAATTGGTGCGAACGATTGTGAGCAGGACGGATCGAAACGAACGACGACTGGAAATAAAAATCGCCACACGCCGCGGAGGGGGTGGCGACATCGAGCGAATGCCGATGCGTGGACGGAGGGACGACGAGCGCGCCGACGACGGCTTCCGTCGCGGCCTGCTGCTGCGGCAGTTGGAGAAACGCTCGTCGCGATGAATCCACCGAGTATCCTCGTGTGCGCGTCAATAGTTACTCCGCGCGAATATAGGAACGTGCCAAATCGTGCGCAATAGCGAGTTTACGATTCGCGCGCCGCGTCGCCGACACTTCCGCCATCCGATGCGCGATGCGAGTTTCCATTCGCGCCGCCGCGCGCGGCGCCGAACCATGACACGCATACTACGAGCGAGGCTCCTGTGAGAGCGCTGGTCAAGCCTACCGCTGCTCCCGGTTTCACTCTGCGGGACGTACCCGAACCCACGATCCGCGACGACGAAGTCCTGATCCGCGTGCGACGCACCGGCGTCTGCGGCACCGACGTGCACATCTACGATTGGGACGCCTGGGCGCAGGGCCGCTGCAAACCGCCGTTCGTGGTCGGCCACGAATTCGCCGGCGAGGTGGCGCAGGTCGGCGCCCTCGTGACCGACGTCCGCGTCGGCGACCGCGTCACCGCCGAGGGCCACATCGTGGACGGCCGCTGCCTGCTCTGCCGCACCGGCAACTCCCACGTCTGCCCCCACACGAAGATCATCGGCGTGGACCGCGACGGGTGCTTTGCCGACTACATCGCCATGCCCGCCACCAACGTCTGGCACCTCGACGACAACGTCTCGTTCGACGTCGGCGGCATCCACGACCCGATGGGCAACGCGTTCCACACCGCGCTCACCGCCGAGATCCCGGGCGCCACGGTGCTCATCACCGGCTGCGGCCCGATCGGCCTGTTCGCCGTGGGCATCTGCAAGGCCGCCGGCGCATCGCGCATCATCGCGTCCGACGTCAACGAAACGCGCCTCGCCCTGGCCCGCCGTATGGGCGCCCACGACGTCGTCCATCCCAACGAGGCCGCCGCCGCCGTGAAGGCCGCCACCGACGGCCTCGGCGTGGACGTCGTGCTCGAAATGTCGGGCGTCCCGTCGGCCATCCACCAGGCGTTCGACCTCGTCCGCGTGGGCGGCCGCGTCCAGATGCTCGGCATCCCGGCCAAGCCGATGGAGATCAACCTCGCCAGCGAGGTCATCTTCAAGGGCATCACGATCTACGGCGTCATCGGCCGCCGGATGTACGACACCTGGCATCAGGTGACGCGCTTCCTGCGCTCCGGCATGTTCGACCCGACCCCCGTGATCACTCATCGCTTCCCGCTCGAGGCGTACGACGACGCCATCCAGGCGATCAAGACCGGCGCCGCGGGCAAGGTGATCTTCGAAGTCGGTTGACGGTCGGCCGTTGACCGTCGACTGCAAACCGCAACCCGCCTCTGTCATGTCCGTGAATCCACGATTCGTCAAGGAACTCGGCGCGACGATCGACCAGCTCAAGGCCGACCGCGTCTACAAGCGCCTCAACCACCTCGAGTCGCCGCAGGCCGCGCGGGTGCGCATGGAAGGCCGCGGCGAGGTGATCATCCTCTCGTCCAACAACTACCTGGGCCTGTCCAACGAGCCCGAGGTCGTGCAGGCCGGCATCGACGGCCTGAAGCAGTTCGGGGCCGGCACGGGAAGCGTGCGGTTCATCTGCGGCACGTTCACCGTGCACCGCGACCTCGAGGCCGCGCTGGCCCGTTTCGTGGGCGCCGAGGCGTCCATGAGCTACGTGAGCTGCTGGAACGCCAACGAGGGCCTCACCTCGACGATCGTCCAGGAGGGCGACTTCGTGGTGAGCGACGCGCTCAACCACGCGTCCATCATCGACTCGATCCGGCTGGCCAAGGCGATCACCAAGTGCACCACCGCCGTCTACAAGCACGGCGACCTGGACGACCTGCGCGAGAAGCTGCGCGGAGCGAAGGGGGCCGGCCGGCGCGTCGTCTGGACCGACGGCGTGTTCTCCATGGAAGGCGCGATCGCCAGGCTTCCCGACCTCGTCCAGATTGCCCGCGACCACGACGCGATTCTGGTCGTGGACGACTCCCACGCCACCGGCGTCCTGGGCAAGACGGGGCGCGGCACCGCAGAGCACTACGGACTGCTGGGCGAGATCGACGTGATCACGTCCACGCTGGGCAAGGCACTGGGCGGCGCGGCGGGCGGGTTCGCCGCCGGCCCGGCCGTGCTCGCCGACTACCTCATCCAGCGCTCCCGTCCGCAACTCTTCTCCAACGCGCTCCCGCCCACCGTGGCGGCCAGCGCGCTGGCCGCGGTGAGGTTCATCGAGCGGCACCCCGAACGCGTCGAGACGCTGCGCGCGAACACGCGGTACTTCCGCGACCAGATCACCGCCGCCGGCTTCAAGCCCCTGCCCGGCGAGACCCCGATCGTCCCGATCATCGTGGGCGAGACGGCCGCGGCGATCCAGATGTCGGACATGCTCCTGGACGAGGGGGTGTTCGTGACCGGCTTCGGCTTCCCGGTGGTGCCCCAGGGCCAGGCCCGGGTCCGCTGCCAGATCTCGGCGGCCCATACGCGGGGCGACCTCGACGCCGCCATCGAGGCGTTCAAGAAGGTCGGCCGGAAGCTGCGCCTCATATAGAGAAGGGCAGTTTGACGGCAGGACGGGCTAGTGCGTCACACTAATGTCCGTCCCCCTGGCCTGCCGTCGAACCGTCCTGCCGGGCCGGGGCCGGGACGGGCGAAAGGGAGGGGGTATGTGACCGCCGGGCCCCCCCCCTCGTCCGTGTCACGGGACACCGAACCCAACCCCGAGGACCCGTATGAAAGCGATCCGATCGCTGGCGGCGGCCGCCGCGTTCCTGACGCTCGTGCCCGTTGCCGCAATGGCCCAGGCCCCGCGCCCGTTCCAGAATTCCTGGTTCTGGGGCGTGAAGGGGGGCGGTGCGTTCATGTCCGCGCCCAGCCGGGCGAATCTCACCGCCGGCCTCGCCGGCATCGACTGGCTCATCACGCGCAGCAAGGGCGGCCTGTACGTGTCGTTCGACCAGTCGTTCCTGTCGCAGTACGCCGTGCTCGCCGACTCGGTGCAATCCACCGACACGCCGAGCCAGGTGAACCTCAAGAACATGCGCCGCGTCTCGGTGCTGCTCATGGGCTACCCGGGCTCCAGCGAGCGCCTCCACCCGTACGTCGGCCTCGGCATGGTCTACACGCAGGTCGGCTCGGTGAAGTCCACCACGGCCTACGGATCGGCGGACCAGTACTCGCTGGCGCAGTCCATCATCCAGCAGTACAAGTCCGTCTTCTCGCCGGCCGTCATGGCGGGCGTCCAGTTCCAGCGCCGCAATACGGGGCTGTTCATCCAGGCCCTGGGCTGGCAGGCGAACCAGAACTTCTTCCTGTACAACGCGCACGGCTTCAACGCCTCCATCGAAGCCGGCATCCGCTACAACTTCGGCAGTTCGGTGTCGGGCGACAACTGAGCCGTCCCGCGAATGGCCGGGCGGGCGCGGATCACCACGATCCGCGCCCGCTTCGCCGTTCCGGGACCCGCCGCTACGGGGCGCGCGCCGCCTTCGGCTTCCGGTCGAGAACGATCTCGATCACCCGCAGCACGTTCCCGCCCAGGATCTTCGTCACGTCGGCGTCGGTGTAGCCGCGATCGATCAGTCCCTGCGCGATGGCCGGCAGGTACGTCACGTCGAGCATGCCGGTGGGGAGCAGGCCGTCGACGCCGTCGAAGTCGCTGCCCAGCCCGACGTGATCCACCCCGGCCACGCGGGCGATGTGGTCGATGTGGTCCACGAGCAGGGACAGGGGCGGGCGCGCCAGCGCGTGCAGCCTCTCCTGGGTGACCGAGTCGGCCCAGGCCCGGACCTTCGCCGTGTCGGCGCCGGGCTTCCGCGCCTCGGAGTCGGCCCGGGCCTCGACGTCGCGGCGGATGCTGTCCGCCGCCTGCCCGAACTTCGGGTCGAGGAACGCGGCGAAGAAGTTCACGTTCACGACGCCGTCGTTGCGGGCCACGGCGCGGAGCATGTCGTCGCTCAGGTCCCGGACGTGGCCGCCCAGCGCGCGGGCGCTCGAGTGCGACGCGATGATCGGGTCCCTGCTCGTCGCGAGCACGTCGTAGAAGGTGGAGTCCGACACGTGCGACACGTCGACGAGCATCCCGAGCCGGTTCATCTCGCGAATGACGTCCTTGCCGAAGTCGGTGAGCCCGCCGGTGCGCGTGCCGTTCACGCCGATCGACGAGCCGGCCCAGTCGTTGCCGTTGTTCCAGGTGAGGGTGAGGTACCGCGCGCCCTGGGCGTACAGCGTGTCGAGCCGGGCGAGCGAGTTCTCGATGGCGTGTCCCCCCTCGACCCCGATGAAGACCGCGACCTTGCCCTCCCGCTTCGCGCGCAGCACGTCCCGTGACGTCGTGCCCGGGATCAGGCGGTCGGGATGCCGGTTCACGAACGCGTGGATCGTGTCCATCTCGGCCTCGGCGCGGGCCCACGACTCGTCGGGCCGCGTCTGCGCGTATCTGGCGTCCACGTAGGCGGCGAAGAATTGCGCCGTGATGCCCGACTCGACGAGCCGCGGCAGGTCGGTTTCGCCGCGGTCCCTCCCCCATCCCGGCTCGTGGCGCACGTCGGCGTCGTAGCCGTCCATCATCCGGCTGGGCATGTCGTTGTGCGTGTCGATCACGATCGCGTCGTCGTAGACCTGCATCGCGTGGGCAGACACGCCGGGCGGGTTGAAGTGGGGCATGCGGGTCTCGGAGCGGCCGCATCCGGCGGCCAGAGCGGCGACGGCGAACGTCGCGGTGAAGCCGACGAGGCGGCGGGAGGACGGACGCGTCACCGGCGGTAGCTGCGGCGCGGGAAGCGGGACGGCGTGCGCGAGACGAAGGGATTGCCCGCCATGGCGAACCGCAAGGGCTAGTCGGCGGCCTCACGGATCCCGATGCGCGGCGTGACGATCACGTCGGCATCGGCGACCGGCGTGCCGGCGCGGATCAGCAGCGGGGGCCGCTGCAGCGGCCGCGCGTTGTGGCGGCGGTCGATGCCCAGGGCCTGGCACAGCCTGGCCGGACCGCTGGTGAGGTCGGCGTCGCGCCGCGGGTGCCCGCGGCGCTCGCGCATGAGCGCGATGCCGTCGAGCGGTTCCAGCGCGCGGATCAGCACGGCGCTGGGAAGCCCCGGCGCGCGCGTCACCGCGTTCACGCACCAGTGCATGCCGTACACGAAGTACACGTACGCGGTGCCCGGCGGTCCGTACAGCGGCGCCGTGCGCGGCGTCAGTCCGGCGGCGGCGTGGCACGCGGCATCGTGCTCGCCGAGGTAGGCCTCGGTTTCCACGATTCGGCCGCTGGCCACGCCCTCGGGGGTCCGGCACTCGAGCACGGCGCCGAGCAGCTCGCGCGCGACGCGTTCGGTTTCGCGCGCGAAGAACCGGGCGGGTAGCGCGGCTCGCGCCGCGCCCCGGCCCGCATCGCGCGAGCGCCGCGCGGGGGGCGCGGCGCACGTCTTCACGACTCGGTCGGCTCGGCCCGGGCCG
>JAGWRI010000263.1 GCA_028876525.1 Gemmatimonadota bacterium | reverse complement strand
CGGCGCGGCGGCAGGCGCGGCGTCGGCCGGCGCCTCCGGCGGCTCCCGGTCGAGCCAGTCGCGATAGCTGATGCGCGGCTTCCTGGTCATCGCCGGTCGTCGGCCACGTCGTGGACGAGCGTTTCGTCCACGCGCGGCAGCCCCCGCATGGCGCCCACGAACAGCGCCTGCATGGCGAGGTTGTTCACGAGGCGCGGCACGCCACCGCTCCGTTCGGCCAGCGCGGCCATGGCCGCCCCGGTGAAGATCTCATGGGTCGCTCCCGCGACGCGCAACCGATGCAGCACGTACTCCCGCACGTCGTCGGCGTCGAGCGGATCGAGATGGAAGCGCAGACTCACGCGCTGATCAATCTGGGGACGCCTCACGATGCGCTGGCGCAACTCGGGCTGGCCGAGCAGCACCACGTGGAGGTGCTTGTCGGTGCGGTCCTCGAAGTTGGTGAGCAGGCGCAGCTCCTCGAGCAGGCTCGGGCTGGCCAGCTGGGCCTCGTCCACGATCACGACGGGGCGCCGCCCGCCGGCGTGCCGTTCGGCCAGCCGGCGGCGGAGGGCGTCCACCAGGGCCGGCTTGGCGCGGGGGGCGCGGGGAAGCTCGGCGGCCGCGGCCAGGAACTGCAGCAGGTGGGCGCCGGTCAGCCGCGGATAGGGAATCACCCACGGCTCGTACGGCGTGCCCTCCAGCCGCCGGCGCAGGGCCTCGACCAGCATCGTCTTCCCGCACCCGATCTCGCCGGTGACCAGGGACAGCCCGCCGCGCAGGTCGGTCACGTCGTACAGCAGCCGGGCGTATCCCTCGTCGAACACCGGCGAGTGGTACACGAACGCCGGGTCCGGGGTGTTCGCGAACGGCTTCCGCAGCAGGCCCCAGTGCTCGTCGATCATACGTGTTCGCTCATCGCCGCGAGGTACTCGACCACGGCGGGCGCGACGCCGGCCAGCGGCGCCACGCGGTCGGCCCCGGCCAGTTGGAGCGCCGCCTGCGGCATGCCGTAGATCGTCGACGTCTCGCGGTCCTGCACCACGCCCCGTCCGCCCGCGGCGCGGATCGCCCGGAGGCCGTCGGCGCCGTCGCGCCCCATGCCGGTGAGCACCACGCCCACCGCGCGGGCGCCGAACACCCGCGCCACCGAGGCGAACAGCGGGTCGGCCGACGGGCGCACGCCCCACAGCGGCGGCGTGTCGTCCAGCTCGATGGACGGCGCCGCGCCGTCGCGCACCCGCATGTGGCGCCCGCCGGGGGCGAGATACACGTGCCCCGCCTCCACCGCTTGCCCCTGCTCCGCCTCGTGCACGGGCAGCGGGCCCATGTGGTCGAGCCGGTTGGCCAGGCTGCGCGTGAACCCCGCCGGCATGTGCTGCACCACGAACACGGCGGCGTCCAGCGTGCGCGGCAGCGCCGGCACCACGACGGTCAGCGCCCGCGGACCGCCGGTGGACGCGGCAATGGCCACGGCGCGCAGGGGCGGCTGGCCGAGGCGCAGCGACGCCCGCTTCGGCGGCTCGCGGCGCGGAGCGATCATGCCCAGGGCGCGCGGGTTCGCCTCGCCCGCCGCGCGCAGCGCCTGCCGCAGCCGCTCGGCGATGACCGGCAGGTCGAGGCTGATCGCCCCCGACGGCTTGCGCACGAAGTCCACCGCCCCCAGCTCGAGCGCGCGCACCGTCGCGTCCTGCCCGTCCACCGTCTCGGCGGCACTGAGCATCACCACCGGCCGCGGCGTCTCGCTCATGATGTAGCCAAGCGCCTGGAGGCCGTCGAGCTCCGGCATCTCGATGTCGAGGGTCACGATGTCGGGGTCCAGCGCGTGCACGCGCTCCAGCGCCTCGTGCCCGTTGCGCGCCGTCCCGACCACGTCGAACTCCCCCGACTCCTCGATCAGCTCGCGGATGATCTGGCGCATGAGGGCGCTGTCGTCCACCACGAGCACCGTGGGACGGTCAGAGGACACGGGTCCCTCTGGCCAGCGACCGGACCTCCACGCGCCCGTCGGCGAGGTGGAAGTAGACGCTGCGCCCGTGGTCCAGCCCCACGTCCTCGGCCACCAGCGGGATGCCCGCCGCCGCCAGCGCCTGCCGCGACGCGGCCACGTTGCGGCTTCCGACGGTCACGGCGTCCTTGGGCAGGAGCGCGGCGAACATGCTCGCCCCGCCCACCAGCCGGGCGCCGATCCGGGCGCGCGCGGCGCCCAGCGCGGTCATGCGCTCGACCAGCGCCGGGAGCGCGGTGCCGGGATAGCGCGCCGGATTGTCGCCGTTGGCCGGACGCTCCGGCTCGGGAAGGAGCACGTGGGCCAGCCCGCCCACCCGCGCCACCGCGTCGTAGAGCACGATGGCCACGCACGAGCCGAGGGCGATCGTGGAGAGCGTGCCCTCTCCCGCGCCCACGGCGAGCTCGGCGATGCCGACGCGCTTGTCGCTCATGCCGGCCGCTGGAAGATGCGCTCCCGCCCGTTGACGGGCGCGAACAGCCGGCGGGCCGGTCCGAACAGCGTTTCCACCTTGCCGAGCACGAGGAACCCTCCGGGGCTGAGCGCCGCGTGGAACGACTCGAACAGGCGCTCCTGCGACGCCCGGTCGAAGTAGATGATGGCGTTCCGGCACACGATCAGGTCGTTGACCGGCCGCGGCGGCGGATCGCGCAGCATGTCGTGCTGGCGGAACCGCACCAGGGGGCGGATCTCGGGCCGGACCGTGTACGGCGGCTGTCCTGTAAAGTATCGCCGGCGCCACTCCTCGGGCGTCTCGCCGAAGTCGTGCTCCTCGAACTCGCCCCGCTCGGCCTCGGCCAGGCTGCGGCGGTCCACGTCGGTGCCCAGGATCTCCACCCGGGGCAGCTGCGCCAGGGCGTTCCGCCGCTCGGCGTGCCGGTAGAAGAGGACGGCCAGCGAGTACGGCTCTTCCCCCGACGCGCACCCGGCGCTCCAGACCCGGATCCGCGGGTGCGGGGAGTCCCACAGCGCCGGGATCACCTGGTCGGCGATTGCCCGGAAGACGTCGGGATTCCGGAACAGCTTGGTGACGTTGATGGTGAGCGCGTCCAGCAGGCGGTCGTACTCGTCGGCGTCGCGGTCGAGAATGGCGGCGTAGTCGCTGTAGCGGTGGACGGCGCGGGCGCGCATGCGCACCCCGACGCGCCGCCGGAGGCAGGTGGCCTTGTAGCTGGCGCAGCGGAAGCCGCGGTCGCGCGAGATCTTGTCGAGCAGGGCCTGGAACCCGTCGTCCGGGGCCTCCGGTCCGGTCATCCGGGGCTCTGCCGCACGGCGTCGAGGTTCGTGCGCACGATGGCGTTGTCGGGATCGATGGCCAGCGCGCGCTCCCACAGCTTGATCGCCTCGTCCTTGCGGTGCTGGCGGAATCGGATGTTGCCCAGCTTGAGGTAGACGTCGTCGCCCAGCTCGGGGTCGGCCTTGACGGCCCGCTGGTAGGAGGCCAGCGCGTCGTCGAACTGCCCGGTGCGGTAGGCCACGTCGCCGAGGTTCTTGTGGATCTGCGGCACCGAGGCGTCCTCGGCGAGGGCGCGCTCGAGGGCCTGGGCCGCCGCCGCGGCGTTGTTCCGCCGCTCCAGCACCACGCCGAGGTTGTTGTGGAGGACGGCGTTGTGGGGGTGCGCCCCGATGCCCTCGTCCAGGATTTCCTGGGCCCGGGCGAGGTCGCCGAGCAGGGCGGCGGCGAGCGCGGCGTGGTGGTACCAGCCCGCGGACGGCGGACGCGCCGCCCAGAGCGGCCGCGCGGCGCGCAGGGCCTCGTCGGCCGCCGCGAGGTCGCCCTGCAGGAGGGCGACGATTCCCGTCGAGGTCTGGATGAACGGGTTGTGGCCGCCGCTCCGCTTCGCGGCCTCCTGCAGCGCGCGCTGGGCCTCGCCCAGCCGCCCCAGCCGTTCCAGCGCGTACGCCATGTTGTGATAGACGGCGGCCGGCGATCCGGGGCGCGCGGTGGCTTCCTCGTACGTGGCCAGGGCGTCGGCCCACCGCTCCTGGCGCAGCGCCACGAGACCGATGTAGAAGCGCGCCGACGCGTCGCCGGCCCGGAGATCCAGCACGCGGCGGAACTCGCGCAGCGCTTCGTCGAACATCCCCGTCTTGTAGAACGCCACGCCCAGGTTGTAGTGCTCCTGGACGCGGGCCTCCGACACCGCGGGCTCGGCGGCCTTGCTCGTGCCGATGCGATGGAGAAAGCCGGCCGTGGCCAGCCCGTACAGCAGCTTGCCGACGTCGAACTCTCCCATGCCCGAGGCGTCGATGATCTGCTGCACGTCGCGGCGGCCGTCCACCAGCTCGAGCAGGGCGCGCTGCTCGTCGGTCAGCTCGACGTCGCTCCGGGCGAGCTTCGGCCGGTCGATCTCGAACACGATGTCGAAGGTGGGAATCTTCTTCTCCACCAGCGTCCACTCGTCCACCCGCCGCGCGCCTTCGAGCAGCAGCGACTCGGGGTTGATCGAGACGAGGAATTCCTGCTCCTCGGGCTGGACGTCGGCCTCGAAGTTGAACGACCCCTGGTTCCAGGTGAACAGGAAGTACACCGCCTCTTCGATCTGCTCGCGGATGTGCTGGCGCAGGGCATCGCGCGACAGGTAGCCCATGTCCATGAGGAGCTCGCCGATGCGGCGGTCGCGCTGGCGCTCCTGGGCGTCGATCGCGGCGCGAAGCTGGTCGGCGGTGATGATCCCGTTCTTGACCAGCATGTCGCCCAGCCGGTCGCGCCGGTTGACGATCGAGGCGTACGAGATCCGCCCCTTGTCGAAATAGATGTAGCCGAAGTTCGTGCGGTAGTTGACGCTCAGGCACCCCGTCTTCTTGCCCATGGCGAGAAGCTGGAGCACGTCGGGGAGGCTGGCCTCCTTCAGGCTGCCCTTGATGGCCATGTCAGCGCAGCTCCTCGAGCACGCGCGAGGCGACGTCGCGCCAGGCCCAGACCACCTTCTCGTCGTCGAGGAAGAAGACGTCGGCCGCCGAGCGCACCGCCGGCGCCGCGCGGACGGGCGTCGGCATCGCCGACGCCACCGGCTCGGGCCCCTCCAGCTCGCGCTTCGCCATCTCGAGCGTGAGCGGCGTGCCGACGGCGTCGGCCGCCGCCGTGAGCCGGTGCACCGTGCCGATGATCTCGGCCACGCTCGCCGCCGGCCGCGACGACAGATACGAGGTCAGCGCATCGAGCTGCCCGGCCGGCACGCCGTCGAGGAACCGCCGGTAGAGCTGCGCCTGCAGCGCCGCGTCGGGGGGCGCCAACTCGACCACCAGGCCGCCGTCGAACAGCGCGCGCAGCCGCTCGTCCAGCCCCGCGAGGTCGCGCGGCGGACGCTCCGACGTCACCACCACCTGCCGGCCGGCGTCGAGCAGCTCCTTCAGCAGATGGAACAGCTCGTCCTGCGTCTGGTCCTTCCCCTCGACCGACTGGAGGTCGTCCACGAGCAGGGCGTCGACGCGCTGGTACTTCCGGCGCCAGGCGTCGGTGGTGTGCTCGCGCAGCGCGCTCAGGAAGTCGTCGCTGAACGTCGCGGCGCTGGTGCAGGCCACGGCCGCGGCCCCGCCGCTGACGTCGGCCAGCTCGTTGCCCAGCGCGTTCAGCAGGTGCGTCTTGCCGACGCCGACCGGCCCGGCCAGCACCAGCGGGTTGTAGCGGCGCCCCGGCTCGGCGGCCACCGCATCCGCCGCCTTGACCGCGCGCTGGTTGGCCTTTCCGACTTCGAAGCCGTTGCGCGAGAACTCGACCGAAGGCGCGGGCAGCTCCACGGCCCCGGTGAGCGCGCGCTTGACCATCGCCTCGGCGTCGCGCAGCCGCTCGGGATCGCGAAACGCGTCGTGCCCGGCCAACGCCGGGTCGGCGGTGATCGCTTCGGCCTCCAGCTCCTTGAGCCGGCGCACCGTGGCCCCGAATCCGCGCAACACCGCCTCGTAGTTCGCCGGCGCGGCCGCCTCTTCGAGCAGCCGTTCCAGCGCCGTCGTGCGGTAGCCGGCCGCGTGCCAGCTCGACACCGCCTCGGCCACGCGCATCTTCCAGCCCTCGACGTGCTCGGCGACGGCGGTGGCGATGTCGCTCACGAAGCTCTGGAAGTCGAGTCCGCCGGTGGGGCGCGCGGCCGGGCGCGGCCCGTCGGCGGGCGCGTCGTCGGGCGGGCCGATTTCCACCGTCAGGCCGGCGGCGAGCTGGGCGGCGAGCGCGAGGTCGAGGCCGTCGATGCGCGCCACCGGCCGGTCGCTCGTCACCACGACCTGGCGGCGATGCTCCTCCCGGGCCGCCAGCACGCCCGCCAGCCCCGAGGCGGCATCGGCGTGGCCGGACAGCCGCTGGACGTCGTCGATCAACAGGACGTCCGCCCCCGTCAGGCGCTCGCGGAAGTCGGCCAGCTCCCCGGCCTTCGCGGCCGCCCGCCAGCTGTCCGCGAACCTGGCGGCGGGAAACGACTCCACGCGCATCCCGCGCTCCACGCCGTTGCCGATGGCGGCGAGCAGGTGCGTCTTGCCCACCCCCGCGCCGCCGACGATCACCAGCGGGTTGTGGGCGACGCCCGGCGCGTCGGCCACGGCGCGCGCGGCCGCCACCGCCGCCTCGTTCGCCGGCGCGACCACGTAGCTGTCGAACTGCATCCGGGCATCCGCGGCCACGCGCTACCTCGCGCTGCCGGACGACGCGCTCAGCCGCTTGAGCACCATCTCCGAGATCCCCCGCAGCGTCTCGAACACTCCCGGCCCGTGGAGGGCGTCGGCGGGATAGTCGGGCACGCCGCGGAAGTTGATCGCGTCGGCCAGCTCCTCGGGCGTCATGACCAGCTCGCGCGGCAGGTCCTGCTTGTTGTACTGGATGACCAGCGGGATCGCGCGCGCGTCCACCCCCTGCTCGGCCAGGTTGGCGTGCAGGTCCTGGAAGCTCTCGATGTTCTCGTCGATCTGGCGCCGCTGGCTGTCGGCCACGAACACCACGCCGTCGGCGCCCTG
>JAGWRI010000262.1 GCA_028876525.1 Gemmatimonadota bacterium | reverse complement strand
GCGTGCCCGCGGCCAGCCCGCGCGCCCGCGCGAGAATCTCGGCGGGAGCGCATCCCGCCTCGAACTCGAGCCCGGGCAGCTCGGCCGAGCTCATCCGCGCGATCGTGTCCTGCACGCCCGGCAGCACGCCCGGCATCGGCTCGCCGTCGGCCACCAGCTGCCCGTCCGCCACCGTCAGCCGCACCGCGCCCTGCCGGACCATCACCACCGCGGCCCGCAGCACCACTTTTTGCTCGTCGACGTTCGCCGGCTCGTGGACCAACAGGCCGACGAGCCGCGCAAAGAACCGCGCAAATGTGGGGGAATGGTCCATGTAACGGCGGTCCGCCCGGCGTCGGGCTCGCGAGTTCGCTCAAAGGTACGGGTTACTGGGCGGCTACCGCCAGCGGGCGCCCGCGGCCTTGCTGGTCGCCGCTCGGACCCGCGGCTAGACTTCCGGCCATTCCCCCAAACCGACCGAACCATGAACCCCCGACTTCTCGTTCCGTTCCTGGCCGCCGGGCTCGGGCTTCCCGCCTGCCACGCCGCGGCGCCCGCGGGCGCGCCGGCTCCGGCGCCCGTCGCCGCCCCCGACTCGCTGCGCATCCGCACCGACATCGCGTACCTGGCCAGCGACCGGCTGGAGGGGCGCCGCACGGGCAGCCCCGGCAACGACAGCGCGGCGGCGTACATCGCCCGGCGCTACCGGGCCCTGGGCCTCGCCGCGATGACGCCCACGTCGTACCTGCAGCCGTTCGTGGCGCGGCCCGCCGCCTCGGCCCACGCCGGCCACCCCGAGGAGCTGCCCTCGCAGAACGTCGTGGCCATGCTGGCCGGCACCGACGCCGCGCTGCGCGGACAGTACGTCGTGATCGGCGCCCACTACGACCACCTGGGACGGTCCACCGAAGGAGCGCAGGACCCGCAGGCCGGCGACGTGATCCGGAACGGCGCCGACGACAACGCCTCGGGCACCGCCGCCGTGCTGGAGCTGGCGCGCATCTTCCGCGCCGCGCCCACCCGGCGCTCGCTGCTGTTCGTGAACTTCACCGGCGAGGAGGAGGGCCTGCTCGGCTCGGCGTACTTCGTGGAGCACAGTCCGGTGGCGCTCGACAGCGTCGACGCGATGATCAACTTCGACATGGTGGGCCGGCTCCGGAACCGGCGGCTCATCGTGTACGGCGTGGCGACGGGCACGGAATTCCCGGCCATGCTCGACCGCGCGAACGCCGGCCGCGTGGACATCCACGGCCAGGGCGACGGCTTCGGCCCGTCGGATCAGTCGTCGTTCTACGCCAAGAACATCCCCGTGCTGCACTTCTTCACCGACCTGCACGAGGACTACCACAAGGCCACCGACGACGCCGACAAGATCAACGCCGCCGGAGAGGCGACGGTGGTGGACATCGCCGAGCAGGTCATTCGCGACGTGGCCGACCGGCCGCGGCGCATCACGTTCTTCCGCGTCCCCGCCAAACCCACCGTCGCGGCGTCCAGCGCCGGCTCGGACGTCTACTTCGGATCGATCCCCGACATGGCGGCCGGCGACGTGAAGGGCGAGCGGGTCACCGGCGTCACCGCGGGCAGCCCGGCCGACAAGGGCGGGCTCAGGGCGGGGGACATCGTGGTGGAGTTCGGCGGCATGGAAGTCTCCGACCTCGAGACGTACTCGGCGGCGCTCTACGCGCACAAACCGGGCGACGTCGTGAAGGTGGTCGTGCTGCGCGAGGGCCAACGCGTCACGCTGTCCGTCACGCTGGGACGGCGCGGGGGCTGAGCGAGCCGCCGAGGCCGGCGGCACCTCCGGCCGGCACGCACATCCGGACCGCCGGCACCGGGACCAATTCCCGACCCGATTTGCCGCATCTTGCCGGCGGGCCGTGCAAGGCGCCACAAAGATCCCTTTGTACCATTTAAACAAATAAGTCAATACATTGGTATATAATGACTTACAGAGTGTGATCCGGCGCGGCACCGTGCTTGCCTCTCCTGGGAGGCGTAAGGAAATCCCAAATGTGCATGGTCCCCCAACCGATGCGCACATACACTCTCACGAGTCTGGAGGCAGTGCCATGCGGACCCCCCGGAAAGGCTTCACCCTCATCGAGCTTCTGATCGTCGTCGTGATCATCGGCATCCTGGCCGCGATCGCGATTCCGAAGTTCGCCAACACGAAGTCGAAGGCGTACATCACCGCCATGAAGTCCGATCTCCGCAACATGGTGACCGCCGAAGAGGCGTTCTTCTCCGATTCGTCGGCGTATTCGACGAGCATCACCGCGATCAACTTCAAGCAGTCGACGGGCGTGAACGCCCCGACGATCGCGGTTGGCTCGGGCTACTGGTCGGCCACGGTGACGCACAGCCAGCTCGCGGGCCACACCTGCGCCATCGCGGTGAACACCACGAACCCGCTCGTGAGCACGGCGGGCGAGGGCGAGCCGGTCTGCAACTGAGGGTAGGTGGGTAGGTGGGTAGGTGGCGACAGCAAGCGACTTCACGCTGCGCCCCTTCCTGCCGCCCTCCAGACAAGCCGTCGCACGTTGGAGAGGGCGGACGCCAAGCGTTCGCCCTCTCTGCTATCTTGCCTGTTCCTCGCCCGCCCCGCCCCCCATTCTCCGTGCACACGCCCACCCGCGTTCCCGCGCCGCGCGCCACCGGCTACACCGCGACCACCGATGTGCCGCTCTTCTGGGCGGCGTACGGCGAGTCGGGCGCGCCGCGTGTGCTGGTGCTCCATGGCGGGCCGGGCGCCGACCATGAGTACCTGCTGCCGCAGATGCTCGAGCTGGCGGACGAGCGCGAGCTGCTGTTCTACGACCAGCGGGGCGGGGGCCGGTCGCGAACCGACGATCGCGGGACGGTGACCTGGCAGACGCACGTTGCCGACCTCGCGGCGGTGGTCCGGGAGCAGGGCCTGGAGCCGCTGACGCTCATCGGGTATTCGTGGGGCGGGCTGCTGGCGCTGCTCTACGCGGCCACGGCGGCGGTGGACGCCGCGCTGCCCGTTCCGAAACGTTTGGCCGTCATTGACCCCGCTCCGGTCTCACGGCAATTTCGGGATCAGTTCGAGGCGGAGTTCGCTCGCCGGCAGGCGGCGCCCGCGGTCCAGGCCCTGCGCGACGAGCTGCTCGCGTCGGGGCTCCGGGAGCGGGATCCCGAGGCGTTCCGCCAGCGGGCGTTCGAGCTGAGCGTGGCGGGATATTTCGCCGATCCGAGGGCCGCGCGGAACCTGACGCCGTTCCGGGTGGTCGGACGGATACAGCAGTCGGTGTGGGAGAGTCTCGGCGACTACGATCTGGTGGCCGACGGACGCCTGGGGACGATCCGTTCGCCGGTCTTGGTCGTCCATGGAAGGGAGGATCCGATCCCGCTCGCGTCGTCGGAGGCCTGTGCCCGTGCCGTCGGCGGGGAGCTGGTCGTGTTGGACGGGTGCGGCCACGTGCCGTACGTGGAGCAGCCGGCGGCGCTGTTTGCGGCGCTGAAACGCTTTCTCGCTTGACCGCGGCGCCGCCGCCGCGTCTCTTCTTGACCACCCCATGTCGCTGACCGACAGCATCATCCAGCCGTACATCACGACCATCGAGCCGGACGGGCACAAGCTGCACGTCTCGTGCCGGGTCGCGTTCGACGGCATCGAGTACGTCGGCCGCCTGTGGTTCGCCGACGACGGGTGGGAGGACTCCGGCATTCCGGACCGCGCCGCGCTCCCCGGCCGCTCGCACGACGAGGTGATCGCGCTGGCCAAGCGGCTGAGCACCACCGAGCTCACCCTGCGCTACCGCCGCGCGCTGGCCGAGAAGCGGCGGTTCATGCAGCTCCGCAAGGCCACCGACGAGATCCTCACCAAGATCCGCTACCTCAACCAGGTGGCCATCTCCATGCACGCCGGGCTCCTGGACGAGGAGGGGGCGGCGCAGGAGATCGAGCTGACGGAGAAGCAGCTCCACGAGTGCGTCGATCGGCTGAAGCTGCATGCCGGCATCGAAGGCTAGGCAGCCGGCCCGGCGCCCCGCGCCGAAGGGCGCGGCGCTCCAGCGGCAGGCGAAGACGGTGCTCCGGCGGCTGCTTGCCGCGTACCCCGACGCCCACTGCGCCCTGGACTTCCGCAACGCCTACGAGCTGCTGGTGGCGACCATCCTCAGCGCCCAGTGCACCGACAAGCGCGTGAACATGGTGACGCCGGCGCTGTTCGAGAAGTATCCGACGCCCAAGGCGCTGGCCGCCGCGCCGCGCGACGACGTCGAGGCGATGATCCGGAGCACCGGCTTCTTCCGGAACAAGGCGAAAAGCCTGATCGGCATGGCGGGCGCGGTGGCCGGCGAGCACGGCGGCCGGATCCCCGACACCATGGACGCGCTCACGCACCTGCCGGGCGTGGGGCGCAAGACGGCCAACGTCGTGCTCGGGAACGCCTTCGACAGGAACGAGGGCATCGTGGTGGACACCCACGTCACGCGGCTCAGCCAGCGCCTCGGGCTGACGCGCGCCAGGACCGCCGTGAAGATCGAGCAGAGTCTCATGCCGCTCTTCCCGCAGGCGCGGTGGACCATTCTCTCGCACCTGCTCATCGAGCACGGGCGCCGCGTCTGCTCGGCCCGGAACCCCCGATGCGGCGAGTGCGTGCTGGCCGACGTCTGCCCCAGCGCCCGCCTCTGACCGCGGCGCGCCCCTGTCGGGCGCCGCCGAATCGCCTAGTTTTCCCGGAACCCCACGCTTCCATCTCCTGCCGGTATTCCCGTGAGCAAAACCGCAACGTTCGAGACCAATCGCGGCGCCATCGTCGCCGAGCTGTTCGACGGCGAGGCGCCCAACACCGTGGCCAACTTCGAGAAGCTGGCCAACGAGAAGTTCTACGACGGCGTCAAGTTCCACCGCGTGATCCCCGACTTCGTCGTCCAGGGCGGCGACCCGCTGTCGCGCGACCTCCCCGAGGGCGACCGGCGCATCGGCACCGGCGGGCCCGGGTACAAGATCAAGTGCGAGACCAAGGGGAATCCCCACCGCCACACCGTCGGCGCGCTGTCCATGGCGCACGCCGGCAAGGACACCGGCGGCAGCCAGTTCTTCATGGTTCTCAGCGAGGCCAACACCCGCCACCTCGACGGCGTGCACACCGTGTTCGGCCAGATCACGAAGGGCCTCGACGTCATGAAGTCCATTCGCCCGAACGACGCGATGACCACCGTGCGGGTGGCCTGACCGCCCGCCCCGCCATACCGGAGCCCTCATGACCGACACGAACACCCACGACTCCCACG
This sequence comes from Gemmatimonadota bacterium, assembly GCA_028876525.1. Taxonomy (GTDB): domain Bacteria; phylum Gemmatimonadota; class Gemmatimonadetes; order Gemmatimonadales; family Gemmatimonadaceae; genus JAGWRI01. Next base: position 5,114 of record JAGWRI010000262.1, on the reverse strand, counting down.
CCGGCGACATGAAGGCCGGCTTCCTCGGCCTCGTCATCGGCGCCGCGTGCATCTTCGCGATCCTGTTCTCCATCGTGAAGATCACGCACAACCACTACGCCCACGAGCAGCCCGCCGCCACGCAGCCCGCCGGCTGACCGCGTCCCGATTCGGCATCAAGAAGGCAGGGTGTGAACGGCAGATGATCCGGACGACTGCCGGATGAAACGGGTACGGCAACGGCATCACGAGGGGGCTTCAGGGAGAGACTCGGTGCGCCTGGCGGGCCGAGTCTCTCCGTGAAGCCCCCACTTGTTAAAGTCCGTTCTGGTTCGTTCGGTCCGTCTGTTGTGCGTTCGGAATCGTTGATCTTTCCCGGCTGAGCGGCATCCCGGGCGCATCGATTCCGGCCCTCGACGTCCGGGGATGTCACTCGCCCAGGCGAGCCCGAACGATTGGACTCCGACAAGAGCAGAGCGGACGGACGCCGACGGGAGGATGGATGCTTGGGGGGCTGCAGGCCCGCTCCCCTCGCCACGCGGCCGAGTCTTCCCCGGAAGCCCCTTGTTGATGCCGTTGCCGTATCGGGCTCATCCGGCTCATCCGTATCATCTGCAGTTCCGCGTTCTTGATGCCAGCCTGGCGCTATCGGATCGTGGCCGGAGCGCCAATATTAGAAACACCCGAATCTCCGAACCCCAGCCCACATGTCCGATCTGCCGACGCGCGACGATGCCCTTGCCCTGATGCACGAGTACACGGCCAGCGAGTCGCTGCGCAAACACATGCTTGCCGTCGAGGCCGCGATGCGGGCGTACGCCGTCAAGGGCGGCGAGGACCCCGAGCGGTGGGGGCTGGCCGGGCTGATCCACGACTTCGACTATGAGCGTTTTCCTAACGCCGCGCACTCGGCGACCGAGGAACATCCGGCGCAGGGCGTCCGGATTCTCCGCGAGCGCGGCTGGCCCGAGGACGTCCTCCAGGCCATCCTCGGCCACGCCGCCTACTGCGGCGTGCCGCGCCTGACGCCGATGGCCAAGACGCTGTTCGCCGTGGACGAGCTCACCGGGCTCGTGACCGCCACGGCCCTCGTGAAGCCCACGAAGAGCCTGTTCGACGTGGACGAGCGCTCGGTGCGGAAGAAGATGAAGGACAAGGCGTTTGCCCGGGGCGTGAGCCGGGAGGACGTCCTGCTCGGCGCGGAGGAGCTGGGGGTGGACCTCGACACTCACATTTTGTTTGTGATCGAGGCCATGCGCGGGATCGCCCCGGCATTGGGGCTGGCGGGGACCACGGGAGCCTCCTGACCCATGTTCAACGCCCCCCTGGCGCGGCGCGTACATGAAGGTGAACAGCGTCGAGACGTCCATGACCCTTGCCATCGCACCACTGCGCCCGCGGGTGGGCCCATCGGTGACTGACGCCGGGCTGCCGGAGCGGGAGTTCGTCCTCGCGGCCCAGCGCGGCGATCAGGAAGCGTTCGGGCAGCTGGTGCGAATGCACCAGCGCCGGGCGTACGCGGTGACGCGGGCCATCGTCGCGACGCACGAGGACGCGGAAGATGCGGTCCAGGAGGGGTTCCTGCACGCCTATCGCGCGCTGGACCGGTTCCTCCCCGACCAGCCCTTCGGCGCCTGGCTGTACCGCATCATGGCCAACGCGGCGCTCGATCTGGTGCGCCGCCGCAAGGTGCGCGACGCGGACGAATTGACGGAGACGGTCGCCCTGCCCTTTCGCGACCCGGGCGAGGCGGACGAGCTGCAACGGCGGTTGAGCGAGGCGGTCACTCACCTCACGGAACGGCAGCAGTCGGTGATCGTGTTGCACGATGTGGAGGGGTTCACGCACGGCGAGATCGGCGAGCTGCTCGGCATTCCCGAGGGCACCGCGCGGTCGGACCTGCACCATGCCCGCGCGACGCTGCGCGGACTCCTGAAGGACGTCTGGAGCGAATGACCCATGAGCAACCTGCGACTGGTACACGGGCACGAGGACGACGGGATCACGCGCGGCCTGCGCGAGATGTACGCCGCTCCGAGCGGCGAGGCGTACTGGAGCGAGCTCGAGGCCCGCATCATGCACCGCATCTCCGGGGTGGAGCTGGGGTGGTGGACCGAGCTCGACCACTGGACGCGTCCGGCCCTGCTGGCCGCCGCCGCGCTCCTGCTGGCCTGCAGCGCGGCGCTGTTCCGCGCCCACGAGGCCGAGCAGACCACCGCCTACGCGGCGCTGCTCGCGCCCGCGCCCGGCCCCGCCGAGGCGGTGGCCCGGCCCATGCTCCAGGATACGCGCGACGGCACCGTGCGCTACGTCCTGTCGCACGACTGAGAACGTGACCATGGACCGGCCCAAACAGCAGGCCATGCTCTTCCTCCTCGGCGCCGTCCTCGTGGGCGGCGTGCTGGGGTTCTCCGCCGATCGCGTCATGCGGCGCCCGCCCCACAACTGGGCCGAGCGCAGCACGATGTACGACGACCTCGAGCTCACGGCGGCGCAGCGCACGGCGGCCGACTCCATCTGGGACGGCACCAACTGCGCCATTGCCACCGTGTACGAGCCCATGCGGCCCACGCTCGACTCCATTCGCGACGAGGGCCGGCGGCGCTTCCGCGCGCTGCTCAATCCCGACCAGCTCGGGCGCCTCACGGCCCGCCTGAGCGCCGACTCCGCCCGCCGGGCCCACGCCGATTCGACGCGCCGCGCCCATGGCGACTCGACTCGGCATGGCTCGCGATCACCCAATTCCAGACAGGACGCCTGTAAACAAAAATGAAGACGTGGCTCATGTTGGCGGCGCTGCCCGCCGCACTCGCGGCGCAGCAGCCCGCCGCCGATTCCCTGCACCCGATCACCCTCAAGCAGGCCATCGCGCTGGCAACGCAGAACGCGCCCGCCGCCGTCGCCGCCCAGGGGCAGATCTCGTCGGCCAACGCCGCCGTCACCTCCGCCTACGCCAACTTCATCCCCACGCTCTCGTGGTCGATGGGGCAGAGCCAGCAGAGCGGCGACCGGTTCGGCCAGTCGGGCACGATCGTTCCCTACGCCGCGCAGCCCTGGTCGTACAGCGACGGCCTGCGCACCAGCCTCACCCTGTTCGACGGCGGCCAGCGCTTCGCCTCCGTCCGCACCGCCAAGGCCGGCGTCCGCAGCGCCGAGGCCAACCAGGTCGCCCAGCAGTTCAACATCGCCCTCCAGGTCAAGACGCAGTACTACAACATCCTCGCCGCGGAAGAGTCCGAATCGGCCGCCCAGGCCCAGCTCGATCAGGCCGTGGAGCAGCTCAAGGTGTCGGTGGCCAAGCTCGTCGCCGGCGCCACCACGCGCTCCGACTCGCTGCGCTCGGCCATCCAGGTGGGCAGCGCGCGGCTGGCCCTGCTCACGGCGCAGAACAACATCAAGGTCGCCAGCGCCGCCCTCACCCGCCTGGTCGCCACGCCCTACCTGGTCACCGCCACGGCGTCGGACACGCTCGACCAGTCGGTCACGCCCGTGGACAGCGCGCTGCTCGTGCACCTCGCCGAGCAGGGACCCGCGGTCCGCTCGGCCCAGGCCGGGCTGACCACCGCCCAGGCCGCGTACGCCGGCAGCAAGGGGTCGTTCCTGCCCACCATTTCGGTTTCCTACAGCCGCAGCGGCAGCGGGTTCGACAAGTACTACGGCATCGGCAGCGGGAAGATGGCGTACAGCAAGAGCCTCTCGCTCAACCTGAGCTACAACATCTTCGACAACTGGACGCGCGAAGCGCAGACCGCAAACGCCAGTGTACAGGTCCGCAACGCCGAGGCGAACCTGCGCGACGCCGATCTCGCGGCCCAGCAGAACGTCGTCCAGTACGTGGCCAACCTCCAGACGCTGCAGGAGCAGATCCAGATCCAGCAGCAGTCCATTGCCGCCGCCGAAGAGGACCTCCGGGTGCAGCAGCAGCGCTACGGCGTGGGCGCCTCGACGCTGCTCGACGTGCTGACCTCGGAGACGGCGCTCAACCAGGCCCGGGTGCAGCTCATCCAGTACCGGCTGAACTACCGCACCACCAAGGCCCAGATCGAGCAGCTCATCGGCCGCGACCTGCAGTAACCCCGGCGGGGGACTTTTCCGGCCCGACGCTGGCCGGCCGTCTTGACGGCCGGCCAGCGTTTTCTTTGTGCTTTCCGTACATAGGGCAGCGGCATCCGTCCCCCGATTCGAGGTACCGGTTCGTGAAACGAATCACCCCCCTGTTCGCCCTTCTCGTGGCCGGCGCGTGCGCCAAGAGCAGCAAGCCGGCCACGGTGCAGACCCAGACGGTGCAGCGTCGCGACATCACCGTCACCGCCGACGCCAACGGCGCCATCGAGCCGATCGTGATCGTCGAGGTGCGCTCCAAGGCCTCGGGCATGATCATGCAGATGCCGGTCGAAACCGGCACGTTCGTGAAGCCGGGCGACCTGCTCGCGCAGATCGACACGCTCACGGTGCAGAAGCAGTTCCGCCAGGCCGCCGCCGACCTCAACTCGGCGCAGGCCCAGCTGGACGTGGCCACGGCGGAGAAGAAGCGCAGCGACGACATGCTGACCGCCAAGGTCATCACGCCGCAGGAGAACGAGCAGGCCCGGCTCACCTACGAAAGCGCCCGGGCCACGCTCGTGCGCCAGCAGGCCAACCTCGACCTCGCCAAACAGGCGCTCGAAGACGCCACCGTCACCGCCGTGGCCAGCGGCACGATCATCGAGAAGGACGTCCAGGTCGGGCAGATCATCCAGTCGTCCACCAACTCGGTGTCGGGCGGCACGACCCTGCTCAAGATGGCCGACCTGACGCACGTCCGGATGCGCGCCTACTTCAACGAGACCGACATCGGCAACATCCGCGCCGGCGAGCCGGCCACGGTCACCGTGGACGCCTTCCCCGACCGCCGCTTCCAGGGCAAGGTCGAGAAGATCGAACCCCAGGCCGTGGTCCAGCAGGGCGTCACGATGTTCCCCGTGCTCGTGAACCTCGAGAACTTCGACGGCGCCCTGCGCCCCGGCATGAACGGCGAGGTCTCGGCCATCGTGGACGAGCGCCAGAACGTGATCGCCGTGTCGAACGACGCGATCAAGACCACGCGCGAGGGCGCCAGCGTGGCGCCGATGCTGGGCCTCAACCCCGACAGCGTC
>JAGWRI010000261.1 GCA_028876525.1 Gemmatimonadota bacterium | reverse complement strand
GCGCACGGTGCCGCTGGCCGAGCTGCGCGACGAGGCGGCCGCCCGGGACCCCGAGTCGGCCTGGCTGCGCGCCGGCTCCCCCGGCACGGCGGCCGCCGAGCCCGCGGCCGCCGTGCCGGACGACGAGCCGCTGGGCGAGGAATTCGAGGGCGCGGAGGCCGAGGGGGAGGAAGGCGCCGAGGCGCCCGAGCGTCCCGAGGCGGTGGAGGCAGAAGATGGCGGCGCGTCCGCTCCCGCCGGACCCGACGCCGAGCGGCGCCCCCACCGGCGGCGCGGGCGCCGCGGAGGACGGCGCAACCGCGGCTCGCGGCGCACCGGCCCCGATTCGTCCGGGGGTCCGCCGCCGCCCCCGCCCCCGACCACACCCGGAGCCTGAGTGCCCCCGTTCTACCTCACGACCGCGATCGACTACGCCAACGGCGACCCCCACCTCGGCCACGCGCTGGAGAAGATCGGGGCCGACGCCATTGCCCGGTACCGCCGCCTGCGCGGCGATCAGGTGCATTTTCTGATGGGCATGGACGAGCACGGGCAGAAGGTGGCGCAGGCCGCGGCGGCGCGCGGCGTGACGCCGCAGGAGCTGGTGGACCGGGTGGCGGCGACGTTCGAGGGCATGTGGGCGCGGCTGCACGTGTCCTACGACCAGTTCATCCGGACCACCCAGCCGGCGCACAAGGCGGGCGTGCGGGCCCTGATCGTGCGCATCCACGAGCGGAACCCCGACGATTTCTACGAGAAGACGTACGAGGGGTGGTACTGCGTGGGGTGCGAGCTGTTCAAGCGCGACGACGAGATCGTGGACGGGAAGTGCGTGCTCCACCCCACGCGCGAGCTGCAGTGGACGGAAGAACACAACTGGTTCTTCCGGCTCACGAAATATGAGGATTTTTTAAAGAAGCTGTTCGCCGAGCGCCCGCGGTTCCTGCAGCCCGACACGCGGCGGAACGAGATCCTGTCCCTGCTCGACCAGGGGCTGGAGGACATCTCGATCACCCGCTCGCGCCAGGCGTGGGCGATCCCGTTCCCGATCCCGACCACCGACGGCGAGGAGCAGGGCACCTGGGTCTGGTTCGACGCGCTGCCCAACTACCTCACGGCCACCGGGTATCCGGACCCGGCGTACACCGGCCGCTGGCCGGCGCAGCTGCACGTGATCGGCAAGGACATCACCCGCCTGCACTGCGTGATCTGGCCGGCGATGCTCGAGGCGGCCGGGCTGGCGCTGCCCGAGGAAGTGTGGGCCCACGGGTTCGTATCGCTGGGCGGCGAGCGGTTCAGCAAGTCGGCGGGGGTCCGACTGGAGCTGGGCGACGCCATCGACCGCTTCGGTCCCGACGCGTTCCGCTACTTCCTGGTCCGCGAGGTGCCGTTCGACGGCGACGGGAGCTTCTCGTGGGAACGGTTCGAGGACCGGTACAACGCCGACCTCGCCAATGCGTGGGGCAATCTGGCCAGCCGCACGATCGCGATGGTGGAGCGCTACCGCGGGGGCGCGGTCCCGGCGGCGCCGCGCGGCGCCGTGGACGACGCCGATGCGGCCGACTACGCCGCGTACCACGCGGCGATGGACGGCTCGCGCGGGTACCTGCTGCACGAGGCGCTGCGCGCCGTATGGCTCACCGTGGCGCGCGGCAACGAGTACGTGGACCGGCAGGCGCCCTGGAAGCTGGCCAAGGATCCGGCGCTGGCCGCCGAGCTGGACACGACGCTCGGCACGCTGATGCGGCAGCTCGCGCGGCAGTGCGTGGCGCTGGCGCCGTTCGTGCCCGTCAAGGCGCAGGAGCTGTGGGAGCAGCTCGGCGGCCCGGGCGCGGTGGCCGACCAGCGGTTCGCGGGCTTCGACGCCCTCGACGCCGGCGGGTGGCGGGTGCGCAAGGGCGCCCCGCTCTTCCCCAAACCGGCCGCCGAAGTCAGAACGTGACGCCGAAGGTGAGCGGCATGAACTGGCGCGCGGCGCCGGTGTGCGCCACGTAGTAGTACCGCAGCTCCACGAAGTAGCGCATGTCGCCCAGGTTCCACTGGTAGCCGCCGCCGAAGTTCAGTCCCAGATCGTTCTCCGACTGGAACCCGAAGTAGCTGCTCACGTGGTGGAGCCCGACGCCGCCGATGAAGTACGGTGAATCACCGCCGGCAACGACGGGGAGCACGCCGTCGACCATGAGCGTCGTGACGTTCTGGCCCACCTGCCCGCGCTTGCCGCTGAAGCTGCTGTAGGAGATCTCGCCGCGCAGCGCCATGGGCCATCCCTGCGGCGTGCCCTGCGCGAACCCGTTCATGATGTAGCCGGTCTGCACGGCGTTGCTGAGGTCGCTGAGCGGGATGTTGAGGCCGGCGCTCACGCCCCCGTGCACGCGGGACTCGGCGTCCTGAGCGCGGGCGGAGCGGATCGGGAGCAGCAGGGCGGCGGTGACCGCCGCGCCGGAGAGCACGACGCGCAAGGAATTCATGAAGGCTCCTGAGCTGGAGAATGGAAGAGCGGGAGGCCTCGCCGTTCCGAAGCCTCCCGCTCTCGTTACCCCGAACCGCGACCGGTGTTACGCGTTCCGCGGCCGGCCGGTCCCAGCGACGCGCCTACTTCGAATCCGGCTTCGAGAAGTCGACCTTCGGAACGGCGGTCTGCGCCTGTTCCGTGGCCTGGAAGTACTTCCGCGGCTTGGAGCTGAACATCTTGGCCGTGAGCACCGCGGGAAAGGTGCGGATGTAGGCGTTGTACGTCCGCACGGCGTCGTTGTAGTCGCTGCGCGCGACGGCCACCCGGTTCTCGGTGCCGGTGAGTTCGTCCTGCAGCTTGAGGAAGTTCTCGTCCGCCTTGAGGTTGGGATAGGCCTCGGAGATGGCGAGCAGCCGGCCCAGCGCGCCGGTCATCTGCTGGTCGGCGTTGGCCATCTGCTCGGGGTCCTTGCTCTGCACGGCGTTGAGCAGCCGCGAGCGCGCCTCGGCGACCGTGTTGAACACCTCCTCCTCGTGCTGCGCGTAGCCCTTCACGGTGGCGACGAGGTTGGGAATCAGGTCGGCGCGCCGCTGCAGCTGCACCTCGATCTGACTCTGCGCCGACGCGGCCGTCTCGTCGAGCGTCTGGATGCGGTTGTAGCCGCACCCCGAAGCGAAGAGGGCGAGCGCGGCGACGAGCCAGGAACGTTTCTTCATGGAAGCAGACCTCGAATCGGGTGGTGAACCGGCACGGCCGGCCGGGGCCGGACCGCAGGTATCCCTACGAACAGTGTCCGGCTCCGGTTCCGCGCGCTACCCCTGGGCGGCGAACCCGTCCAGCCAGCGGACCACGCCTTCCATCCCGTGCAGGTAGCCATCGAGCACGCCCGGGGCGTCGCCAGGAGCGAGGCGGGATTCGCCGCGGACGTGGCGCACCACGCGCAGGAAGGGCTCGGCGTCGATGTGCGCCGCGGCGGCCACCGAGCGGCTCAGCTCGGCGTTGTCGCGCGACGGGGTGACGCCGCGCAGCCGCTCGACGGCGCGGAACATGACCATGATGGTGCTGAGGCTCGACGCCAGCAGCGCGAGCTCGGCCTTGTCGTCGCGTCCCGCGGCGAGGGTGCCCTGCCGGAGCGCGAGCAGCTTGCCCCGCACCTGGTGCTCGAGCTGGAGCCGGAGATCGGCCGGGCTCACGCGGATGCCGGCGAACGGAGACTCGCCGAACAGGACGCGGTGGCGCTCCAGCATGTCGGCGTATTCCATGGGGAACACGTCGCTGGCCTCGCGCCACTCCTCGGTCGTGAAGATGAGCGGCGGCGGATTGCCCGCGTCGCGCCACGCGCGCGCCGTGGCCGACAGCGCGCGCAGCTCGGCGACGTCGATCCGGTCGACGATCACGAGGACGTTGTAGTCGGACCGATTGGGGATGTGCTCGCCGTCCGCGGCCGAGCCGAACAGCACCACGGTGCGGAGGGCGTCGCTGAAGGCAGCACGGAGCTGCGCGGACAGTTCGTCGAGTGTGAGTTTTGCCATGGGGTCACCAGGAAGAGCCGCCGCCACCGCCGCTGAAGCCGCCGCCGCCGCCGAATCCGCCGAATCCGCCGCCGCCACCGAAGCCCCCGCCACCGAACCCGCCCCCGCCCCATCCGCCGCGGCGTCCACCGCCCCCGATGCCCCACAGGAGGAACAGGGGGAGACAGCCGCGCCGGTTGCCGCCGACGAGGCTGAGGATCACGAACAGCAGCACGAGGAAGAACACCGGCGGGATGCCGCCCTGGCCGCCGGGCGAGGATGCCGGCTGGTCCTGGGGCAGCGCGTCGGTGAGGGCGGAATCGAGCGAGAAGTTGTAGTTCGCGGCGAATTTCCGGGCCACGCGCATGGCGACGAGCGCGGTGCCGTCGTTGTAGTCGCCGTTCCGGAAGTAGCGGGCGACGGCTTCGCGGCAGATGTCGCCGGCGTCGCTGTCGGTGATGTAGCCCTCGGCGCCGCGTCCGACCTCGATGTGGCATTCGCCGTGGCCCGAGGAGTTGGTTTCCTTGGGCACGATGAGGATCACGACGCCGGCGTTGCGGTTCGGATCGCCGGGCTGGCCGAACTTGCCGACCTTCCACTCGCGGCCGATCTGGAGCCCGATCTCGCTGGGCGTGTGGCCCTCGAGATCGGGGAGCGTGACGACGGCCATCTCGCCCGGCGAGTGGGTGCGGACGGCCTGGGCGAGCGTGTTGAGCGCGCCCGAGGTCTGCGCGGAGAGGACGTGCGCGAAGTCGTCCACCAGGCCGACGGGCGCGGGGAGCTTGAGCCCGCCGCCCTGGAAGGCGGCGATGAGACCGATCACGAAAGCGAGCACGGCCACCGAAGGTCGGGAGTAACGGGGGGCGCGACTCCGGTGAGTCTAGCGGCGCGGAGGCGGGCCGGCCAGCCTGGCATTTCCCGCCCCCCGCCGGCCCGCGTTAGGTTAGTACGACGGCCCGCGCGCCGGGGTTTCGCCGCCACCCTACCACCCGCGACTCATGTCATCGTCCCGCATCGCCGCGCTCGCCGGCCTTCCGCTGATCGCCGTGCTGGCCCTCGGCGCGCGCCCGGCGCCGCCGGCGCCGGGGGGCCCGGCCACGGCGCCCGATTCGATTCTCCGCCTGGCCGACGCCGGCCGCATCCAGGGCTCGCCGTCGGCCAAGGTGTGGCTGGTCGAGGCGAGCGACTTTCAGTGCCCGTTCTGCAAGGAATGGCACGACCAGAGTTATGAGAAGATCGTGAAGGACTATGTGGCGACGGGCAAGGTGCGGTTCGCGTTCCTGAACGACCCCCTGTCGATGCACGTGCACTCGATGCAGGCGGCGGAGGCGGGGATGTGCGCCTCGGCGCAGGGCAAGTTCTGGCCGATGCACCAGCTGCTGTTCGGGTCGCAGGACCGCTGGGCCGACCTGCCGGACGTGACGGCGTACTTCGACACGCTGGCCCGGAAGGCGGGGGTGGACCTGGCGGCGTGGCGGGGCTGCGTGCGCACGCACGCCACGCGCCCGATGATCGATGCCGACCAGGCGCGGCTGCGGGCGAGCGACGTGCAGTCCACGCCGACGTTCTTCATCGGGAGCGAGAAGATCGTGGGCGCCGCGCCCACGGCGACGTTCGTCAAGGCGCTGGACTCGGCGCTGGCCAGGGCCGGCGCGCACTAGCCCGTGCGCGCGGCGCTCCGTCCGGTCTACGGCGCCGCGGCGCAGCTGGCCCGGCTCGCGGCCGCCGCCGCGCCGCGCG
>JAGWRI010000260.1 GCA_028876525.1 Gemmatimonadota bacterium | reverse complement strand
CGCGCCGCTACGCCCGCCACTGCGAGGAGCTCTACCTCACCTTTCCCGAGGCGGGGCGGTTCCTGGGCGCCGGCCCGCGCACGAAGCTCGTGGACACCGGCGCGCCGATCGACCCGCCGACGTCGGTGGCCCTCTCGCGCGCCACGGCCCGCGCCAAATGGGGATTTCCCCGGGACGGGGGGCGGGTGCTCCTGGTCTACGGCGGAAGCCAGGGCTCGCTGGCCATCAACCGCGCCGTCGCGGCGATGATCCGCGACGGACTGCCCGACGATCTGTACGTCGTCTGGGGCACTGGCAAGGGGACGTACGACGAGTTCGCGCCGCTGGAAAGCGAGCGCGTCCGCGTGCGCGACTACCTGGCGCCCATCGCCGACGCCTACGCGGCGGCCGATCTCGCCATCGCCCGCGCCGGCTCGATGACCACCAGCGAGCTGCTGGCGTGGAAGATTCCGGCCATCCTCGTGCCGCTTCCCACGGCCGCCGCGCAGCACCAGACCACCAACGCCGCGACGCTCGAGTACGCGGGCGCCGCCATCCATCTGCCGCAGCAGCACCTGACCGGCCCCAAGCTGCACGAATTGGTCGCCGGCCTGGTCGCCGACCCGGCGCGCCTGGACCGGCTGGCCCAGGCGGCGGCCCGGCGGGCGCGGCCGCGCGCCGCCGAAGTGATCGCCGAGCACATCGTCGCGCTCCTCAACCGCGGCGCGCGTCCCGCTTGAGGCGCGAGGCGCGCGCGCCCTATATTGCGCGCGCGTCCATGCCTCTCCTCGATTCGGTCGACCCGCGTCCCGTCCACTTCGTGGGCATTGCTGGCGCGGGCATGCGCGCCCTGGCCGAGCTGTACGCCCGGCGCGGCGTGGCCGTCACCGGTTGCGACGCCGCCCCGGGCGACGTCGACGACCTCCGCGCCCTCGGCATCGCCGTCCACACCGGGCACGATCCCGCGCACGTCGACGGGGCGCGCGCCGTCGTGGTCTCGTCGGCGGTGCCGCGCACCCACCCCGAGCTGATGCGGGCCGCCGAACTTGGCCGGCCCGTGATCCGGCGCGCCGAGGCCCTGGGCGAGGCCACCGCCGGCGGCGAGCTCGTGGCCGTGGCGGGAACCCATGGCAAATCCACCACCACCGTGATGGCCACCGCCGCCCTGGCGGCGGCGGGGCTCGACCCCACGGCGCTGGTCGGCGCCCGCGTCGGCGAATGGAACGGCAACCTCCGGGCCGGGGGCACCGCGCTGTACGTGGTGGAGGCCGACGAATACGACCGCTCGTTCCTGGCCCTCGCGCCCACCGTCGCCGTGATCACCAACGTGGAGCCCGACCATCTCGACATCTACCGCGACCTGGCCGACATCCGCGACGCCTTCGTGCGCTTCGCGCGCGGCGCCCGCGCGGTGGTGCTGTCGGCCGACGACGAGCAGGCGAGCACGCTCCCGCTGCCGCCGTCGTGCGAGATCGTGCGGTTCGGGGTGCGCGCTCCGGCGGCGCGGCTCACCGCGTCGGACGTCACGCTGGCCGAGGGGGGCGCGCGGTTCGACGTCCGGTTCGACCGCGTGCGCGTGGGCACGGTGCGGCTCCGCGTCCCGGGGCTGCACAACGTCCAGAACGCGCTGGCCGCGCTGGGCGCCGGGCTGGCCGAGGGGCGCACGGTGGAGGAGATGAGTCCCGGGCTGGCCGCGTTCGGCGGGGTGGAGCGGCGCTTCCAGCGCGTGGGGGATGCGCGCGGGGTGACCGTGGTGGACGATTACGCGCACCATCCCACCGAGATCGCGGCGACGATCGCCGCCGCCCGTCTGGCCTTTCCGGGGCGCCGCCTCGTGGTGGCCTTTCAGCCGCACCTGTACACGCGCACCCGCGACTTCGCGCCGGCGTTCGGCGCCGCCCTGGCCGCCGCCGACGTCGTGTTCCTGGCCGACATCTACCCGGCGCGGGAGCGGCCCATTGCCGGCGTGAGCGCCGACCTCGTGGCCGACGCGATGGGCGCCGACCGCGAGCGGCTGCGGTGGCGCGGCGCCCAGCGCGAGCTGGCGGCGGCGCTGGCTCACGAAGCGCGCGCGGGCGACGTCGTGCTCACGATGGGCGCCGGCGACGTCACGCGATCGGCCGGGGAGCTGATGGCTCTCCTGGAGGCCCGATGACCGGGCGCCGTCCCCCCGACGCCGCCGCCGGGGCGGCCCCGGAGCCGTTGGCGCCGCCCGCGCAGGAGGCCGTGCCCGAGCGGCGGCGCCTGCGGAAGCTCAAGCGCGCCGGCGTCGTGGCGCTCGGGCTCGCCGCGCTCGCCTCGCCCTGGTGGGGGCGGCCGGTGCTTGCCCGCATGGCGTTCTTCCGCGTGCGGCGCGTGCAGATCGAGGGGGCGCGCTACACCGCGCCGCGTGACATTCTGCGCCAGCTGCACGTCGATACCTCGGTGTCGGTGTGGGCCGACCTCGGTCCGCTCGAGACCCGGGTGGAGGAGCTGCCGGAGGTGCGCGCGGCCGCGATCCGACGTAAGCTTCCCGGGACGCTCGTCGTTACGGTCACCGAGCGGGTGCCGGTCGCGCTGGTGCCGACCCCGCAGGGCCTCAGACCGTACGATGCGTCCGGATTGCCGTTGCCGATCGATCCGTCGCGCGAGCCGGTGGACGCGCCGATCCTGGCGCGCCGCGACACCACGGCGCTGCGGCTGTTGGCGGAACTGCGACAGCGGGCGCCCGAGCTGTACCAGCGGGTGAGCGACGTGCGGCGGGTGGGCGACGAGTTCGACCTCACCTTCGCCACGTTTCTCGTCCGCGCGATGACCGATGTGACCGTCCGCCGCCTGGAGGAAGTGGAGCCCGTGGCCCGCGACCTCGCCCAGCGGCGGCTGCAGGTATCCGAGCTGGACCTCCGCTTCCGCGACCAAGTGATCGCCCGACTCAAATGAACGCTGAACGCCTCGTCGCCGGTCTCGACATCGGCTCCGCCAAGACCACCGCGATCATCGCCGAAGTCGTCGGCGACCTGCCGCGGCATCCCTCGATCAAGGTGCTGGGCGTGGGCCAGGCCCGCACCACCGGGCTCCGCCGCGGCGTCGTCTCCGACATCGAGGAGACCACGCGCTCCATCCGCAAGGCGCTGCAGGACGCCGAGCGCATGGCCGGCGCGCAGGTCCAGGAGGTGTACGCCGGCATTGCCGGCGAGCACGTCCAGGCGATGACCAGCAAGGGCATCGTCGCCGTGTCGGGCGACGAGATCACGAAGGCCGACGTCGAGCGGGCCAACGAGGTCGCCCGCGCCCAGGCCATCCCCCAGGACCGCGAGCTGCTCCACGCGATTCCCCAGGAATACACCGTCGATAAGAATACCGGTATCCGCGACCCGATCGGCATGAGCGGGATGCGGCTGGAAGTGGAGATGTACCTCGTCACGATCGGCAGCTCGCCGGCCATCAACCTGCGGAAGAGCGTCGAGCGGGCCGGCTACCGGGTGCGGGACCTCGTGCTCGAGCCGCTGGCCGCCGCCCTCGCCGTGCTCACCGACGACGAGAAGGAGCTGGGCGTCGCGCTCGTCGAAATGGGCGCCGGCACCACCGACATCGCCGTCTTCCACGAGGGCAAGATCCGCCACCTGGGCACCGTGCCGTTCGGCGGCAACAACGTCACCAGCGACATCGTCCACGGGCTCGGCGTGACCCAGGCCGACGCCGAGCGGCTCAAGGAGCGCTACGGATGCGCCTACGAGCCGCTCGTCGACCCGCAGGACATCATCCAGCTGCCCAGCACCGTGGCGCAGGGCGAACGGCAGATTCCGCGCGAGCTGCTGGCCCACATCATCCACCAGCGGATGGACGAGATCTTCGACCTCGTCCACCACGACATCGCCGACGCCGGCTACGGGAGCAAGCTGAGCGCGGGGGTGGTGCTCACCGGCGGCGCCGCGGCCATGGAAGGCTCGGGCGAGCTCGCCGCCGAGGTGTTCGGCACGGGCGTGCGCGTTGGCATGCCGGCCGAGAACATCGGCGGACTGAGCGACTCGGTGGAGGCCCCGCGGTACGGAACCGTCGTGGGGCTGGCCCAGTTCGGCGCCACCCGGCTGGCGCTGGGCGCGACCGCGACGGCAAAGCGGCTGTCGGTGGGCGGCGGCGGGGTGGAGAAGTGGGCGCAGCGGCTGAAGTTCTGGCTGCAGGACTTCTTCTGATTGCCTCAGCTGGGAGGGTCGGAGAGAAGGAGAGATGACAGCGGCGCGCGGCTCCCCTCCTGCTGTCCTACCCTCCTACTCTGGAAAGAGCGTCGCACTTCCGCCTTCGAAATTCAGCAACCAGCGCTTCCGCTCCAGCCCGCCACCATACCCCACCAGCGACCCGTTCGCCCCGATCACCCGGTGGCAGGGCACGACGATCGAGAGAGGATTCCGCCCGTTGGCCGTGCCCACGGCCCGCGAGGCGGTGGGGGCGCCCAGCCGGCGGGCCAGCTCGCCGTACGAAGCGGTCCCCCCGTAGGGGATCTTCCGCAGCTCGGCCCACACCCGCTGCTGGAACGGCGTGCCTCCGGGGGCGAGTGGGAGGTCGAATTCGCGCCGCTGGCCGGCAAAGTACGCAGCGAGCTGTTCGCGAGCGGTTGCCAACGTGCGCGACGCGGGGTTGGCGCCGCCGTGGTCGAGCTGCCAGGCTCGCCGCTCGCCGTCGGAAGGCCCGTGCTTGTGGCGCTCGAAGTAGACGGCGGCCAGTCCGTCGTCGCTCGCGCCGAGGGTGAGCGTGCCGAGCGGACTCGGCATGGTGAGGTAGCGCATGGCGGGCGGAACATAGCGTTCGGCGAGTCGGAAAATCCACATCAAAAAGGTGCTGTCGCGCGCGCGACTGTGGATAAGAGGCCTGTTCTCTTTCGCGCGGTCTTTCGTCCTTCTTGCAGGGGTAGTCGGGCGCGGTAAAAGCGTTATATTGCCGCAACTGATTGCAGGGCCGTGGCGTGCGGCGCCCGACCGCATCCATTGACGCCACCTGTAACGCGGCCAAGCCGGCGGTGGCTGGCCGTTCCCACCTCGCAGGTGCGGGAGTCCAACTCGCATGGTCTTCGAGTTCGAGGAAAACGCGAATCAACACGCCCGGATGAAGGTGGTGGGCGTCGGCGGCGGTGGGGGTAATGCCGTCAATCGCATGATCGAGGAGCACCTCGAGCATGTCGAGTTCATCTCCGTGAACACGGACAACCAGGCGCTCCTGAACTCGAAGTCCGACGTCAAGGTGCAGATCGGGAAGAAGCTGACGCGCGGACTCGGCGCCGGCGCCCGCCCCGAGATCGGGCGCCAGGCCATCGACGAGAATCGCGACGAGGTCACCTCGGCGCTGCAGGGCGCCGACCTCGTGTTCATCACGTGCGGCATGGGCGGCGGCACGGGCACCGGGGCGGCCCCGGTGGTGGCCGAGCTGGCCCGCGAGGCGGGCGCGCTCACCGTGGGCATCGTGACCAAGCCCTTCCTGTTCGAGGGCCGCAAGCGGATGCGCCAGGCGGAGCAGGGCATC
Source organism: Gemmatimonadota bacterium (assembly GCA_028876525.1). Taxonomy (GTDB): domain Bacteria; phylum Gemmatimonadota; class Gemmatimonadetes; order Gemmatimonadales; family Gemmatimonadaceae; genus JAGWRI01. Next base: position 247 of record JAGWRI010000260.1, on the reverse strand, counting down.
GCCGAGATGCGCAAGAACGTGGACACGATGATCGTCGTGCCCAACGAGCGGCTCCTCGCCGTGGTCGGCAAGGGCATCCCCTTCCAGGACGCGCTCAAGAAGGCCGACGAGGTGCTGCTCCACGCCACGCAGGGCATCAGCACGCTGATCACGCGGCCGGGGCTGGTGAACGTGGACTTTGCCGACGTGCGCACGGTGATGCGCGAGGGCGGCTCGGCGCTCATGGGCACGGGGATCGGCCGCGGCG
>JAGWRI010000259.1 GCA_028876525.1 Gemmatimonadota bacterium | reverse complement strand
GCGCCGCCCGCCGTCGCGCCCCCGGCGCCCCCGCCTCCGCTCCCGTCGGTGGACGACATGACGCCCGCCGGCCTGCGGCGCACGCCGCTGGGCGGCTTCGAGCCGGTGTCCGGGGCGCCGCCGCGCGTCCGCACGCGGCGCTGGCTCATGATCGCCCTGCTGTTCGCGGCCGGCGCGGTGGGCGGCGGGCTGTACTTCTGGTTCGGCGGTCCGCGGCGAACGGCCGTGATGCAGGAGGCGATGACGCTCTACGAGTCGGGAAATCTCGACTCGGCGGCCGCCGTGTTCCGCCGTGTCGTGCTGATCGATCCCGGCTACCCCATCGCCCACGTATACCTGGCGCGCATCGCCCGGCGCGAGGGGAACCTGGCCGCCGCCAATCTGGAGCTGCAGCTGGCCATCACCGCCGATCCGACCAACGCCATTGCGCTGCGCGAAATGGGCGCCTACCTGTTCACCACGGGCAATTTCGATCTGGCCCGCAAGTTCTACGTGCGCGCCGTGGAAGCCGATCCGCTGGACGCGGCGTCGCAGGGCTACCTCGGGTGCGCGCTGGTGCGGCTCGGCCGGATCGACGAGGGCGAGCGGTGGATCACGCGGGCCGGGCCGGGCGCCTGGACGGCCTGCGTGTCCGGCGCGACGCCACCCGACACGCTCCACTGACCGTCGGCCGGCCGCGGCCGGACGGACGATCCCAGCTCCCGATCATGACCGCACTGCTCGATCCCGGCTCCATCCGGCGCCACGTCCTGCCCAACGGCCTCACCGTGCTCCTGCGCCGCGATCCGTCGGCGCCGGTGGTCTCCATCGTCACCCACGTGAAGGCCGGCTACTTCGACGAGACCGACGACGTGGTGGGCATCGCGCACGTCCTGGAGCACATGTACTTCAAGGGCACGCCGCGCCGCGGCGTGGGCGAGATCGCCCGGCAGACCAGGGCGGTGGGCGGCTACCTCAACGCCGGCACGATCTACGACCACACCGTGTACTACACCGTGGTGCCGTCGTCGGGGTTCGTGGCGGCCCTCGACGTCCAGGCCGACGCCTATAATCATTCGCTAATAGACGCGGGCGAGCTGGGGCGCGAGCTGGAAGTCATCGTCCAGGAGGCGAGGCGGAAGGCCGACCACCCGGGGTCGGTGGCCACCGAGACGCTGTACGAGATGCTGTTCGACCGCCACCGCATGCGGCGCTGGCGCATCGGCCGCGAGGACGGGCTGCGGCGCCTCACCCGCGACGACGTCGCGGGCTTCTACCGCAACTTCTACCGGCCGAGCACCACCGTGCTCGCCGTCGTGGGCGACGTCGATCCCGACGCCGCGCTGCGCGAAATCGAAGTCCGTTACGGCGCCGCTCCGCCCGGCGAGCCGGCGCGCGCGCCGGGGCCCGGCGAGACGGGCGCCATTCCCTTCCGCTACCGCGAGCTGAGCGGCGACGTGGCACAGGCGCAGCTCGCCTTCGGGTGGCGCACCGTGCCGACGCGGCACCCCGACACCGCGGCCCTCGAGATCCTGGCCACGATTCTCGGGCAGGGGCGCGCCGCGCGGCTCTACCGCGCCGTGCGCGAGCGCAAGCTGGCGTCGTCCATCTCCGCCTACGACTACACGCCCACCGAGGTCGGGGTGTTCGTGGTCCACGCCGAGGGCCGGGCCGAAACGGTGGCCGGCGCGGCGCGCGCGGTGTGGGCCGAGGTCCTCGGCGTGCGCGAGCACGGCGTGCTCTCCTCCGAGGTCGAGCGAGCGCAGCGCCTGGTCGAGGCGCGGATGATCCGCCGGCTCGAGGACATGGAGGGGCAGGCCACGCATCTGGCCGAATGGGAGGCGCTGGGCGGCTGGCGGCTGGGCGACGAGACCTACGACCGGATCATGGCCCTCACGGCGGACCAGGTGACCGACGCGGCGCGCCGGTACCTGGAGCCCGCGCACGCCGCGGTGCTGGTCTACCGGCCGGCGGCGGGTCCGGCGGTGGCGGCCGATGCCGACGCCATGCGAGCCCTGCTCGACGGGGTGCGCGCGGCGCCGCGCCCGGCGCCGGCGCTCGCCGAGGCGCCCCCCGCGCCGCCCGCCGTTCTGCCGGCGCTGGAGCGGGAGGAGGCCGGGGTGCGGGTGTATCGCACGGTGCGCGGCGTGCCGCTGCTGGTGAAGCGCAAGCCGGGGGCGCCGATGACGCACGTCGGCGTGTTCGTGCAGGGCGGGGCGGTGGAGGAGACGGAGGGGAACGCGGGGCTCACGCTGCTCACGGCGCATACGATGCTCAAGGGCACGCGCCGGCGCACGGCGGAGTCGATTGCCGAGGCGGGGGAGCGGTTGGGCGGCAGCGTGAACGCGGCGGTGGGCGGGGAGAGCTTCGGGTGGACGATCTCGGTGCCCGCCCGGCGGTACGCCGAGGCGGCGGAGCTGCTGGCCGACGTCGTGCAGCACGCGACGCTGCCCGACGACGCGCTGGAGCGCGAGCGGGCCACGGCGCTGGCCGAGGCGGCGGCCGTGCGCGACGACATGTACCGGTATCCGATGCGGCTGGCGCTGGCGTCGGCGTACCCGGGGCATCCGTACGGGCTTCCCGTGGGCGGAACCGACGCCTCGCTGCGCGCGATCACCGGCGATGCGGTGCGGGGCTGGCACGCCGCGCGCGTGCTGCGCTCGGCGGCGGTGGTGGCGGTGGTGGGTGACGACGACCCCGACCGGCTGGCCGCCGTGGCCGCGCAGGCGTTCAGCGAACTCGAATACCGGCCGGCGGCGGAGCCGGCGGCGCCGCCCTGGCCGGCCGGCGTGGCGACGGCGGTCGAGCCGCGCGACAAGGCCCAGACGGCGCTGTGCCTGCTCTTTCCGGGGCCGTCGCGCCTGGACGACGACCGGTTCGCGGCCGGGCTCGTGGCGGGAATCGCCAGCGGGCTCGGCGGGCGGTTCTTCGACGAGCTGCGCGAGAAGCGCTCGCTGGCCTACACCGTGCAGGCGTTCACGGCCGAGCGCCGCCGGGCGGGCGCCTTCGGCGCCTACATCGCCACCTCGCCCGACCGCGAGGAGGAGGCGCGGGCCGGACTGCTGGCCGAGTTCGCGCGGCTGGTCGAGGCGCCGGTGTCGGGCCAGGAGCTGGCCGACGCCCAGACCTACGCCCTGGGCGTCCACGCCATCCGGCTGCAGCGCGGAGGCGCGGTGCTGAGCGACGTCGTCGGCGCCTGGCTCGACGGCCGGCTGGCCGACCTGGAGGAGTTCGAACGCCGGGTGCGCGCCGTGAGCGCCGGCGACATCCAGGCCCTGGCCCGGCGCTGCTTCGATCCGGCGCGGCGCGTCGAAGGGATCGTGCGCGGCACCGGCCGCGCCGTCTGAGGTGAGGCGCTCAGGCGGCGCGGAACATGAAGTAGGCGGCGCCCACCATGCACAGGCTGGCCCACAGGAAGTCGAGCCGCGGCGGCTGCTTCATGTACAGGATGGCGAACGGCACGAACACCGACAGCGTGATGATCTCCTGGAGCATCTTGAGCTGACCCAGCGAGAGCGCCTGGTAGCCGATGCGGTTGGCCGGCACCTGGAACATGTATTCGAAGAATGCAATGGACCAGCTGATCACCGCCGCCACGTACCATTTCCGGTCCGACAGGTTCCGGAGGTGCGCGTACCACGCGAACGTCATGAAGGTGTTGGACACGACCAGCAGGCCGGCCGTGCGCAGGATGGTGGACATGCGTGGAGTCCCCTCCGGGGCGTGAGCGTGGTTCGGGTGGCGCGCCGGGGGGCGGCGGCTGCTAGAACATGGACATCGCGAGGAACGACCGGAGCGAGTCGTTCGTCTGGCGCAGCCGCATCGAGAGCAGGCGCACCACCGCCCACAGCACCTTGTACGCCAGCTCGCGGTCGAAGTCCATCAGCATCTCGAAATCGGGGCGGCTGATGGTGAGCGCCGTCGTGCCGCCGTTGGAGATCGCGTGCGTCGACCGCTCGCTGCGATCGAACACCGCCATCTCGCCGAACAGGGCGCCGGGCTTGAGCACGGCCAGCGCCTCCTCGCCGCTTCCCGGCACGTCGCGGCTGATCCGCACCTCGCCCTCGGTGATCAGGTACAGCCGGTTGCCGGATTCGCCCTCGTGGAAGATGTACTCCCCGGAGACGAACTTCTCCTCCTTGCACACCTCGGCCACCGCGCCGAGCTCGGCGTCGTCGAGATCCTTGAAGATCGCCACGTGGCGGAGGTGATCGATGGCTGCCGGCATCCGGACCTCGGGTGACAGGGCGGAAGTGGCAAGGTAGGCCGCCGCTGGGACGGTGGCAAGCAGTCCGGGCTGCCCTTACCTTTGGCCCATGCACGCGCGCCGCGGCCTGCGCCAGGTCCCGAACTGGATCTCGTTCTCGCGGCTCGTCATGGCCGGCGCGTTCGTGGCCAGCGACAATCCGCCCGCCCGCATCGTGCTGGTCGTGGTCGCCGCGATCACCGACTTCCTGGACGGCTACATCGCCCGGCGCGCCGAGATCACGAGCCGGTGGGGCGCCCTGCTCGATGCGATCGCCGACCGCGTGTTCGTGCTCGTGGCCGTGTCGGCGTTCCTGTTCGAAGGGCGCCTCGACACGGCGGGCTACTTCGTGCTCCTGTCGCGCGACCTGATGACGGCCGTCGGCTTCCTCGTTGCGCGCATCATTCCGTGGCTCCGCCCGGTGAAGTTCCGGTCGCGCCCGGCCGGGAAATTCGTGACCGTGCTCCAGTTCCTGACGTTCATCACGATCATGGTGCGGCCCACGTGGGTCACGGCGCTGCTCGGCGCGGTGCTGGCGACGTCCTGCTGGGCGGTGATCGACTACACCCTGGCCCTGTGGCGGGAGCGGGCGCGATGACGCGAAGCCTCGCGGGCGCCGTCGCCGCCGCGCTCCTGGCCCTGGCGCCGCGGGCCGCGTCGGGTCAGGCAATTCCGCCGGCGCCGGAGCTGCGGGCCGATTTGCTGGGCCCCGCCCCGTATGCGGCGGAACTCGGCGCCGGGGTGAATCTGGGGGCCGGCTACTACCAGCGGATCGAGCTGGACGCCGCCGGGGGGACGCGCCGGCTGGGCGGCGCCCTCGTGGGCACGGGGCGCGTGGACGCGCTCATGCGCCTGCTCCTCGACCCGTTCGGCCAGCAGCGGTGGGGGCTGTCGCTGGCCGGAGGCGTGAGCGTGCGCTACGACGCCGGCGGCACGGCGCGACCGTATCTGGCCGGGGCGCTGGATTTCGAGGGGCCGATCGACCACGGGGTACGCATGGCGTACCAGGTGGGGTTCGGTGGAGGGGTGCGCCTAGGGGTCGTGATCCGACGGGTCACGACCCACTGGCGATGAACTGCGGTCGACCGGCGACGGTCAACCTTCGTTACGCTGCGTTGGCTGCCCCGGCCTCTTCCACCGTCGGGTTCGCCTTCGGGGGCTGAGCGAACCGATCGCCCAGCGTGCGCAGCTCCGCGAGATCACGCTCGGCCAGCTCCGGATACCGGTCGGCCATGTACTTCATCGTGTCCGCGAACCACTCCTCCTGATGCTCCGGGGCGGATCCGATCACGCCGCAGCGGATGATGTGCTGGAACAGCTCGTCGCGAGCTTCCTCGAACGGGGTCGCCATCGCGTTCGCCGAGCCGCCGCTCCGTCTATGCTTGCTCTTGGCCATTTAACCTGGTTATGGGTGTGAGTTTCGTGTCCAACATGGAAAATGTAACGCATGGCCCGCCGTCCTGCAGACCGGGGGGCACATCCGGTCTACGCCCCAGGGGCGCCAAGCGTTCGCGGCGCGGGGCCGGCCATTGCTTGCGTGGGTCGCACGGGGCGGCCTAGGTTGTACCGGGAGCCGCCGCGGGGGCGGCCGACCAGCCGGCGATCCCGGACGAGGACGACCAACGACATGGCCAAGAAGCAAGCGAACGGCGGATCCAGGACCAGGCGCACCGCCAATCCGGTCAGGAAGACCACGAACAGCTCCGCCATGCGGGGGTTCTACGTCGTCCTCGCCGTCATCGCGGTGCTGGGAATCGCCGGGCTGTCCTACCTGGCGGCCCGGCCCAAGGGGTCGGTGTCGACCTGGGACAGCACCCTGCCCAAGCTCAACGCCATGGGCCACACCGAGGGGAGCGACAGTGCCCGGCTCGAGGTCGTCGAGTTCGCCGACTTCGAGTGTCCGATCTGCGGCCAGTGGGCCACGCTCACCGAGCCCGACGTCCGGACGCACCTCATCGATTCGGGCGTGGTCCGGCTGCGGTACATGGACTTCCCGCTCAACATCCACCGGAACACGTGGGCCGCGCACAACGCCGCCTGGTGCGCCGGCGACCAGGGCAAGTTCTGGCCGATGCACGACGCGATCTATCACTACCAGGACAGCTGGAACACCGAGGCCACCGACAACCCCGAGAAGGTGCTGGCCGGCGTGGCGCAGGGCGTGGGCGTCGACATGAACCAGTACAACGCCTGCATGAAGGCGCGGAAGTTCCAGGCCCAGCTCCAGGCCAACGAGCTCGAAGCCGAGCGCCGGCACCTCGACGCGACCCCCACGTTCGTGTTCGGCAACAAGGTCGTGGCCAACTACCTCACCTACGATCAGTTCAAGGCCGAGGTGGATTCGGCGATCGCCCGCCAGAAGGCCCCCGCCGGCAAATGACGAGGCGGATGGGGCTGGCCATCGTGGCCCTGTGCGGGGTGCTGCTGGCGGCGTACCTCACGCTGCATCATTTCGGGATCATCGGGACGCTGGCCTGCGGCACCGGGAGCTGCGAGAAGGTCCAGACCAGCCGGTGGGCCACCTTCCTCGGCGTCCACGTGGCCATCTGGGGGCTCGTGTACTACGCGCTCCTGTTCGCCGTGTCGCTGGCCGCGGCCCACGAGCGGTACACCGACGACCCCCGGTTCTCGCTGGCCCTGCTCGGCCTCACCGGATGGGGCCTGCTGTTCACCGGCTGGCTGATCTATCTGGAGCTGTTCCGGATTCACGCGATCTGCCGCTGGTGCATGGGGTCGGCGGCGATCGTCGCGGTGCTGTTCCTGGTCGCGCTGCTTGACTATCGCGCGCAGGCGCGCACAGTAGTAAGCGAGTAGGCAGTCGGCGCTCTCCTCCCCGGCGCCGGCCCCGGGTCCCGATGGGCGCGGCCGCACGGCGGCCGCGCGCGAGGAGCGAATCAGATGCCATCCTACGTGCTCACCGTGAACGGCACCAGGCACACCGTGTCGGCCGACGCCGACTCGCCGCTGCTCTGGGTGCTGCGCGACAAGCTCGACCTGACCGGCACAAAGTTCGGGTGCGGCGTGGGCGCCTGCGCCGCCTGCAGCGTGCACATCGACGGCGACCTCCACCGGTCGTGCCAGTGGACCATCGCCGACGCCGCGGGCCACGAGATCTCGACCGTCGAGGGGCTCCCGAACACCGAGCTCGGCCGCCGCATCCAGCAGGCGTGGATCGCCGAGCAGGTGCCGCAGTGCGGCTACTGCCAGCCGGGGCAGCTCATGGCCGCGGCGGCGCTGTTGACGGCCACGCCCCACCCGACGGACAGCGACATCGACGACGGCATGAGCGACAACATCTGCCGCTGCGCCACGTATCCGCGCATCCGGAAGGCCATCCACCGTGCCGCCGCCAACGGGGCCGGGGAGGCGAAATGAGCAAGCAGACGATCAGCCGGCGGCAGTTCGTGGCCGTGGCCGGCGCCACCGGCGCCGCGCTCGCGCTGGGCTTCGACACGCTCGAGGCGCTCACCGCCAAGGTCGCGCCGGGGCGCCCGGCCCCCGGCGGGTGGACGCCGAACCTCTGGCTCACCGTGGAGCCCGACGGCACGGTCACGATCGTGTCGGCCAAGTCCGAGATGGGGCAGGGGGTGTGGACCGCGATGCCGATGATCGTGGCCGAGGAGCTGGACGCCGACTGGAGCACGGTGCGCGTGGTGCGGACGCCGACGAACGGGAAGTACCGCACGGGCACCGGCGGGAGCACCAGCACGCGGACGTCGTTCACGCCCCTGCGCCAGGCCGGGGCGACGGCGCGCGCGATGCTCGTGGCCGCGGCGGCGGCCAGGTGGGGCGTGCCCGCCGCGCAGTGCACCACCGAGCCGGGCGTCGTGGTGCACGCGGCGTCGAACCGGCGCGCGACGTACGGCGAACTGGCGGCGCTGGCCGCGCAGCAGCCGGTGCCGGCGGGAGAGGTGCCGCTCAAGGATCCGAGCCGCTTCCGCATCGTGGGCCGGTCCACGCCGCGGCTGGACATTCCCGACAAGGTGCACGCGCGGCCGATGTTCGGCATCGACGTGCGGGTGCCGAACATGCTCGTGGCCAGCGTCGCGCGCTGTCCGGTGTTCGGCGGCTCGCTGAGGAGCGTGGACGACGCGAAGGCCCGGGCCGTGACCGGCGTGCGGCAGGTCGTGAAGCTCGACGCGATCGAGCGCTCGCTGCCGGCGCGGGTGGCCGTGCTGGCCGACGACACGTGGGCGGCCATGAAGGGGCGCGACGCGCTGGTCGTGTCCTGGGATCCGGGGCCGAGCGGGAGTTACTCCACGGCGGCGGCCAACGCGGGCTACCACGGGCGCGTGAACGACGATGGCGCCGCCGGGCTGACGGCCAGCCAGGGAACGGTGCGCGCCGCCGGGGCGGGCGAGACGCTGGTCGAGGCGATCTACGAATATCCGCTGCTCGCCCATGCGCCCATGGAGCCGATGAACTGCACCGCCGACGTGCGGACCGACGGCATCGAGATCTGGGCGCCGTCGCAGTCGCCGGACAGCATACGCACCGAGGTGGCGCAGCGGTTCAGGGTGAGCCCCGATGCGGTGACGGTGCACTGCACCTTCCTTGGCGGCGGGTTCGGCCGCCGGTCGCAGACGGACTTCGCGATCGAGGCGGTGGAGCTCTCGAAGGCGGCGGGGCGCCCCGTGCAGGTGATTTGGTCGCGCGAGGAGGACATCCGGAACGGCTTCTACCGGGTGGACGGCATCCAGCGGATGCGCGCCGTGCTCGACGCGGGCGGCCGGATCGTGAGTTGGGAGGACCGGGCGGTGGGTCCCTCGCTCGAGGCGTACGCCTTCCCGCAGCGCGACAACGGCGAGGGCGGGGGCCGCGGCGGGATGGGCGGGCGCCACTTCGACGCCGCGCGTCCGCCGCAGTACGACATTCCGAATTACCGGGTCGACATGGTGTTCGTGCCGAGTCCCGTGCCCATCTGGTTCTGGCGCTCGGTGGCCAACTCGCAGGATGGGTACTGCAACGAGGCGTTCCTGGACGAGTGCGTTCGCGCGGCGGGCAAGGACCCGGTGCAGTACCGGCTCGACATGCTGGGCGGCAACCGGCGCGCGCAGGCGGTGATCCGGCTGGCGGCCGACAAGGCCGGCTGGGGCAGTCCGCTGCCCAAGGGGCACGGCCGCGGGTTCGCCTATTACGACTACGACGGCACGCTCGTGGCCCAGGTGGTGGAGGCGCAGGTGGGCGCGGACGGCAAGGTGAAGGTGAGCCGGGTGGTCTGCGGCTTCGACTGCGGGCAGCTGGTGAATCCCGACACGGTGGTGGCGCAGGTGGAGGGCGCGATCGGGTGGGCGCTGAGCGCCGCGCTCTACGGCGAGATCACGGTGGTGAACGGCGCGGTGCAGCAGAGCAACTTCACCGACTACAAGGTGGTCCGGATGAACGAGATGCCGAAGGTTGAGGTGCATCTCGTCGAGAACCACGAGGCTCCGACGGGGGTGGGCGAGCCGGGCGTGCCGGCCTTCGCGCCGGCGCTGCTGGCGGCGATCCACGACGCCACTGGCAAGCGCATCCGCCGGCTGCCGATCGGGGAGCAGTTGAAGGATAGGGCCGCGGCCAGCGAGTAGGACGGTGAGACGGTAGCACGGCCCTTCGTAGTTCCAGGCGCTTCATCGCCGTGCGATCGCGTCGTGTTCGGGTGCGCTGCTTCGCGGCGGCGTCGTTTCGCAGTGTCGTCGTTTCGTGGTTGCGCCGTTTCGTAGTTGCGCCGTACTTGCCGGCGCCGTTCTTGCCGGCGCGGTGCTTGTCGGCGCTGTTCTTGCCTGCGCCGTTTAGCTCTCCAACGCCTCGTACTCCTCCTTGAGCTTCGCCACGACGCCCGGATCCGCCAGCGTCGTGGTATCGCCCAGCGCCCGGCCCTCGGCGATGTCGCGCAGCAGCCGACGCATGATCTTGCCCGAGCGCGTTTTCGGCAGGTCGGCCGAGAACAGCACGTCGTCGGGTTTGGCGATGGCGCCGATCTTCTCGCCCACGAACTCGCGCAGCTCGTCGTGCAGCGCCGGCGACGGCTTGTGTCCCTCGCGCAGCGTGACGAACGCCGCCAGCGCCTGCCCCTTGAGCTCGTGCGCCTTGCCCACGACCGCGGCTTCCGCCACGGCCGGGTGCTCGACCAGCGCCGACTCGACTTCCATCGTCCCGATGCGGTGGCCGGCCACGTTGAGCACGTCGTCCACGCGGCCCAGGATCACGTAATACCCCTCGTCGTCGAGCTTCACGCCGTCGCCCGGGAAGTAGAGATCCGGGCGCCCCGGCCACTTGGTGAAATAGGTATTCACGTACCGCTCGTCGTCACCCCAGATCGTGCGGAGCATCGAGGGCCACGGGTAGGTGAGGGCGAGCAGGCCGCCGCCCACCGGAATCTCCTTGCCGTGCGAGTCGAGCATCGCCGCCTGGTAGCCGGGGAGGGGGCGCGTCGCGCTGCCCGGCTTGGTGGCCGTGAGCCCGGGGAGCGGCGAGATCACGATCGAGCCGGTCTCGGTCTGCCACCAGGTGTCCACGATCGGGCAGCGCTCGTCGCCGATCACCTTGTGATACCACATCCACGCTTCGGGATTGATCGGCTCGCCCACCGAGCCGAGCAGCCGGAGCTGCGACAGGTCGTGCTTGGCGGGATGCTGCGCGCCCCACTTCATGAACGCGCGGATCGCCGTCGGCGCCGTGTACAGGATGGTCACGCCGTACTTCTGGCAGAGCTCCCAGAACCGGTCCTTCTCCGGCCAGTCGGGGGCGCCCTCGTACATCACGCAGGTCGCCCCGTTGGAGAGCGGCCCGTAGGTGAGATACGTGTGGCCGGTCACCCAGCCCACGTCGGCCGTGCACCAGAAGACGTCGTCGTCCCTGAGGTCGAACACCTGCTTCGTGCTCGTCGTGGCGCCCACCATGTAGCCGCCGGTGGTGTGCACGATGCCCTTCGGCTTTCCGGTCGTGCCCGACGTGTACAGGATGTACAGCACGTCCTCGGCGTCCATCGCCTCGGGCTCGCACCACTGCGGCGCCTGGCGCATGAGGCGGTGCCACCAGTGGTCGCGCCCTTCCTTCATGTCGGCGAACGCCTCGTCGCCGCCCGCCCCGGGGCGGCGCTGCACCACCACGACGTGCCGGATCGACGGCGTCTCCTCGAGCGCCTTGTCGCAGTTCCGCTTGAGCGGCACCACACTGCCGCGGCGGTAGCCGCCGTCGGCCGTGATCAGCACCTTGCACTGGGCGTCGTTGATCCGGTCGCGCAGCGATTCGGGCGAGAAACCGCCGAACACCACCGAGTGCGGGGCGCCGATGCGCGCGCAGGCGAGCATCGCGATCACCGCTTCGGGAATCATCGGCAGGTAGATCGCCACGCGGTCGCCGCGCTTCACGCCCAGCGACTTGAGCACGTTGGCGAACTTGTTGACCTTCACGAACAGGTCCCAGTACGTGTAGGTGCGCCGGTCGCCGGGCTCGCCCTCCCAGATCAGCGCCGCCTTGTTGCGGTTGGGGCCGCGCACGTGCCGGTCCACGCAGTTCACCGAGGCGTTGAGCTTGCCTCCGACGAACCACTGGGCGTGCGGCGGCTTCCAGTCGAGCACCGTCTTCCACGGCTCGATCCACTCGAGGTGCTTCGCCTGCTCGGCCCAGTAGGCGGGGATGTCCTGCGCCGCCCGGTCGTAGACCCCGGGATCGGACACGACCGCCGTGGCCCTGAACGACGCCGGGGGAGGGAATTTGCGGTGTTCCTGGAGCAGGGTGTCGATGTCGGACATGGCGGGCATCTCGAAACGGGAAGATCCTGAAGTACAAACGACGCCGGCAAGAACCGCGCCGGCAAATACGGCGCCGACAAGAACTGCGCCGGCAAGAACGGCGCAGACAAAAACAGCGTGGAATTCGGAAAGTGCCTGATACTGCGGGTTCGATTTCGCCTCGGCAAGGAGGGGCCACGGGGCCGCCGACTCGACGGCGCCGCTTACGAGGCGGCGACGGCGGGGCCGGTCTGGTATCTTCCAATGGCCGGGCTCTCACGCTTCAATCGCACACTGTCCCGCATGGGCGAATCCCCGCACGACCGCGCTGCCGCTTCCAATCCGGCCCCCCGTGCCCTCGAGGGAACGCGCGTCGTGGTCACGAGCCCGGCCGACCGGGCCGGGGCGCTGACCGCCCCGCTCGCCGCGCTCGGCGCCGAGGTGATCGAAGTCCCGGCCACGCGCGTCGAGCCGCTCGACCCCGCGCCCGTGCTGGACGCGCTGGCCGACCTCGCCGCGTACGACTGGCTCGTGTTCACCAGCCAGACCGCGGTGCGGTTCTTCTGGCAGCTCCTCACCGACGCGGGGCGCGACGCCGCCGCGCTTGGCAGGCTGCGCGTCGCCGCCGTGGGGCCGGCCACGGCGCGCGCGCTCGAGGAGCGGGGCGTGCCCGTCGCCGTGACGCCCGAACAGTTCGTGGCCGAGGGGTTGCTCGACGCCCTGCGGGGGCGGGACGACGTGCGCGGCCGGCGCGTGCTCTACCCGGTGGCGAGCGGAGCGCGCGACGTGCTGCCCACGGGGCTGCGCGCGCTCGGCGCCCGGGTGGACGTCGTGGCGCTCTACCGCTCGGTGCCGGGCGTCGAGGGCGCCGCCGCGCTCCGCGCCCGGCTCCTGGCCGGGGAGATCGGGCTCGTCACCTTCACCGCGGGCTCGGCGGTGCGCGCCTTCGTCACGGCCGTCGGCGCCGACGCCGCGGCGCACGCCGGGATCGTCTCCATCGGCCCCGCCACGTCGGCCGTGGTGCGCGAGCTGGGGCTCGCGGTGCGCGCCGTGGCCGATCCGTCCACCCTCGACGGCCTCGTGGCGGCGGTTGTGGCCGCGGCCCGCTAGGGCGGGCTACATTTCAGGACCCCGATACCACCACCGAACGCCATGGCCGCCGACTCCGTCATCCGCATCGCGACCCGCTCGTCCGATCTGGCCCTGTACCAGGCGAACCTGGTCAGGTCCCTGCTCGAGGCGCGCGGGCACCGCGCGGAGCTCGTGACGTTCAAGACGGTGGGCGACAAGCGGCTGGACGAACCGCTCAACGCCATCGGCGCCAAGGGGCTGTTCACCAAGGAACTCGAGGCCTCGCTGCACAAGGGCAAGGTGGACTGCTGCGTCCACTCGCTGAAGGACCTGCCCACCGAATCGCCCGACGGACTCGTGATCGGCGCCGTGCTCCCGCGCGAGGACCCGCGCGACGTGCTCGTCATTGCCGACGTCGTGGGCGCCGAGACGCTGGACGAACTGCCCCGCGGCTCGCGCGTCGGCACGTCCAGCCTTCGCCGCCGCGCGCAGCTCGCGGCGCGCCGCAAGGACCTCGACATCGTGGAGCTGCGCGGCAACGTCCCGACGCGCGTGAAGAAGGTGGACACCGGCGTCGTGCACGCGGCGATCCTCGCCGCGGCGGGGCTGCACCGGCTGGGCGTGTCGCAGCGCATCACCGCCGTGCTCGACGCCCCGGCCTGGCTGCCGGCGCCGGGCCAGGGCGCCATCGCGATCCAGATTCGCGAGAACGACGCGCACCTGATCGCCCTCACGGCGGCGCTCAACGACGCGCGTACGATGACCGACGTCCGCGCCGAACGGGCGTTCCTGGGTGCGCTGGAGGGCGGCTGCCAGGTGCCGATCGGCGCGCTGGTCCTGCCGCACAGCTCGGGGGCGTTCGTCCTCCACGGGCTGATCGCCGATCTCCAGGGCGCGCGGGTGGTGCGGGGCG
>JAGWRI010000258.1 GCA_028876525.1 Gemmatimonadota bacterium | reverse complement strand
TCCAGGATCACGCGGCGCGACACCACGATGTTGCGGCGGCGCTTGTTGAGCTTGATGATCTTGAACTCGAACTTCTGGCCGAGCAGCTCGTCGATGTTCGGCACGCGACGGAGCGCGATCTGCGACCCGGGGAGGAACGCGTCCACCCCCATGAGGTCGACCACCACGCCGCCCTTGATCTTCTTGATGAGGGTGCCTTCCACCGGCTGATCGGTCTCGTACGCGATGCGGATGCGCTCCCACACGCGCATGAAGTCGGCCTTCTTCTTGGACAGGACGACCGAGCCTTCCTGGTCTTCGAGGTGCTCGAGCAGGACCTCGACCTCGTCGCCGGGCTTGAGGTCGGGATGGTCCTTGAACTCCTCGAGCGGCACGCTGCCTTCGGACTTGAAGCCGATGTCCAGCACCACGAGGTTGTCGCGGATCTCGAGCACGCGGCTCTTGACGATCTCGCCTTCCTCGATGGAGGCCAGGGTGCCGTTGTAGAGGTCCATCATCCGCTCGTAGTCGGATGACGTGTATTCGTCTTCGTCGTAGAGTTCGGGACGTCGGTTGGCAAGCGGACGCAGTTGCGCCTTTTGCGCATCGCGCTTCTCGCGCAGAGTGGCGGCGCTGCCGGTTGTGGTGGTGTCGAGCTCGGTCATAGGGGTCAGTGAGTCTCCGAAAATCCGCGGACTTGCGGCTCGCCGCGGCGAGGCGGATGGTGACGAACGGCCGCCCGGGGCCACCGAAGTGTGGACCGGGACGAGCCGAACCTTCAAAGCTAGCTTGGAAGAAACGTGACGTCAACCTTCGGAAGTGACGTCCTCGCGCCGAGTTACGGCACGTGCCAGCGCCACGATCCGATCCACCTGCTCTTCCTGCGTGATGTAGGTGGTGTCGACGACGATCGCGTCCCGGGCTGGCACCATCTGCGTCGCGTCCTTTGCGTCGCGCTGGACCAGCCGGTCGGTCTCCTCGGCCACCTCCCGGTCGGAGGGGGCGCGCCCCAGCTGCTGGACCAGTCGCCGGCGGGCCCGCTCCCAGGGGTCGGCCACGAGAAACACCTTGAGGGGCGCGTCGGGAAAGACCGCCGTCCCGATGTCCCGCCCGTCCACCACCACGTCGTGGTCCCGGGCCGCCGCGCGCACCTCGTCGTTCACCCAGGCGCGCACGCCGGGCATCTGGGCCACGGCCGACACCGCGCGCGTCACGTCGGGCTCCCGGATCCGTTCCCCGGCGTCGCGGCCGTCGACCAGCGCCGCGAACGACCGGCCCGACGCGGCGAGCCGCACCCGACGCGCCTGCCCCAGGACGTCGGCCTCGGTCCACCGCTCGTACGCCGGCTGCACGTCCAGCGCCGCCGCGGTGATGGCCCGGTACAGGGAGCCGGAGTCCACGTGCCGGATGGCGAGCCGGTCGGCCACCCACTGCGCGGTGGACGACTTTCCCGAGGCCGCGGGCCCGTCGATGGCGATGACCAGGCGGCTCACGTGGCCACCGCCCGGGCGAGCAGTTCCCAGAATCCGGGAAAGGACACGTCCACGCACGCCCGGTCGTCGATCGCGATCTCGGCCCCGGCGGTCGTGCCGAGGACGCCGAACGCCATCGCGATGCGGTGGTCGCCCCGGGCGGCGATCTGTCCGCGCAGGGGAGCCCGCGTGCCGTGGACGATCAGGCCGTCGGGCAGCTCCTCGGCCTCGACGCCCACGGCGCGGAGGTTCTCGACCACGGTGGCGATGCGGTCGCTCTCCTTGACCCGCAGCTCGCCGGCGCCGGTGACGCGCGTCGTCCCGTCGGCGCGGGCGGCCAGGCAGGCGGCAAGCGGGAGCTCGTCGATCATGCTCGGGACCTCATCGCCGGCGATGTCGGCGCCCACGAGGGGGCCGGGGGCGACGCGCAGGTCGGCCACCGGCTCGCCGCCGCGCGTCGTCTCGTCCAGGAACTCGACGCGCGCGCCCATGCGCCGCAACAGTTGCAGGAATCCGGTGCGCGTGGGATTCACGCAGACGCCGCGCAGCAGCAGCTCCCCGCCCTGGGCCATCGCGGCCAGGGCGGCGAAGAACGCGGCGGAGCTGGGATCGGCGGGGACGTCGACGTCGGCCGCCGGCAGGGTCGCGATGGGGGCGAGGGCGATCGTGCCGTCGCGCGCGCGCACGTCCACGCCGCGCGCGGCGAGCATGCGCTCGGTGTGATCGCGCGACCGCATCGGCTCGGCGACGGACACGGGGACGCCGGCGACGAGGCCGGCGAGCAGGACGGCGCTCTTGACCTGGGCGCTGGCGACCTCGGAGCGCCAGTCCACGCCGTGGAGCCCGCCGCCGTAGACCACCATCGGCAGGCCGTCGCCGCGTTCGCAGTGGATGCGGGCGCCCATCGCCTCGAGCGGCCGGATGATGCGGCGCATCGGGCGCCGGCTCAGGCTCTGGTCGCCCACGAACCGCGACGTGAAGGGGCGCGCCGCGACGACGCCGGCCATGAGCCGCGTCGTGGTGCCGCTGTTGCCGCAATCCAGGTCGCGGCCGGGCGGACGGAGCCCTTCCGCCCCGACGCCGTGCACGGTGAGTTCGGGGCCCAGCGCGGGGACGTCCACGCCGAGGGCGCGGAGCACCGAGGCGGTGGAGCGCACGTCGTGCGAGTCGAGGATGCCGCGAATGGCGGACGCGCCGGCGCCCAGCGCGGCGAGGATCAGCGCGCGGTGGGAGATGGACTTGTCTCCCGGGACGCGGATCGTGCCCTGGACGTTCATGGGCGCGCCGTCAGCGGAGCCAGGCCTCGAGGGCCGTGGCGAGATCGGTCTTCTCGTCGCGGTACTTCACGATCATCGGCGCCTGGAGCGACACGCCCTGATCGGCCCCCCATCCCGCCGTGACGCGGCGCGCGCCGGGCACGACGACGGCGCCCGAGGGGATCTCGAGCGGCTGGTCGCGGGTGGCGCGGTACACCTGCTCGCGCACGAGGTCGAACACCGGCGTGCCGCGGGTCAGGACGACGCCGGCGGCGAGCACCGCCCGGGCGCGCACCACGGTGCCCTCGTACACGCCGCAGTTGCCGCCCACGAGCACGTCGTCCTCGATCACGACGGGGCTCGCGTTCACCGGCTCGAGCACGCCGCCGATCTGGGCCGCGGCGCTGAGGTGCACGCGCTCGCCGATCTGGGCGCACGAGCCGACCAGGGCGTGCGAGTCGATCATCGTGCCGCTCCCCACCCAGGCGCCGACGTTCACGAACATCGGGGGCATGCACACGACGCCCGGCGCGAGGTAGGCGCCGCGGCGCACGCTCGACCCGCCCGGCACGACGCGCACGCCGTCGGCCACCGCGAAGTCGCGCGTGGGAAACGTGTTCTTGTCCACGAAGCTGAACCGGGGCGTGCCCTGGGCAGGGATGGACATGTCGGCGATCTTCCCGGCGCGGAAGCCGAGGAGGATGCCGCGCTTGACCCAGGGCACGGCGTGCCAGCGGTCGTCGGCGCCGCGCTCGGCGGCGCGCACGGCGCCGATCTCGAGCGCGTCGAGCAGCTCGCGCACGACCTGCTGGGCCTCGGCGGGGAGGTCGGCGCCGGCCGGGGTGGCCGCCAGCCGCTCGACGCGTTCGGCGAGCGTGGCCATCAGCCGAGGGCGCCGGCGAGGCGGAGCGCGTCGCGCACCGTGGCCTCGTGCTTCGGGTCGAGCGGAACCAGCGGCAGGCGGAGCACGTTGCGGATCTTGCCCATCATGGCGAGCGCGGCCTTGGCGGCCAGCGGATTGGACTCGACGAACGCCGCGCGCATCCAGGGAAGGAGGGTGAAGTGGAGCGTGCGGGCCCCGGCGAAGTCGCCGGCCAGCGCGCGCTCGGCGAGCTGGGACATGAGGCGCGGCGTGGCGTTGGAGACCACCGAGATGATGCCGTCGCCGCCCGCGGCCATGACGGCGAGGGTCATCTCGTCGTCGCCCGACAGGACGGCGAACGACGCGGGGCGCGCGGCGAGAATGTCGGTGATCTGGCCGAGGTTGCCGGACGCTTCCTTGACCGCGGCCATGCGCGGATGGTTCGCCAGGGCGAGCGTGGTCCTGGCCTCGATGTTGCTGGCCGTGCGCCCGGGCACGTTGTAGATCACGATCGGGAGCGTCGTTTCCTTCGCGATCGCCTCGAAGTGCGCGATGATGCCGCGCTGGGGCGGCTTGTTGTACATCGGCGAGGCGTGGAGGAGGTGCGTGGCGCCCACGGCTTCCATCTCGCGGGAGAGGTGGATGGCCTTCCGGGTGTCGTTCGACGCCGCGCCGGCGACGACGGGCACGCGCCCCTTCGCCTGCTCGACCGTGAGCTGCACCACGCGCCGGTGCTCCTCGACGGTCATCGTGGCGGCCTCGCCGGTGGAGCCGCAGGGCACGAGGAAGTGGATGCCCTGCTCGATCTGCCATTCGACGAGGGCGCGGAGGGCGTCCTCGTCCACGGCGCCGGAGTCGGTGA
>JAGWRI010000257.1 GCA_028876525.1 Gemmatimonadota bacterium | reverse complement strand
CGGCGCCGGCCCCCGTGCTGCCGCTGGCCGTGCAGTGGGTGCTGCGGTCGGCGGAATACGACGCCCTGGCGCGGCAGACCTACGCCGCGGCGGCCCGGCGGCTCGACGAGCTGGCGCCGGCCGTGCCGGCGGGGCGCTGGGGCGTGATCCTCGACGCCGACGAGACGGTGCTGAACAACATCGAGTACGCGCGGCGCCGCATCGGGCTCGACAGCGCCTACACCGAGCGGTCGTGGTCGGAGTGGGTCCGCGAGGAGTCGGCGCCGGCCGTGCCCGGCGCGCCGGCGTTCACCCGCCACGTGCGCGCACTGGGCGGGCGCGTGGTGATCGTCACCAACCGCGCCGACTCGCTGTGCGGCCCCACGCGCGCCAACCTCCGCGCGGCGGGCATCGAGGCCGACGCCGTGCTGTGCATGCCGCCCGGGCAGGACGACAAGAACCCGCGCTTCGCCCGCGTCGAGAACGGCACGGCGTCCCCGGACCTGCCGCCGCTGACCGTGCTCGAGTGGCTGGGGGACAACATCCGCGATTTCCCGCGGCTGACGCAGGCCGTCCGCGGCGACGGCGCCGCCTTCGCGCTGTTCGGACGGCAGTATTTCGCGCTCCCCAACCCGGTGTACGGGAGCTGGCAGGACGATCGCGCGCCGTAGCGCGGGGCGCCGGGAACGCCGGCGTCGGCGCGCGGCTTGATGCACGGCGAGTATGCCACCGGCGCGGGCTCCCCGCGCCCCCGATTCCGTCAACGACTGAGGAACACGACTCATGGATCGCAAAGCACAGGCGCAGTGGAACGGCGGGTTGAAGGACGGCAACGGCACCCTCAAGCTCGGCTCGGGCGCCTACGACGGACGGTATTCCTTCACCAGCCGGTTCGAGAACGGCACCGGCACCAACCCCGAAGAGCTGATCGGCGCCGCTCACGCAGGGTGCTTCTCGATGGCGCTGGCCGCCGCGCTCGAAAAGGCCGGACACCGGGCGACGAAGGTGGCGACGAGCGCCACGGTGCACCTCACCAAGAGCGACGCCGGGTTCTCGATCAGCGGCATCGACCTCGTCACGCGCGGCGTGGTGCCGGGGCTGTCCGACGCCGAGTTCCAGCGGTTCGCCGCCGACGCCAAGACCGGATGCATCGTCTCCCGCGCGCTCGCGGCCGTGCCGATGACCATCGACGCCAAGCTCGAGACGGCCTGAGCGGCGCATGGCGAACGCCGACAGGGTGGCGGTGATCACCGGCGCCAGCAGCGGCATCGGGGCGGCCCTGGCCGAGCGGCTGGCCGGCGACGGCGCGTCGGTGGTGCTCGTCGCCCGGCGCGGCGACCTGCTGGCGCAGGTTGCCGCGCGGTGCGGGGCCCGCGCGCTCGCGATCCCCGCCGACGTGACCAGCCGCGAGGCAGTGAGGGACGTCGTCGCCCGCGCGATCGCCCGCTTCGGGCGCATCGACGTTTGGGTGAACAACGCCGGGCAGGGCATCACTCGGCTCCCGTCACAACTCACCGACGACGACATCGACGAGATCATGCGCGTCAACGTCAAGTCGGCGCTGTACGGCATGCAGGAGGTGCTGCCGCACTTCAAGGCACGCGGCACGGGGCAGATCGTGAATGTCTCGTCCATGCTCGGCCGGACGCCGTTCGCGGTGTTCCGCGCGGCGTACAACGGGGCCAAGCACTACCTGAACGCGCTCACGGCGAACTTCCGCGCCGAGGTCCAGGAGCAGTACCCGGGCATCCAGGTGTCGCTCGTTTCGCCAGGCGTGGTGCGCACCGACTTCGGCCTCAACGCGCGCCACGGCGGGCCCGACTCGCGCACGCTGCCGTACACGCAGAGCGCCGAGGAGGTGGCGGCGGTCATCGCACGGGTCATCGAGACCCGGGCGCCCGATGTGTACACGAGGGCGGGGGCGCGCGACCAGGTGATGGCGTATTACGACAAGCTGGGCGCCGATCCGTGAGCCCCCGAACGCCGAGGGCGCGGGCGGGCGACGCGCCCGTCGTCCTGTTCCGGACGGCACGCCAGTGGACGACCTGGCTCGACCGCAACGCAAACTCGCCCGGAGTCTGGATGCGCATCGCCAAGCGCGACGCCGCCATCCGGTCCATCACGTACGCCGAGGCGGTCGAGGTCGCGCTCTGCCACGGCTGGATCGACAGCCAGAAGCGGGCCCACGACGCCGACACGTTCCTGCAGAAATTCACGCCGCGCGGACCGCGCAGCGTCTGGTCGCGGGTGAATCGCGACAAGGCCCAAGCGCTGATTGCCGGCGGGCGGATGCGGCCCGCCGGCCTCCGCGCGGTGGAGCAGGCTCGCGCCTCCGGCCGCTGGGACTCGGCCTACGAGCCCCAGGGGCGCGCCGCGGTGCCCGCTGACCTCCGACAGGCCCTGGCCCGCAACCCGAAGGCCCGCGCGTTCTTCGAGACGCTCACCGGCGCCAACCGCTACGCGGTGCTGTTTCGCATCCAGACCGCCATGCGCCCCGAGACCCGGGCCCGCCGCGTGGAGCGGTTCGTCGCCATGTTGGCACGGGGCGAGACGCTGCATCCGAGCCGGAAAGGAGCCGGCCGCCGGGCAGTCTGACCGGTTGAAGCGGCGGTCGAGCCCTCGGGGCGCCGCGCGAGGGGCCCGATCGCCATCCGGCGGCACGTTCGGGCGCTCCACCGGCGGGCCGCGGCTCGGCGCGGAGTTTCGAGCTGAATCGACCGCCCGTTTTTTCAAACGTCCGAGGGGGGTTGGGCGTATGAAAGTCAGGACGGAGCGGCCCGTGCTCCGGTCCAGGGGCGGCGGGGGATTCCGCGGCCCGCCATATTGCTTCCGACTCCTACTCCCTGCGCCACCGTCGATGAGCTCTCAGCAGCATCTCCCGCGCGCCCTCCGCGTCCTGCCGGCGTTGGGCGCCGTGCTCGGCACCGCGACCGCCTGCAGCAAGCCTCAGCAACGTCCGCCGCACCCGCCCGTGACCGTTGCGGTCGTGACGGCGCGGCGGGCCGACGTGCCCTACGTCGTCGAGGCGAACGGGGTCGTCACGCCCATCCAGTCGGCCGCCGTCACGGCGCAGGTGGACGGCATCGTGACCGACGTCGAATTCCGCGAAGGGCAGGAAGTGCGCAAGGGGCAGGTGCTCTTCCAGATCGATCCGCGCCCCTACCAGAACGCGTACCAGCAGGCCCTGGCCGCCTACCAGCGCGACTCGGCCAGCGCCGCGACGGCGGCGGCGGAGCGCGACCGGTACGCCGGCCTCGTGAAGAGCGGGGTGATCACCGAGGAGGAAGCCCAGCAGTACGAGACCACCGCGGCCACCACGCAGGCCACGGTCGCTTCCGACCGTGCCGCCGTGGCCACCGCCAGGTTCAACCTGGACAACGCGACGGTGCGCGCTCCCATCGCGGGCAAGACGGGGGGGCTGCTCGTGCGCACCGGGAACCTCGTGCGCAGCGGGGTGACCGCGATGGTCGTGATCAATCAGGTGCGGCCGATCACGGTGCGGTTCGCGGTGCCGTCGTCGGAGTTGCCCAACCTGCAGCGCTACGCCGTGAACGGCGGGCTGCCGGTGAGCGCGATGCCGGGCGGGGGCTCGGCGCCCGCTCCGGCCGACACCACCGCGCAGGCGGGGGCGGCCGCCGAGGCGTCGCCGCTGGCCCAGGCCCTGGCGGCCCAGCAGGGTGGGGACGTGACCCCCGAGCGGGGCACCCTGAGCTTCATCGACAACGCCGTGGACACCACGACCGGCACGGTGCAGCTCAAGGCCGTCTTCCCGAACGCCGACGGCAACCTGTGGGTCGGCCAGTTCGCCTCCACCCGCATGCAGCTCTACATCGAGAAGAACGCGCTGGTGATTCCGGCCCAGGCCATCGTGAACGGGCAGCAGGGGACGTACGTCTACACCCTCGATCCGAACAGCAAGGCCCTGCAGCACCAGGTGGTGGTGGAGCGCGTGGCCGATGGGCTGGCCGTGATCGCGGCCGGGGTGAACGAGGGCGACCGCGTGGTGACCGAGGGGCAGTCGCGCCTCACGCCGGGCGCGGTGGCGAGCCTGCGGACCGGGGGGATGGGCTCGGCCGGCGCGCCGGGCGCCGCCGGCGCCGTGGGCGATCCCCCGGTCGGCCAGGCCCCGGGCACGACGAGCGCCAACGGCGGGCGGCGGGGGCGCGGCCGGCGTGGCTGACCGCGTCCGCGGGTCGGGCATGAGCCTGACCGCGCTGTTCATCCGGCGGCCGGTCATGACGACGCTGATCATGATCGGCATCGTCGTGTTCGGCGTGTTCGCGTATCGGTCGCTGCCGGTGAGCGACCTGCCGATCACCGACTCGCCGAGCATCTACGTGGGGGCGAGCCTGCCCGGGGCGAGTCCCGAGACGATGGCGGCCACGGTGGCCACGCCGCTCGAGAAGGCGTTCTCGGCCATCGCCGGCATCGACGAGATCACGTCGAACAGCTCGCTCGGCTCCACGGGCATCAGCCTCACCTTCTCGCCCGACCGCGACAT
>JAGWRI010000256.1 GCA_028876525.1 Gemmatimonadota bacterium | reverse complement strand
GCGCCGGCAAGCCGGGCCCCCGGCCGCCGCGCCGCGAGCGCGGCGCCCGCCGCCACCGCGGCCATCGCGATTCCGACCACCGGCACGCTCATCCGCCCCACGCCCACGGCCAGCAGCCAGGCCCCCGCCAGCAGCAGCCCTCGGGCGACGTCCACCCCGTCGTCGCGTTGCGCGGCGAGCGCGACCGCCGCCGGCCCCGCCACCAGCGCGCTCAGGTGCAGGGGCACGGCCAGCGCCATCAGGTACGCCGTGAGCACGAGCCACCGCCCGCCCCGTTCCCGCGCCGCCTGCTGGGACGCGGCCAGCGTCGCCGCGGCCAGGAGCAGCGCCGCGGCGTACACCTCCGTCTCGGTGGCGTTCATCCACACGGTGGACATCGCGCCGGCGCAGATGGCGCCGGCCAGCGCCGCCCCCCGCGGCACGGCGGCGCTGCCCCGCGCCAGCACCCACGCCGCGAGCCCCCCCGCCGCCGCGGTGCACGCGGCCGAGAACAGGTTGGTCGCCGCGGCGTAGGAAAGCACGCGCCCCAGCGCCCCCGCCCAGACGTGGAGCATGAGCACGAACAGCGGGGTGCCCGGCGGGTGCGGGATGCCGAGCGAGTGGGCGGCGGCAATGAACTCGCCGGCGTCCCAGAAGGTCGCGCCCGGGGCGAGGGTGAGCGCGTAGAGCACGAACAGCGTCGCGGCGGCGATCGCCGCCGCGCGGCGCGCGCTCAGACGGCCGCCTCCGGCAGCGGGGCCTCGAGCCCGTCGTCGCGCGCCGACCCTGCCAGCCGGTCGCGGACGTAGCGCGCCGACACGTCGCGCCACAGCCGCCCCTGCGCCGCCACCGAGATCTGGCCGGTCTCTTCCGACACCACGATCACGATCGCATCGGTCTCGTCGGCCAGGCCGAGCGCGGCGCGGTGCCGCGTGCCCAGCGAGCGGTCGTTCAGCGTGTGCTGGGTGAGGGGCAGGATGCAGGCCGCGCCCACGATCTGATCGCGCCGGATGACCACCGCCCCGTCGTGCAGCGGCGAATGCGGCGTGAAGATCGTGACCAGCAAGTCCGCCGATACGCGCGCCCGCATGGCCGAGCCCGAATCGACGTAGTCGTCCAGCGGCACTTTCCGCTCGACGACGATGATCGCGCCCAGCCGCGCCTGGCGCAGGCGCTCGACGGCGCCGGCGATCTCGTCGGCCGCCGTCGTCGTCTCCAGCCGCGGCAGGAACCGCGCCATCGGCGTGCGTCCCAGGTGGGCCAGGGCCGCCCGCAGCTCCGGCTGGAACACCACCACCGCCGCCAGCGCCCCGTACGAGAACACCAGCTGCAGCAGCTCGACGATCATCCCCAGCTTGAGCACCCAGGCCACCGCGTAGGCCGCGAACAGGAGCAGCACGCCGAACAGGATCTGCACCCCGCGGGTGCGCTGGAACTGCACCAGCACCCGGTACACGACCACGGCGACGATCACGATCTCGATCACGTCGCGCCAGCCGGGGTGCAGCAGCCGGAACTCCTCGAGCAGGCTCATGCCGGGCCCTCCGCGGCGCGCGCCCGCACCGCCCACGCCACGTCCAGCGACTGCCGGGCCGCGCGCACGTCGTGCACGCGGAACAGCCGGGCCCCGAGCATCAGCGCGGCGACGTGCGCGCCGAGCGTGCCCGCCAGTCGGCCGGCCGGCGCCGGCTCGCCGGTCAGTTCGCCCACGAACCGTTTGCGCGAAGCGCCGACGAGAATCGGGTAGCCCAGCGCGCGCAGCCGCGGAATGCCCGCCAGCACGGCCAGCGAGTGCTCGCTCCGCTTGGCGAAGCCGAGTCCGGGGTCGAGCACGATGCGGTTCCGCGCCACGCCGGCGGCCAGCGCCGCCGCCGCTCGGGCTTCCAGTTCCGCGCCGACGTCGTTCACCACATCATCGTAGCCGGCATGCCGGTACGTCGCCATGTCGCGCACCGTTCCGCGCGAGTGCATGATCACGAATCCGGCGCCGTGGCGCGCGCAGACCGCCGCCATTCGCGCATCGAGCCGCCCACCCGACACGTCGTTCACCACATGCGCCCCCTCGCCCAGCGCGGCGTCGGCCACCGCCGCCTTCACCGTGTCCACCGAGATCGTCACGTCGGGCAGCCGGCGGGCCAGCGCGCGCACCACGGGCACGACGCGCCGCAGTTCCTCGGCCTCGTCCACCGGCTCGGCGCCCTGGGGGCGGGTGCTCTCGCCGCCGACGTCCACCACGTCGGCGCCCTCGGCGGCCATTGCCTCGGCGCGGGCCAGGGCGGCGTCGGGCGAAAAAAATTCACCCCCGTCGCTGAAGCTGTCGGGGGTGACGTTGAGGATGCCGAGCAGGCGCGGCCGGTCGAGCGTGACCGTCCGTCCGCGCACCGCCCACACCGCCGCCGTCGCCGGCGCCGGCGCGGCGGTCATGCGGGCGACGGTTCGGGGCCTCCCAGGAGCGGCGGATTCTTCGGCCGCGGCTCCGCGGCGGCCGGCGGAACCGCCGGCGCGGGGATGATCGGCGCCGCCGCGCTCAGCGGCGGCAGCTTCTCGCCGCGCATCAGGATCGCGATGTCGTCGCGCGTGAGCGTCTCGCGCTCGAGCAGGGCGCCGGCCACCGCGTGCAGCAGGTCGATGTTCTCCTGCAGCGTCTCCTTGGCCCGCTCGTAGGCGCGGTTGATCACGCGCTTCACCTCGGCGTCCACCAGCTGCGCCGTCTGCTCCGACACCTCGCGGTGGCGCTGGATCTCGCGCCCGAGGAACAGGTCCTGCTCGTTGTCGCCCACGAGGATCGGGCCGATCGCGTCGGACAACCCCCATTGCGTGACGTAGCGCCGCGCGACCGAGGTGGCCTTCTGGATGTCGCTGGACGCGCCCGTCGTCACGCGGTCGTGGCCGAAGATCAGCTCCTCCGACACGCGGCCGCCGAACGCCATGACCAGCCCGGCCTCGATCTGCTGCCGGGTGATGGACACCCGGTCGTCCTCGGGCAGCGTGAAGGCCAATCCCAGCGCGCGGCCACGCGGCACGATCGTGACCTTGTGCAGCGGATCGTTGCCGGCCGTCTTGATGGCGCAGATGGCATGCCCCGCCTCGTGGTACGCGGTGAGGCGGCGCTCCTCGTCCTTCATCACCATGCTCTTGCGCTCGGCGCCGAGCATGACCTTGTCCTTGGCCTCCTCGAAATCGCTCATGAAGATCTTGTCGTGCCCGCGGCGCACGGCCAGCAGCGCCGCCTCGTTCACGAGGTTGGCCAGATCGGCGCCCGCCATCCCCGGCGTCCCCCGGGCCAGCGTGGTCACGCTGACGTCGGGCGCCATCGGCTTGTTGCGCATGTGGACCTTGAGAATGCCCTCGCGTCCCTTGAGGTCGGGCGCGTCCACCACGATCTGGCGGTCGAACCGCCCGGGGCGGAGCAGCGCCGGATCGAGCACGTCGGGGCGGTTCGTGGCGGCGATGAGGATCACGCCGTCGTTCGATTCGAACCCGTCCATCTCGACCAGCAGCTGGTTGAGCGTCTGCTCGCGCTCGTCGTGCCCGCCGCCCAGCCCCGCGCCGCGGTGCCGGCCCACGGCGTCGATCTCGTCGATGAAGATGATGCACGGCGCGTGCGCCTTGCCCTGCTCGAACAGGTCGCGGACGCGCGACGCG
>JAGWRI010000027.1 GCA_028876525.1 Gemmatimonadota bacterium | reverse complement strand
GCGCGTGATCGCGTTGGCCAGGCCCATCCGCAGCGACGTCCGGTACACGTCCACCACCGCCCGGTCTCCCCACCGGCCCGCCACGTACGCCCACAGCGCCTGCCCGTAGCGGTACGGAAAGAACCGCGGGTCGTTCGTGAGCTGGTCGATCGTCGGGAAGGAATCGCGCTCCACGGCGTCGCGCATCCACATCGCCGTCAGCGGGCTGTTCCGCCCCAGCGAGAAGTACTCCGCCATGCCCTCGATGAGCCACCCCGGCAGCGTGCCCATCCGCGCCAGTCCGTTCACGTCGCCGTTCTCGGCGATGTCATACTGGAACACGTGCACCAGCTCGTGCCCCAGCACGTGGTCCGTCTCCTTGTAGCTCCCCTGCAGCGGCATCACCACGCGCGTGCGCAGCCCCTCGGTCACGCCCTGCTCGCCCTGGTCCGGCGACTCGCTCACCACGTTCGTCTGCTCGAAGTCGGCGTGGTCGGCGTAGAGCACCACGGACTTGCGCTCGAACTGGTGGGAGAAGGTCTCAGAGTGGCGCGCGTACCAGCGCTCGGCCATGCGGCCGGCGTCGTGCGCGGCCAGCGACTCCGCGGGATAAAAATAGATGTCGAAGTGCGGCGTCCGGAGCACCCGGAAGTCGAACGTCCGGTACTGGACCTTGTTGCGGCCGAAGTACTGGGCGGACGCCGGAGCCACCCCGGCGAAGGCCAGAAGCGCCAGCACCAGCGCCGCCGGACGCGTGAGCGATCGAATCATTGAAGCCCCGCGGTCGAACCGCATGGATATGGTCGTCATCGCCGTGGATCGCATTCCCTGCTGAATACGGAGCACCGCGGCCCGAAGCAAGGGGGGAACGCCTTCCCGAACGTATCCGAGACATCGCGGGAACGGGCGGGCGGATCGCGGGCGTACAACGAGGAATGGTACGCCGAAGTCCACCCAAAGTGCCCCGCCGCCCGGTTGCCCTCCCGCGACCCGGCCCCCACATTGGCGCCAAGGCCCAACCCCCGGCCCCTCCATGTCCCATCGCCCGCCGCCCTCGCCCCTGCGCCAGCGCCCCTACCGCCGCACTCTCGGCGACCGCCTGGGGCCCGACGCCGGCCACCTGTACAAGGCCGCCGGATGGACGGCCTTCGGTTCGCTGATGATCATCCCCGTGGCGCTCTACCACGTGCCCGCCGCCGTGCCCGCC
Organism: Gemmatimonadota bacterium; assembly: GCA_028876525.1. Lineage (GTDB taxonomy): Bacteria > Gemmatimonadota > Gemmatimonadetes > Gemmatimonadales > Gemmatimonadaceae > JAGWRI01. The sequence goes on along the minus strand of JAGWRI010000027.1, from coordinate 10,211 downwards.
GTCATCGGCGTCCCCCTGGCATTCCTGCTCTGCTGGGCCTTCCTGTTCGGCATCTCGCTGCTGCTCATCAAGCCCGGCGCCGACGTGGCGAAGTACTACCTCCTGCCCTCGGGCGCGAGCACGCCGTACGAAGAGCAGTTCTCGCAGGAAGAGGCCCTCGTGATGCAGGGCCGCGTGCCCGCCGCGCTCGCCCTCTACGAGGCCCGCATCGCCGCCCATCCGGCCGACGCCCGGGCGCGCATTCGCGCCGCCGAGCTGTACGCGGGCCCGGCGGCCGATCCGGCCCGCGCCGCCTACCTCCTCCGCGAGGTGCAGCGGATCCCGGGGCTCCCCTCGGGACAGGAGCTGTACGTCGGGAACCGGCTGGCCGACCTGTACCTCGGCCCACTCGGCACCCCCGCGCGCGCCCTGGTCGAGTTGCGCCGCCTGCTCGATCGCTACCCCGACTCGCGCCTCGCCCCCCAGCTCCGATCGGCAATCGCCAAGCTCAAAGCCGAGCACGTCGCGGACCCTCGCACCGACGCGGCGCCAGAATCGAACGATCCGGACTAGACGATCCGGGGCCTCCGGATCGCCGGCAGTTCATTCCCTGCGTTCCCGACGCCCGCCGGCCGCTAGTCGTCGTGGCGGCGCTCGCGCTTGCGCTCGGCGCGCCGGCGTTTGGCCTCGAGCCGGCGTTCCACCGACCCGCGCGTGGGCTTCGTGGGCTTCCGCCGCTTGGGCACGACCAGCCCGCGGCGCACCAGATCCGCCAGACGCGCTTCCGCGGCCTCCCGGTTCTGCGCCTGGCTCCGCCGCTCGCTCGCCACCACGCGCAGCACGCCGTCGCTCGCCACACGGCGCCCCAGGGCGCGCACCAGTCGCTGCCGCTCGTCGTCGGTGATCGCGCCCGAGCGCGCGACGTCCCACGCCACCTCCACCCGCGTGGACGACGTGTTCACGTGCTGACCGCCGGCGCCGCCGGCGCGCGACGCGCGCACCACGAGCTCGTGCCGCGGAATCGCGAGCGTCGCGCTCACCACCAGGTCACCGCGCGCCGTCACGCCCCGGCTCCTCCGTCCGGCGCACTCGCCCGGCCGCCCCGCGGCGTCCGCCCGGGCCCGGCTTGCGGTCGGTTTCGCCCGCCGTGAGCGGCGCGTCGTCGGACTCGGCATCGAACTCCCCGACCACCTGCTCCACGAGCTGCGCCAGCGTCACGATTCCCGCCGTGCCGCCCGATTCGTCGAGCACGATGGCGATGGGCGCCCGCGTCTTGCGCAGATCGTCCAGCACGCGCTGCGCCGGTCGGGTGTCGGGCACGAACAGCGGCTCGCGAAGCGCGCGGGCCAGCGAGAAGGGCGCCCCTAGCTGCGGCGCCCGGAGGTCTCTGGCCGCCAGGACGCCCACGATGTCGTCCAGCGACGCAGCGAACACGGGGTAGTGCGAGAGGCGCTCGCGCCCCGCTACTTCGCGGACTTCCGCCTCGCTCGCCGTCAACGGAATGGCCACCAGGTCGGCCCGCGGCAGCATCACCTCGCGCACCGGCCTGGTGCCGAGCTGCCCATCGCCGGCCGGCGCCCTCCCATTGGCCCTGTTCAGGCCGAGCAACCTCATGACTTGCTTGCGGATACGCCCGGCCAAGCCCGGCGTCTGTGGAGGGGTCATGTCGAGGGTCGAAATCTGGAGCCCGGGGCGACCCAATCAGAAACGTGTGGCGTTCCTGGTCGTCCCATGGTATAGCATAATGCCAGAAGGCGCCGGCAGCGAAGATCCTCGCACTTTGCAATAAATTCCCACCAACGTGCGCTTCCAATCTCCAATTGGCACACCCGCCGCGCTTCAGACGCTGCCCGAGCCGCGTCAGCTGCTCCGGTGGGTCTATACCGGCCGCCTGTCGCTGGCCAGCGCCATCTTCATTGCCGGGGTGGTGAACTGGGCCAAGCAGCAGACCGATGCGTCGCGCCTGACCATCGTCACCGTGGCGTTCGCGCTGACCACCGTGGTCACCGTGGCTTCATTCGCCTACAGCGAAATATACCGCAAGCCGCTCGGCAAGACCTTCCTGTACGTGCAGAGCATCGTCGATCTGCTGCTCGTCACCGTCGTCGTGCACGTGACGCCGGGCGGCGCCGACAGCGGCTCGGTCTCGCAGTTCTCGGCGCTGTACGTGCTGGTGATCGCCATGGCCACGCTCATGCTGCCGCTGGGCGGCGGGCTGCTCATCGCCGCGCTGGGCATCGTGCTGTTCTTTGCCGACACCGTGTTCGGCGTCAACGCCGAGATGCACAGCGGCATCGTGTGGGCGCAGCTCGGCGTATTCGCGGCGGTGTCGCTGGGGTTGGCGATCCTCGCCTCGCAGCTGCAGAAGGCGGGCGAGGGGAAGCAGGTCCTCGTGGCCGCGCTCGAGCACGCCCGCCTGCAGGCCGACGACATCCTGCGCAACATCCAGAGCGGTGTGGTCACCGTCGACTGGGCCGGGCGGCTGCTCTACGCCAATCCCAAGGCCCAGGGGCTGCTGGGCGTGGACCTCGAGTCGTCCATGGGCGAGCCGGTGCTGGAGAAGCTTCGCGTCGTGGCGCCGGAGCTGGCCCAGGCGCTGCACGACTCGGTGGAACGGCGTATCCGCACGACGCGTGGCGAGGGCGTGGTCACGACCGGTTCCGGGGCCGGGACGTTCCCGATCGGCGTGACCACCACCTATACGGAAGGCGACGGCCAGCGGACGAACCGCACCGCGACGGCGATCTTCCAGGACATTTCCGATCAGAAGCGCATCGAGACGCTGCGCCTGCGCGCCGAGCGCCTCGAGGGCGTGGCCGAGCTGAGCGCGTCGCTGGCCCACGAGATCAAGAACCCGCTGGCCTCGATTCGCAGTTCGGTGGAGCAGATCGCCAAGATGCGCCACGAGACGCCCGACCAGGCCACGCTCAGCGGGCTGGTGCTGCGCGAATCCGACCGCCTGTCGCGCCTGCTCTCGGAGTTCCTCGACTTCGCGCGGGTCCGCGTGGCGCACCGGGGCTCGGTGAGCGTGGCCCAGGTGGTCCGCGGCGCGGTGCATCTGGTCGAGGCCCACCCCGAGCGGGCCGACGTCCGCATCGTGTGCACCGTGCCCGACGGCGACCCGCTGGTCGTGCAGGGAGACGAGGACCTGCTGCACCGGGCCGTGTTCAATCTGGTGCTCAACGCGGCCCAGGCGTCGCCCGAGGGCGGGACGGTGCGCGTGGATGCGTATCCCATGACGCAGGAGCAGCTCCCGCTGGGCGTGCGCTACGACGACGGCAGCGTGGCCGTGCGGGTCAGCGACGAGGGCCCCGGCATCCCGGCCGAGATCCGCAACCGCCTGTTCGATCCCTTCTTCACGACCAAGCCCGGCGGGAGCGGCCTCGGCCTCGCCGTGGTCCACCGGGCCATCGAGGCCCACCGCGGGCTCGTGTTCCTCGACAGCAGCCCGCGCGGCGCGGCCTTCACGGTCATCCTGCCGCGCAGCCAGACCTCCAACGGAGACGCCTCGTGAGTTCCCGCACCGCCGGATCGTCCCCCCGCGTGCTCGTCGTCGACGACGAGTCGGGGATTCTCGAGTCGCTCAACAACCTGCTGCGCACCGAGGGGTTCGACCCCCACGTCGCGCACGGCGGCCGCAAGGGGCTGGAGATGCTCGCCGAGCTGTCCCCCGAGATCGTGCTCACGGACATCCGGATGCCGAGCGTGACCGGGGTGGAGATCCTGGCCGCGGCGCGGCAGCACGATCCCGACGTGCCCGTGATCCTCATGACGGCCCAGGCGACGCTTCAATCGGCCATGCAGGCGGTGAACGAGGGCGCCTTCTACTACATCCAGAAGCCGTTCCGCAACGACGAGCTGATCGCGATTCTCAAGCGCGCCGCCGAGCACCGCCAGCTGCGCATCGAGAACAAGTCGCTCAAGCAGGAGATCAGGCGGCGCGAGCGGACGCTGAGCGACCGCCCGGTGGGCACGAGCAAGGCGTGGCTCGAGGTGCTGCAGCTCGCCGAAACGGTGGCGCCGACCGAGAGCACGGTGCTCATCCAGGGCGAGTCGGGCACGGGCAAGGAAGTGATCGCGCGCTACGTCCACGACCTGTCGAGCCGGAAGAGCGGGCCCTTCCTGTCCATCAACTGCGGCGCCCTGCCCGAGAGCCTGCTCGAGAGCGAGCTGTTCGGCCACGTGAAGGGCGCGTTCACCGGCGCGGTGAAGGACAAGTCGGGGCTGTTCACCGCCGCCGCCGGCGGCACGTTCTTCCTCGACGAGATCGGCGAGACGACCCCGGCCACGCAGGTCAAGCTGCTGCGCGTGCTGCAGCATCGCGAGGTCATCCCCGTGGGCGCCACCGACGCCGAGCCGATCGACGTGCGGCTGGTCGCCGCCACCAACCGCGACCTCGAGGAAGAGATCCGGGCCGGACGGTTCCGCAGCGACCTGTACTACCGGCTGAACGTCATCCTCTTCCATCTCCCGCCGCTGCGGCAGCGCGTGGAGGACGTCCCGCTGCTCGCCGACCACTTCCTGCAGCGCATCGCGCAGGTCCGGGGCGAGGCCCCCAAGCACCTCGACGACGGGGCGCTGACGGCGGCGCAGGAATACGCCTGGCCGGGCAACGTGCGCGAGCTGGAGAACGCGCTCGAGCGCGCCGCCATCCTCACCCCCGGCGACACGATCGGCGCCGGCGGACTGCCGGCGCGCGTCACCCAGCGCATCGCCGAGCCGCTCGTCACCGCGCGCACGCCCGCCAACCCCACGCTGGAAGCCGTGGAGCGGGCGTACATCATGTGGGTGCTGCAGAGCGAGGGGGGCAACAAGTCGCGGGCCGCCGAAGTGCTGGGCATCGACCCGTCCACGCTCTACCGCAAGCTGTCGCGGTACGGGGTCGAGGCGTGACCGAAGCAGCCCCCGCTCCAAGGTCGGCCGCCGCCAGGCTCGTGCCCTGGCTGGCGCCGCTGCTCGTGCTCGCCATCGCGCTCCACGCCGTGGACGGCTATCCCGTGGGCGCCGTGTACGACGACGCCGTGTACGTCGAGATCGCCAAGGCGCTGGCCACGGGGCAGGGGTACCGGTATCTGCATCTCCCCGGCCTGCCGTTCGCCGCCCACTTCCCGCCGGGGTATCCGTTCTTCCTCGCGCTGCTCTGGCGCCTGATGCCCGACTTCCCCGCCAACGTGCTGCTGTTCAAGGCGGCGAACGCGGTGCTGGTGGCGGTGACCGCGGTCTGGTTCGCGCGGTTGGCGCGCGACCGCTTCGCGCTTTCCGCGCCGCAGGCGGCGGCCGCCGCGCTGGTCGCCTCGATCGGCATTCCGACGCTGGTGCTCAGCGCGCTGGTGATGTCCGAGCCGCTCTTCCTGGCGCTCTCGCTCCCGGCGCTGCTCCTCGGCGAGCGGATCGTGGCCGGCGAGCGCCGTCCCGGCCGCCTCGTCGCCGCCGGACTCCTGGCCGGGGCGGCGACGCTGGTCCGCACGCACGGCGTGGCGCTCATCGGGGCGGCCGTGGTGCTGCTCGTCTGGCGGCGCCGGTTCCGGGACGCCGCGTGGTACGCCGCGGCGGCCGCCCTCGTCGTCGCGCCCTGGCAGTGGTGGGTGCGCGCCCACGCCGGGGGGCTCGCCGCGCCGCTCGACGGCACCTACGGCCCGTACCTGGCGTGGTGGGTGGGGGCGATGCGTGACGGCGGCGCCCGCTTCCTCCTCGACACCGTTGCCGGCACCACGCGCGGCATCGTGGCCATGCTGGCCGTGCTCCTCGCGCCGGTCTCGGTGCCCGGCGCGGGGCTCGTGGCCCTCGGGCTCACCGCCGCCCTGGCGGCGCTCGGCGCCTGGCACGCGCGCCGCGCCGCACCGGTGACGCTGCTTTTCCTCGCGTTCTACTTCGCGATCGTGATCGTCTGGCCCTACTCGCCCACGCGCTTCCTCTGGTGCGTCTGGCCGCTGCTCGTCGCGCTTCCCCTGCTCGGCGTGCGCGCGCTCTGGCGGTGGGAGCTTCCCGTGGCCGCGCCGCGCCGCCTGCGCGCCTGGCTGCTCGTCGCGGCGGCGGTGCCGCTGGCCGGCTACGCGCGGTACAACCTCCGCGGCTACCGGCACGCCTGGTGGGAGACCATTCCGCGCACCCGTGGCGAACAGTTGCGTGCCGTGGTCATGAAGGTGAGGGATGCCACGCCCCCGGACGCGCTGGTCGCCGGCACCGACGATGCCGCCATCTATCTCTACACCGGGCGCCGCGCCGTCTCCAGCGCGCCGCTCGCCGCCGCCGCCTTCCTCCGCCCGCTCACCGTGACCCAGGATGCCCAGGTGCTTCGCCAGATCCTGCAGGCCTACCCCGTGACCGACGTGATCGCGACGACCCGCGATCAGGCGGGCGCGGCCGACCTGCTCGTGTCGGCCCGGCCTCCGCTGCTCGCCCTCACCGACAGCTTCCCCGGCGGCCTCATCTACTCCACGATCCGCAAATGACCATGCCCGCGTCCCACGCCGCGCCGAGCCCGATGGCGCGCAGCACGCCGCTCACGCCGCTCGACATGAACGCGTGGCGCCTGTCCGTGCTCATCCCGTGCTACAACGAGCTCGGCACCATCGACACGATCCTCGACCGCGTCCACTCGACGCCGCTGCCCAAGGAGATTGTCTGCGTCGACGACTGCTCCACCGACGGCACGCGCGAGCGGCTCCAGGAGCTCAAGGCGGCGGGGCGCATCCACCAGCTCATCCTCCAGCCCCACAACCAGGGCAAGGGCGCCGCGATCCGCGCCGCGCTCGCCGCCAGCACGGGGCAGGTCGTGATCGTGCAGGACGCCGACCTGGAATACACCCCCGCCGACTGGCCCGTGCTCCTCGCGCCGATCATCGACGGCCGCGCCGACGCCTGCTTCGGATCGCGCTTCCTGGGTGGCCCGCACCGCGTGCTGTACTACTGGCACTCGGTGGGCAACCGGTTCCTCACCACGTTCAGCAACATGCTCACCAACCTCAACCTCACCGACATGGAGACCTGCTACAAGGCCATGCGCGGTGACCTTGCGCGCTCCCTCCGCCTCACCGCCAACCGCTTCGGCTTCGAGCCCGAAGTCACGGCGCGCCTCGCCCGCGCCGAAGCGCGGATCTACGAGGTCCCGATCAGCTATTCCGGCCGCACCTACGCGGAAGGCAAGAAGATCAACTGGAAGGACGGCATCGCGGCATTCTGGCACATCGTCAAATACAATCTCTTCGAATGAAACGGCGCACCTGGTGGATGCTCGCCGCGACCGTCGCGCTGCTCGCGCTCGCGTCGTCGGCGACCTCCCTCTTCAACCTGTACGCGTACGACGACGTGTACGCCGTCCAGAAGGACTCGCGGATCCAGAGCCTGCACCAGTGGTGGCACCTGCTCGCCACCTCCTACTGGTCCAAGGCCTGGGGCGGCGACGGCTACCGCCCCCTCACGACTCTCGGCTTCGCCGTCCAATGGGCGCTGGGCCACGGCTCCCCGCTCATCTACCACGTCGTGAACGTCGCGCTCTACGTCGTCATGTGCGTGGCCGTGTTCTGGGTCATGTCCGCCGTGCTCCCCAAGGTCCCGGCCTGGATCGCCGCCGCCCTGTTCGCCGTCCACCCGGTGCACGTCGAGGCGGTGGGCAATGTCGTGGCCCAGTCCGAACTCACGGTGGGCGTCTTGCTCACCGTGGCGGTGGGGCTCTACATCTACGGCCGGCGCCAGGGCCCGCTCTCGCTCTGGCGCAAGATCGCCATCGCCGCCTGCTACGCCGCCGCGATGGGCTTCAAGGAGCACGGCATCACGCTCGTCGCCCTGGTCGTCGCCGCCGAGGTCCTTGCCGTGGACGACTCGCGCCCCCTCAAGGATCGCCTGGTCGAGATGCGGCCGTTCGTGCTCGCGCTCACCGCCGTCGCCATGGCGTACCTGTGGGCGCGCGACCTCGTGCTCCGCGGCAACGTCAACGGATTCCAGCCGTTCGTCCCCTTCCAGGGGCTCCACCTGTCGGCCGGCAATCGCATCCTCACGATGATCGGCGACTGCACGGTCTGGGGGCGACTCTTCGTCTGGCCCGCCCACCTCGCGTCGGAATACTCCCCGCCGTGGATTCCCATCGCCCAGGGCCCGAGCCTGTGGCAGCTCCCGGGACTGCTCCTCATGGTCGGCATCATGGGCCTCGCCCTCGCCACCTGGAAGAAGCACCGCGCCGCCAGCTTCGGCCTCTGGTGGATGATCATCGCCATGTCGCCGGTCAGCAATCTCGTCGTCCCGGCCGGCTTCCTGATCGCCGAGCGCACGCTGCTCTTCCCGAGCGTCGGCGTGATGATCTTCATCGGCGCGCTCGTACCGTATGCCTATGAATGGCTGGCCGAGCGCCGCCTCCAGCTCGCCGGCGCCGCCGCCGTCGCCCTCCTGCTCGCGCTCGGCGCGTGGCGCAGCGCCCAGCGCCAGAAGGTCTGGCACGACGACGACATCCTGTTCAAGACCGCCGTCAGAGACACGCCCGACAGCTACCGCGCCCACTTCATGCTCGGCGCCTGGTACATGCAGAACGAACGGATGCAGGACGGCGAGAAGGAGTACCGCCGCGGCATGCAGCTCTTCCAGTTCGATCCCTTCATGGCCTTCAGCTTCGCCGAGAACTACCGCCATTTCGGAATCTGCAAGCCGGCCACCGACCTGTACCGCTGGGCCCTGACCATCGACACCGACATCGTCATGGGGCGCGCCCAGCTCGCCAACTGCCTGCTGCTCGAAAACAAGCTCGACTCCGCCAAGAGCGCGGCCCTCGACGCCATCCGGCACGGCGGCCCGGTGCAGGACATGCACAACATTCTCGTCTGGGCCGACAGCACCCAGCGCGCGGACTCGCTCCGGGCGCGGGCGGCGGGGTCTGGCGAAACGCCACGGTCGTTGCAGAAAGCGCCCGCCGACTCGGCCCATGGGGTGAGGGGGAAGAATACAAGTCATTGATCGGTAAACGTTTACGGAGTCGTCTTTGTATGGCATCAGCATTGCCTTAGTACTTCCTTGACGTTTACCGCGCTGACCAGAACCCCCACCACCCCCTGGGAGACCCCCGACATGTTCCAGAATCGCAAGGGCTTCACGCTCATCGAGCTCCTGATCGTCGTCGTGATCATCGGCATCCTGGCCGCGATCGCGATCCCGAAGTTCGCCAACACGAAGTCGAAGGCGTACATCACCGCCATGAAGTCCGATCTCCGCAACATGGTGACCGCCGAAGAGGCGTTCTTCTCCGATTCGTCCAAGTACTCGACGAGCCTCACCGCGATCAACTTCAAGCAGTCGACGGGCGTGAACACCCCCACGGTGGCCATCGGCTCCGGCTACTGGTCGGCCACGGTGACGCACAGCCAGCTCGCGGGCCACACCTGCGGCATTGGCGTGAACACCACGAACCCGATCGTGAGCACGGCGGGCGAAGGCGAGCCGGTCTGCAACTGAGGGTAGGACGGTAGGAGGGCAGGAGGGCAGGCGACTTCACGCAGAGTGCCGTCCTGCCGACCAAGCAGCGTACCGCGACGGGGCCGAACGCGAAAGCGTTCGGCCCCGTTCGCGTTCTTCCGGTGACGCGCGCCCGGCGCCGCCGGTGCATCCTGCGGCATGCGCCTCCGCCGCGGATTCACGCTCGTCGAGCTCCTCGTCGCGCTCCTCCTGTTCGATGTCGCCCTCCTCGCCCTCGCCGGCGAGGCGGCGCTCCTCACCCGGGTCGCCGGCGTTTCCCGCCGGAGCGCCCTCGCCGCCAACGCGGCCGCCTCCACCATCGAGCGGCTGCGCGCCGTCGAGTGCCCCGCTCCCGGCGCGGGGCAGCGCACCCTCGCGCCCGGCGTGGTCGAGTCGTGGAGCGTGACCGGGGGGCCCGGTTCCCTCCGCTGGCTCCGCGACAGCGTCGCCTACCCGGGGCTCGCCGGCCCCGAGGCGTACGTTCTGCGCTCGGCCGTGGCCTGCTGACCCGTGCGCCGCGCGTTCTCGCTCGTCGAGCTGCTCACCGTGCTGGTGCTGCTGGGGCTGGTGCTCGCGGCGGTCGTCAGAGCGGCGGTCTTCCATGAGCGATTCCAGCGCGCCGACGCGTCGGCGCGGGCCGGCGGGCGAGCCGCGCACCAGGCGGTCGCGGTCGTCGCCGCCGCGCTGCGCCCGGCCACCACGGGCGACCTCCAGCCCGGCGGCGTCACCGACAGCTCGGTCGAGTTCCTGGCCCTGGTCGGGAGCGGCGCCGGCTGCCTCGTCGGCCCCACGCT
>JAGWRI010000255.1 GCA_028876525.1 Gemmatimonadota bacterium | reverse complement strand
GCTCGTGCCGCCCGCGGTGGTGACGGTGACGTGCCGGGCGCCGGGCGACACGGCGGGGTCGGCGACGAGCACGGCGACGATGAGCGTGCCGCTGGCGACGTTCGTGTTGGCCACGGTCACTCCGACGCCATCCACGGCGACGGTGGCGCCGCCCACGAACCCGGTGCCGACGAGCGAATCGACGACGGTGGCGCCCACGGCGATCGTGGCCGGATTCAGACTGACGAGCGCGGGCGCCGGCGGGAGCACGGTGAAGACGAAGCTGCCGGCCGCCGCGCCCGAAGGCGTGCGGAGCGAAACGGCGTGCGGGCCGAGCGCCGCATCGGCGGCAATGGCCACCTGCGCCGTGGCCGACGTGGCGCTGGTGACCTGCACGGCGCTCACCGTGAGGCCGGCGCCGGCGAACGAGAGCGTGGTGGCGGACGCCGAGAAATTCGTGCCCGCGACCGTGAGGGTGACGGTCGTGCCCTGGACGCCGCTGAGCGGCGAGATGGCGCTGATCGTGGGCGGCGGCGCGGGGGCTTCGCTGCCGCCGCACGAGGCGAGCAGCACGGCGGCCGACAGAGCGAAAACGGAACGCGTCAGGCCACCGCGAAACAGGCGCACCACGGGCACTCGATCGAAGGAGACTTTGGGAATGTCCGATGGTGCCGGAACGGCGTCAAGGGCGCCCGTCGGCGGGAAGGAGGGGGAGCGTGGGAGCCGTCTACCGCGAACCGTCAGCCGTCGGCCGGGTCCACCGCCATTCCCATGGCGTGGTAGCCCTTGTCCACGTACACCGTGGCGCCGGTGATGCCCGACGCGAGGGGCGACGAGAGGAAGGCCGCGGCGGCGCCGACCTCGCCGGCGTCGAGCTTGTCGGTGAGCGGCGCGTTGTGCGACACGTACTCCACCATCCGGCCGATGATCCCGATGGCGCTGGCGGCGCGCGACGCGAACGGGCCGGCGCTGATCGTGTTGACGCGCAGCCCCCACTTGCGGCCGGCCTCGAAGGCCAGCGTTCGCGTGTCGCTCTCCAGCGCGGCCTTGGCCGACGACATGCCGCCGCCGTAGCCGGGAATGGCGCGCTCGCTGGCCATGTAGGTGAGCGAGAGGGCCGACCCGCCGGGGCGCATGAGGGGGCCCAGGCGCTGCAGCATGGCGATCAGGGAATAGGCGCTCACGCTCACCGCGGCGAGGTAGCCGGCGCGGCTCACCTCGAGCAGGGGCTTCTTGACCTCGGGGCCGTTGGCCAGCGAGTGGATCACGATGTCCAGCGGCCGCGGGCCGAAGTCGGTGACCAGGCGGCGGGCCAGACCGTCCACCGAGCAGTCGCCGACGTCCTTGTATCGTTTGGAGGCGCGGAGGTCCTCGGGGATCTCGTCGTACGTATCGAAGGCGGCGTCCAGGGGGTAGATCTTCTCGAACTGGAAGATCTCGCCCGACGACAGGCGCCGCGTATCGTCCATCTTCCCCCGCTCGAGCAGATTGAGGAAGATGTTGAGGGCGGGGGGCCAGGTCCCGACGCACACCGAGGCCCCGGCCTCGGCCAGGGACTTGGCGATGGCGAATCCGAACCCCCCGTCGTCCGCCACGCCGGCCACGAACGCCCGGCGGCCGGCCAGATCAATGTTGAGCATGACTCTTAATATGGTGCCGGAAAGACGGGGACAAGAGGCGGCGGTGGGCGTGCCGCTCTTTTCGCGCGGCCTGTGGCGGATCGCGGCGGCCAACGTCTCGAGCGGCAATCAGGTGCACCTGCTCCACGACGGGCCCGAGACCTTCGACGCGATGATCCGGCTCATCGACGGGGCCCAGGAGACGGTGGACCTGGAGAGCTACATCTTCCGGTCGGACGAGGTCGGAGAGCGGTTCGCCGACGCGCTGCGCCGGGCGACGGCCCGGGGGGTGGCGGCGCGCGTGATCACCGACGGGGTCGGCGGGCGCGGGGTGCGCCGGCGGTTCCTGAAGGACCTGCGCCGGCACGGGGTGGACGTGCGGGTGTTCAACCGGCCGGGGTTCCGGCTCTGGCTGGGCCTCGTGCCGCGCGACCACCGCAAACTGCTGGTCGTGGACGACACGGCGGGGGTGACGGGGGGCGTGGGCCTGGGCCGCGAGTGGATGACCGGGGTGCAGCGGCACGGGCGGTCGCGGTGGCGGGACACGGGGCTCCGCATCGCAGGGCCGGCGGCGCTGGACATGAGCGAGGCGTTCGACACGATGTGGCGCCGGGTGACGGGCGAGCGGGTGCGGCGGGTCCGACACCTGCGGGCGGCGGCGCGCGGCGCGAACCTCGATCCGGCCACGCACGAGGGGGCGCTGGTGGGGATCGTGGAGGGCGAGCCGCTGCGCATCCGCGCGGCGCGGGCCCTGCAGATGCAGGCGATCAGCGCCGAGCGGAGCATCTGGCTGGCCAGTGCATATTTCATTCCCGCGTGGTCGGAGCTGGAGGCGCTGCTGGGGGCGGCGCGGGACGGGGTGGACGTGCGGCTGCTGGTGCCGTCGCGGAGCGATCATCCGTGGGTCACGCTGCTCACGCGGCGGTACTACAAGCGGCTGCTCACCAACGGCGTGCGGATCTGGGAGTGGCAGGGCGAGATGATGCACGCCAAGACGAGCGTGATCGACGGGAGCTGGGTGCGGGTGGGATCCACGGACATCAACTTCCTGAGCACGGCGGTGAACTACGAGCTGGACGCGGTGGTGCAGGATCACGCGCTGGCGTACGAGGCGCAGATGATGTTCCTGGACGACCTGCGGCAGTCGAGGGAAGTGACGGTGGGGCGGTAGGACGGCAGGCGGCGAAACGACCACGGAGGGATACGCAACTGCGACTCATGACACTGGCCGCCGCGAGCGTGCTCGCGGCGTCGACGGCAACGGCGCAGGCGCCCACGGCGCCGCCGCCCACATTCACGGCGGGCGACGGGTGGATGGCCGGCGGGTTCGTGGCCGCCACGCTCCTGGCCATGCCGTTCGACGAGCGGCTCGCGCGCTGGATGCAGCAGCCGGCCCAGCAGAACGACGCCGCGATGAAGAACACGGCCACCGTGTTCCGCAACCTGGCCGATCCCGGCACGGTGGTCATCGGCGGCGGCCTGTACATCGCGGGGCGCCTGACGCACGACCGCACGATGACCGACGTCGGCCTGCACTCCAGCGAGGCCATCGTGGCCGCGTCGGTGGCGGGGTTTGTGATCAAGAGCGCGGCGGGCCGGGCCAGGCCGCGCGTGGACATCGCCAACCCGCACGACTACAAGTTCGGCCGCGGACTCAACTCCAACGACTACGAGTCGTTCCCCTCGGGGCACGCGCTGGCCGCGTTCGCGCTCGCCTCGGCCGTGACCGCCGAGGCGGGGTACCACTGGGTGGATAAGCAAACGCTCATTGGCGCGCTGACGTACGGCGGGGCGACGCTGTCGGCGCTGTCGCGCCCCTACAACAACGCGCACTGGCTGAGCGACGTGGTGCTGGGCGCCGGCATCGGCACGCTGGCCGGACGCCTCGTGGTGCGCTGGCAGCACACGCACCCCGACAACTGGGTGGACCGCACCTTTCTCGGGATGTCGGTGGCGCCGGCGCCGGGGGGCGGCGTGGCGGTCGCCTTCCACGCGACCCGATGAAATCGGGGATCATCATCATCGCCCCACTCGAGTCGCCGATGCGGGAGCGCATCCTCGAGCTGCAGCGGCGGTTCGACCCCAAGCTCGCGGCGTCGCTGCCGCCGCACGTGACGATCGCGGGGTCGTCGGGCATGGGGCCGATCTCCACGCGAACCACCGTCGCCGAGCTGCGCGCCGCGCTCGAGCCCATCGCGCGCGCCACGCCGCCCCTGTCGCTGCCGCTGGTCGCGCCGGTGCGGTTCATGCAGAGCAACGTCGTGTCGCTGGCGCTCGATCCGCACGGACCCATCCGCGCGCTGCACGACCGCATCAAGGCCGCGGGCCTTCTGGCCGAGGCGCCGCGGTTCACCTTCACGCCGCACGTGACGCTGAACTTCTTTCCCGAGCCCACGCCGCCGAAGCTGCGCCAGATGCTCGCCGTGCGGGTCGCCGAACCCGTGGTCCTGAAGCGCCTGCAGTGCCACGAGACGCTGGACCTCACGAACACCCGGCAGCTGCTGGAGCTGGAGCTGACCGGCGCCGCGCAGGGCTGACCCCCCGATGACGCGGATCCTCGACGACTTCGAGCGCGACATGACGCCGGAATCGGCGTCGGCGTTCGTGCAGTTGGTCACGGAATACCTCGCCGCG
>JAGWRI010000254.1 GCA_028876525.1 Gemmatimonadota bacterium | reverse complement strand
TACAGAAGCAACCGCCGCGCACGGCGACCCCCGCCTCACGCGCACGCGTCTCCACCTCGCCAAAGTGCACCGGGCGTCCGTCGGGCATGAGCACGTTGAACGCCACCGTGCCGCCGCGGCGGTCCGTCGTGCGCGGCCCGTAGATTTGCACCAGCGGCCGGCCGTTGGCGTGGCGCGGGGCGCCCAGCGCGTCCAGCAGCTGCGCGGTCAGCGCGCGGACGTGGGCGCCCAGGCGCTCCATGCCGAGCCGGCGCATGAACGCGAGCCCCGGCTCGAGCGCCGACAGGGCGAGGAAGTCGGGGGTCCCGTCCTCGAACCGCTCGGGCCCGGCGCGCAGCTGGTGCAGGTCGTTCTGCACCGACACGAAATCCACCGTGCCGCCGGCGAACCAGGGTCGCCGGAGCCGATCCAGCGCCTCGCGGCGCGCCACCAGCGCCCCGACGCCGGTCGGATAGCCGAACACCTTGTAGAACGACACCGCCACGAAGTCCGCCGGCACGCGCCGCAGACTCAGCGCCGACGTCGGCAGGTAGGCCGCCGCGTCGAGCAGCACGTCGTAGCCCAGCGCCCGGGCCGCCTCGACCAGCGCCAGCGGATGGCGCACGCCGGAGAAGTTCGACTGCGCCGGGTACGCGAACAGCCGCGGGTGGGCGCCGGCCGCGCGCGCGCCCTCGGCCAGTGCCCGCTCCGGGGCGGCGAGCCGCAGCTCGTCATCCAGCGGGAGGTAGGTCACGGACGCGCCGGCGCGGCGCGCGAATTCGCGGATGCCGTTCACCGAATTGTGGTTGTCGGCGGCCAGGAGGTACGCGCCCCCGGGGCCGAACGGGTAGCTCTCGCCCACCAGCTTGATCGCGCCCGAGGCGTTCGCGGTCAGCACCGCCGCGTATTCCGCGGGGTCCGCGTCGAGAAAGGCGAGCACGGCGGCGCGCGCCCCGTCCAGCGTCTCGGTGCTCGCCGCCGACGGCGCGTGCCGCGAGTGCGGATTCCCGAACAGGTGCTCGCGCAGGAGCGCGGCGTGGCGGTCGAGCAGGCCCTCGGGGTAGAGACCGCTCCCCGTGTAGTCCAGGTACGCGTGCCTCCCCCGGTCGAGGCGGGAAAATTCCCGGGCCCGCAGCTCGGCGAAGAACGTTCCCGGGGGCGCGGCGGCGTCGGTCATGCGTGAAAAGAGCACGATCGCCGGGCCGGGGTCAAATCCCCGGCCGCCGACGAGATCGCTCGGGATCGCGCGCCGCTAGGCGACGGATGCCACGGCGTCCTCGTACGTCGCGCCGCGGCTCATCTCGTCGTACACGTGGTGCAGCGCCTCGGCGCTGCCGAGCAGGAAGCGGCACCGCGGCGCGCCCATGGACCGGCACTCCACCTCCATCACCGCCATCGGGGTGCCGGCCAGCCGTCCGAAGAAGTCCACGAACATGCCCGTGGTGACGTGGCATCCCGGGAGCTCCATGCCCGCGGTCGGGTCGGCCTCGCCCCAGTCGGCGGAGTCGAGCGTGGCCACGGTGTCGTGCAGGGTGCCGAGGGCCAGCGAGCCCCAGCCCAGGTCGCCGAAGAACTCGGTGGCGTGGCGCGGGAAGTCGCTCGCCGCCATGGCCTCGGGGGCGCCGTACCCGCGGTCGGCGGCCCACCGGGTGAACGCCTCGAACAGCGTCGCGCCGCCGGCGTAGCCGGCTTCCTGCAGGTAGCCGGCGGCGTCGCCGCCGAGGTCGCGGAACAGCGCCTGGCGCAGCGTCGCCAGCGTGTCGCGCGTGAGCGCGAGCATTCCGCTTCCCGCCAGCCGCATGGAATCCGTCATCGGTGTTCTCCTGTCACGGTGCGACGCGTCGCCGCAGCTCCGCCTCGTCTATGATCTCCACGCCCAGGGCGCGCGCCTTCTCGAGCTTGCTGCCCGCGTCCTCGCCGGCCACCAGCGCCGACGTCTTCTTCGACACGCTGTCGGTCACCCGCCCGCCGTTCGCCTCGATCAGCTCGCGGGCCTGGTGGCGCGACATCGTGGGCAGCGTTCCTGTGATGACGAACGTCCGGCCCGCGAGGGCACTTCCTCCGGCGGCGGCGCGCGGCTCGCTGTCGGCGACGCCCGCCGCCCGCAGGCGGTCGAGCAGCGCGGCCGCCGCCGGATCGCGGAAATATGCCACGACCGCGTCGGCGATGGTCTGCCCGATGCCCCGCACGGCCACGATCTCCTCCGCGCCGTCGTCGCGCAAGGCCGCGGTGCGAAGCGCGCCGAGCGTTCCGAAGTGGCGGGCCAGCAGCTCCGAGGCCCCGGCGCCCACGTGCCGGATGCCGAGCCCGAACAGGAGCCGGGACAGCGGCTGCGCCTTCGACGCGTCGATCGCGTCGAGCAGGGCGTCCACGCTCTTCTCGGCGAACCGCTCCAGCGCCACGAGCTCCGCCGCGCGGCCGCGCAGGGCGTAGAGGTCGGCGGCGTCGCCCACGAGCCCGGCGTTCACGAGCTGCTCGATGCGTGCGTACGACAGGCCGCGGACGTCCATCGCGTCGCGCGACGCGAAGTGCACCAGCGCCTCGAGGCGCCGCCCCGGGCAGCCGACGTTGGGGCAGTAGATCGCCACCTCGGCCTCGTCGCGCGCGACCGGCGTGTCGCACACCGGGCAGCGATCCGGGGGCGCGTACCGCGCCGGCGGGTCGGCCGGATCCCGCTTGTCGGGAATCGGCCCGATGACCTGTGGAATCACGTCCCCGGCGCGCTTCACCTGCACCAGGTCGCCCACCCGCAGGTCCCTGTCGCGGATGAGATCGAAGTTGTGCAGGGTGGCCATGCGCACCGTGGTGCCGCCGATCTCCACGGGCTCCAGCTCGGCGTACGGATTGAGCGAGCCCGTGCGGCCCACGTTCACGCCGATGCGCACGAGCCGGGTCTCGGCGATGTCGGGCGCGAACTTGCGGGCGATGGCCCACCGCGGCTCGCGCCCGCCGATCACCCCGAGCTCGTCCTGCAGGGCGAGCGAGTTCACTTTCACGACGCCGCCGTCGATGGCGAAATCCAGCTCGGCGCGCACCTCGTGCTCGACGCGGCGGGCCCACGCGTGGACCTCGTCGATCGCCGCGCAGCGGGTGCGGCGCGGCGCCACCGGGAACCCCCACGACTCGAGCAGGTCGAGCAGCTCCCACTGGGTGGCCACCGGCGGCGGCGCGCCCCCGGGCAGCGCCGCGGTGTAGCCGAAGAACCGCAGCGGACGCTGCGCCGTGACCGTGGCGTCGAGCTGCCGCAGCGCGCCGGCCGCCGAGTTGCGCGGGTTGGCGAACACCGGCTCGCCGGCGCGCACCCGCTCCTCGTTCATCCGCTCGAACCCGCTGAACGGCATGTACACCTCGCCGCGCACCTCGACCAGCGGCGGGTGCCCCGTCCCGCGCAGTCGCAGCGGGATGTCGTGCAGCGTGCGCAGGTTCGCGGTCACGTCCTCGCCCACCGCGCCGTTGCCGCGGGTGGCGCCGGTCTCGAGCACGCCCTCGCGATAGGTGAGCGACACGGCGGCGCCGTCGATCTTGAGCTCGCACACGTAGCCGCTGCGCTGCGCGTCGTCGCTCACCAGCCGGGCCAGGCGCTCCTCCCACGCCGAGAGCTCGCCCTCGGTGAAGGCATTGCCCAGCGAGATCATCGGCACGAGGTGGGTGTGCTTGCGGAACGCCGTCCGCGGCTCGGCCCCGATGCGCCGGGTCGGCGAATCGGCGGTGCGCAGGGCGGGGTGTTCCGCCTCCAGGGCCTGCAGCTCGCGGAACAGCCGGTCGTAGTCCCGGTCGGAAAGCGACGGCCGGTCGAGGACGTAGTACTCGTGACTCGCGCGTTCGAGCTGTTCGCGGAGGCTCGCGGCGCGGGCCGCGGCACTCGCCGGCGGGGCACTCACCCCTTGGCTTCCTCGTCCAGCACCTGCATCGCCACCGAGACCAGCCGGTCGAGCTCCTCGTCCGACGCCCGGGAGAGCCCGCGGTCGGCGAACGTGGCGGCTTCGGCCGCGGCGTTGCGTTCGAGCAGCCGGCGCACGAACGACAGGAGCGCCACGCGGCGCACCTCGGCCTTCCGATTCGACTCCGAGGTCGTCTTCTGGGTGCGCAGGGCGGCCTCGAACCGGTGCGCGTTGCGCAGCGCCTTGGCGGTGAGCGAGGCCACGACCTGGCAGAAGCTCACGTCGGCGTCGCTGAACGCCTGCGCGTCGCGCTCCGTGCGCAGGAAGATCGCCCCGATCACCGCGCCCTGCCACTGGATGGGGACGACGATGATGGACCGCACGTTCCGCGTGTCGAGCGTCGGCTTGATGGCCCGCAACATCGGGTCGGTGGACGCGTCGGGAATGAACACCGTCTCGCCGGAGTCGAACGCCCGCTGCAGCTCCGGGTAGCGCTTGAGGTCCACGACCAGGTTGCGGATCGTGGGATCCTCGTAGCTCGCCACCAGGCGCACCTCGTCCTTGTTGCCGGACAGGAAGATCGCGCACCGGTCCAGGCCGAACGCCTCGCCCAGCTTGCGGGCGATCGTCTGCAGGATGTCCACGAAGTGCAGCGACGCGGAGATCTCCTGCAGGATGTCCACCACGGCCACGAGGTGGTCGCGCTCGCGCTGGAGCTCGGCCACCCGGCCGCGCAGCCGGTCGAGCTCCAGCGCCATGCTCTCGTCGACGGCGGCCGGCACGGCCCCGTCGCGTCCCTCGTAGTCTGCCGTCATCGGTCGGTCCCTACTTCAGTTTCGCCAGAGCCTGCTCGGCCTCTTGCTTGTAGTACTTGTCGTTGTATTCCGTGGCCGGCAATTTCAGCACTTCCTGATACTGCGCGTCGGCCTTGGCCTTGTCGCCCCGGTCCAGGTACACCTGGCCCAGGTCGAGGTGGTGTACGATGCGCGTCGGCGCGAGGGCCACGGCGTGTTCCAGATCACGTTGCGCGCTGTCCCAGTTGGCTTCGCCGAACACCTGACCGCCGAGGAGCGTCTTGGCGAAGAACCGCAGGAACCCGTTCAGGCGCATGATCTCGGCATTCCACACCCCCATCACGTGCCACGCCCCGTCGTCCAGCGAGTCGAGCTTCAGCGCCTCCAGCGCCTCGGCCCGCACCCGCTTGGCGTAGCTCACCTTCGCCCTCCCGCCCTTGGACAGCGCCGCGCGTCCCAGGGCCTTGGCCAGCGTGAAGTGCGTCACCGCCTCGCTGGGATTCGCCTGAACCGCCCGCGTGGCGTATTGTTCAGCCAGCGCGTACAGACTGTCGCGCGCGTGATCCTGATGCTGGAATCCCGCGGCCTCCCCCAGGTCGACGGCTTCACGCGCCGCCTTCCAGAGGGCCTCGGCATTCGCCGTATCGAGCTTGATCGCCGCCTCGTAGTCGCCAAGCGCCGCCGTCGCGTTCAGCGCCGTGTGTGCGCTGTCGCCGCGCGCGATGTCGGTCGCGACCGTCTGGGCGGCAACCGGCGCGCCCACGCACATCAGAGCCGCCAGTGTCGCTGCGAGGACCTTCATGCGGTACACTCCTGAACGGGTGCGCGTTACGGGGCGCGGCGCCGCGGCGCCACGCCTCCGTCAACGTTAGGATTACCTCACACACCGGTCAATGGACCCACGGGACGCGATCGCGCAGAAGCGAGACGGCAAACGCCTGACGGCCGCCGAGTGGCAGGCCTTCATCCGCGCCTACGCCGCCGGCGAGGTCACCGACTACCAGATGTCGGCGTTCCTCATGGCCTGCTTTCTCCGCGGCCTCGACCGCGAGGAAACCGCCGCCCTCACCCAGGCGATGCTCGACAGCGGGCGGCGCCTCGACCTCGCGCACCTCGGCCGCCCGCGCATCGACAAGCACTCCACCGGCGGCGTCGGCGACAAGGTGTCGCTCGTGCTCGCCCCGCTCGTCTCGTCCCTCGGCGTCGCCGTGCCCATGATGTCGGGCCGCGGGCTCGGCCACACCGGCGGCACCCTCGACAAGCTCGAGGCCATTCCCGGCTTCCGCACCCGCCTCTCGCTGCGCGAGGCCACGGCCGAGCTCGAGGCCATCGGCTGCACCCTCATCGGCCAGACCGACGAGATCGCCCCCGCCGACCGCAAGATGTACGCCCTGCGCGACGCGACGGCCACGGTCGAGGCCATCCCGCTCATCGCCGCCAGCATCATGAGCAAGAAGCTCGCCGAGGGGCTCACCGGCCTCGTGCTGGACGTGAAGCGCGGGCCCGGCGCCTTCCTGCGCGATCTCGACGCGCAGCTCGAGCTGGCGCAGACCATGGTCTCGCTCGGGGCCGACCACGAATGCCCCGTCGTCGCGCTGCTCACCGCCATGGACCGTCCCCTGGGGCGCGCCTGCGGGAACGCGCTCGAGACCGAGGAGGCCATCCAGGCCCTGCGCGGCGATGGGCCGCCCGACCTCATGGAGGTGACCTACGCCCTGGGCGTCGAGATGCTGCGCCTGGCCGGCATCACCGCCGACGCCGGCGACGCGCGGCGGCGGCTGGAGGGGGCCGTCGCCAGCGGCGCGGCGGCCGGGCAGTTCCAGCGCATCATCGAGGCGCAGGGGGGCAATCCGGCGGTCGTGGACGACCCGGCGCTGCTGCCGCAGGCCGCCGAGTGCGAATTCTACACGGCGCCGCGCGCCGGAGTCGTGGCCGCCGTGCGGCCACGGCCCATCGGGTACGGCGTGACCCGCCTGGGCGGCGGGCGCACGAAGACCGCCGACAGCGTGGACCCCACGGTGGGCTTCGTGATCACGGTGAAGCCGGGCGACCGGGTCGAGGCGGGTCAACCGCTGGCCTCGATCTACGCGCGCGACGCGCGCGGCATCGCCGACGGGCGCGCCTGCCTCGACGAGGCGGTCGCGATTGCCGACGCCGCCGAGCCGCCGCTCCCGCTCGTGTCGCACCGCGTCAGCCGGGCCGGCGTCGAGCCGTACGCCGCCGCATGATCGACGCGATCCGCGCCTGGTGGCGCGACGAGGACGACGCGACGCGGGTCGCGCTGGTCGTGATCCTGCTCGCCGCCGCCGTGGCGCGCCTCTCGGCGCTCGCCCAGCCGATGCGCTACGACGAGTCGGTCACCTACCTGTACTTCATCGGGCAGCCGTGGGCGACCGCGATCGGCGGCTACGAGTTTCCGAACAACCATCTGCTCTACACCGTCGTGGCCAAGCTCGGCGTGATGCTGGCCGGGAATGCGCCGTGGGTGCTGCGGCTGCCGGCGTTCGTGGCGGGCCTGGCGATCGTGCCGCTGACCTTTGCCGTGGGGCGGGCGCTCTACTCGTCCGCCGCGGCGCTGGTCGGCACGGCGCTCGCGGCCGCCGCCACGCAGCTCGTGCTGTTCTCGGCCAGCGCCCGCGGTTACGCGTTCGTCATCGCGGCCTACCTCGCGCTGCTCCTCGTGGCCGAGCGCATCCGCGCGGCGGGGGGCACGCCGCGCCGCTGGGCCGCGTTCGCCCTGCTCGCTGCCGCCGGCCTGGCGACCATCCCGGTCATGCTGTATCCGCTCGGCGCAGTTTGCGCGTGGTTCGTGCTCACCGTCGTCATCGAGGGCGGGCGCGCGGCGCGCCGCCCGCTCGGCGAGATGACGGCGGCGCTCCTCGGCGCCGCGTCGCTCACCGTGCTGGCGTACCTCCCGATCGTGCGCGCCAACGGCATCGCCGCCGTGGCCGCCAACAAGTTCGTGACCGCGTCGCCCTGGCCGCGGTTCTTCTACGATTTCTTCGCCCGGCTGGCCGGCGTGCTGGTGGGCTGGTCGGAGCCCTACCCGTGGGCGGTCGCGGTGCTGCTCGGCGCGCTGGCGGCGGTGGGGATCGTGCGCCGCCGCCGCGTCACGCGCGCGACGGTATCGCCGCTGCTCGCGGCGTATGTGTGGAGCGCCCTGCTCCTGCTGGCCACGCACCGCATGCCCTACGCCCGGATCTGGCTGTGGATGCTCCCGCTGGTCGCCCTCGCCGCCGGAAGCGCGGCCGAGCTGCTGCTCGCCACGGCGCGGGGCGCGAGGTTCCGGCCGGCCCTGCCGGCGGTGGCCGGCGTGCTCGCCGTGGCCGGCGTGGCGTGGGGGTTCGCGCGCAATTCGCTCGGCACCGACGCCGACACCGGCGTGTTCGCGGCCGGCGCGCCGCTGGCCCGCGTGCTCGTCGGCGTCGTGCAGCCGGGCGATCGGATCCTGGCGCCGATCCCGGCGAACGCGCCGCTGCAGTACTATCTGCTCCGCGCCGGCGGCGACACGGCGCTGCTGTCCACGCCCGTCGCCAACGCCACGCGCGAGATCATCGTGCTCGCGCCGCGGTACGGACAGACCATTCAGCAGGCCATCGCCCAGGGCATGGTGGACACGGCCCAATTCGGGCCCGTCGCCCCGGGCATTCACGCGCGCGACGGCGAGGTGTGGGTGGCCGAGCGCAAGGGGAGCCCTCCATGAGCGAACGGCCGCGCGCCGCGCGCGTCGAGATTCCGCCGGTCGCCGTCGCGGCCGTGGTCTTCCTCGTCGTCTTCGGCATCTTCCCGCTGCCGCTGCTCGTGCCCGGCGGCGGGCCGCTCGGCAACGTCGCCTACTGGGCCGCGGCATCGCTGCTCACCCTGGGCCCGGTGCTGCTTCTCGCCGCGCTTCCGCTGCCATGGCTGCGCGCGCTTCCGGCGCGGCTCGCGCGATGGCTCGACCGCCCGTCGCCGCTCGTGTTCGCGCTGCTCGTCGGCGGGGCGTTCACGGCGCTCAGCGTGGCCCTGGCCTGGTACGCGTACCGGTTCGCGCCGACCACCGCCGACGAGATCGCCCAGCTCTGGCATGCGCACATTTTGCTGCACGGGCGCCTCACGCTTCCCGCCGATCCGAACGCCGAGTTCTTCGCGGTGGACAACGTGATCGACACCGGCCGCTGGTTTTCGCAGTTCCCGATCGGGGGGCCGCTCGTGCTGGCGCTCGGCGTCCTGGTCCACGCGCCCTGGCTCCTCGACCCGCTGCTCGGCGGGGGAACCGCGGCGCTCGTGTACCACGTGGCGCGCCGGGCGTACGGGGAAACGCAGGGGCGCGCCGCCGCGGCGCTGTTCGCGCTGGCGCCGATCCCCCTGCTCATGTCGGCCAGCTACATGAACCACGTGCCGGTGCTCTTCCTGGCCATGCTGGCGCTGGCCGGGCTGGCGGAGTGGGAACGCGCGCCCACGCGCCGGCGCGGGCGGTGGATTGCCGGCGGAATCGGCCTCGCGCTGGGCTTCATGGCCACGATCCGGCCGCTCGACGCCGTGGTCGTGTCCACGGTGGTCGGGCTGTTCCAGCTCTCGGTGATTCGCCACGACCGGCCGCGATGGCGCGATCTCGCCGTGCAGGCGGCGTTCGGGGCCGTCGGGGTCGCGCCTTTGCTGTACACCAACTGGGCCACCACCGGCGGCATATTTCATTTTGCATATGAAGTGATGTGGGGCCCCGGGCACCGCCTCGGGTTCCACGTGGACCCGCAGGGCGTGGCGCACACGCCGCTCCGCGCCCTCGTGCTCGCGGCCAAGTACATGAGCGAGCTCAACGGCTATCTCCTCGGGTGGCCGGTGCCCGCGCTCGTCGTGGCCGTGGCCGGCCTGCTGTCCATGCGGCGCGCCAGCCGCTGGGACGCGCTCCTGCTCGGCCTGCTCGGCGCGCAGCTCCTGGCCTACGCGCTCTACTGGCACGACGGCGAGTTCCTCGGGCCGCGCTTCCTGTACACCGCCGTGGGCGCCGCCGTGATCCTCGTCGCGCGGGCGCCGTTCCTGATCGCCGAGCGCTGGGGCGGATACTGGCGCTTCGGGGCGCCGCTGGCCGCGCTCACCGGCATCGCCGTGGCCTGGCTCTTGCCCATGGGCGCCTACGGCGCCCTGGGGCTGGCCAACCAGGTGCGCGCCTCGCGCGACACGTTCAAGGTGGATCTCGCGGCCGCCACCAGCGCCGCGCACGCGCACCACGCGCTCGTGTTCGTGCACGAGCCGTTCAGCGGGCGGCTCATTCGCCGGCTGTGGGGCGTCGGGTTCACGCGCTCCGCCGCCGACGAGGCGTTCGCGCACGGCGACGCCTGCTCGGTGCTCGAAGCGGTGCGCGCCGCCGAAGCGGATACCGTGGCCGAACCGGCGCAGCGCGCGGCGGCGGCCGCCGCCCGCATCGCCACCTACGCCCCGGGTGCCGCGCCCATCCAGGCGCTCGATCCCACGATCCACATCTCCTCGGCCCGATCGCTCACCCCGGCCTGCCGCGACGAGCTGGCTTCGGACGCGAAGTTCGGCGGCATGCCGTTCGGGCTCGGACTCCTGCTCGAGACCATCGGCCCCGACGGGCGGATCGGCGGCGACGTGGTCTATGCCGCCGACCTCGGCGCCCGCGACAGCGTGCTCAGGGCGCGGTTCGGCGACCGCGCCTGGTACCGCGCCTACTCCGAGCGCGAGCCGGGCGGCCCGCTGAAAGTCGTCGTCGAGCCGTACTGACGCGGCGCGACCACTCGACGCGGGCCCCGGGACGGCGCAGATTACGGAGCATCCACCACTCGACTGCCGGGGAGACGCATCCATGCCGAAGACGATCGCGCGACTGCTGGGGCTCGGCGCCTACGCCGTGTGCGCCGGGTTGCTGGCCCTGTTCGCCGTGGTGGCCTTCTACAGCCGCCACACCCCGACGGGCGGCATCGACCCGATCACCGAGCACGTCACCTGGCTGTCGATGGGCGGCGTGGTGGTCGCGATCATCGGCGTCCACGTGTATCTGGGCCGGCAGCTCCTGCTCGTCGCGCGCGAGAACGGCGCGCCGCAGGAGCTCGGGGCGCGCTGACGCGGCTGGCCGCCGGAGCGGCGGCGCCGGGCGCCGTCGTGCGCGACCGTCGGCATGCTCGACCGTCGGACGGCAGGGCCGACGACCGCCTCACGCAGTTCCCGTCCTGCCGGGTCCCGTGGGCTTGACGCATCAAAATGCGTTGATATATATATCAGGCGTGAATTCCGTCGCCCTTGAC
>JAGWRI010000253.1 GCA_028876525.1 Gemmatimonadota bacterium | reverse complement strand
GGCGTCCGGCGGCGTTCCGGGCCCGAGCAGCTCGGCCAGGGCGCTCTCCCGCTCCCGCGCATCCGCCGCGGCGTCGGCGGCCTTGAGCGCCGCCATCCGTGAGCGGTCCCGCCGTCGCCTCGCAATCCACAGCGGAAACACGAACACCAGGAACAGGATGCCGAGCAGCGTCAGGTCTTCCATCAGCGTCAGCGCGCCGTAGCGGCGCCGGGCCCGCTGCCGCCACTCCGCCTCGAACCCGTCCAGCGTGACGCCGTCGGCCTGGCGCAGCGCCGCGTCCAGCGACCCGGTGGCGCGCCACGCCGCGAAAACGCGGGCCAGGCCCCGCCCCGCGTCGAGCGCCGCCATGTCGCTCACCGCGCTCGCCGCCAGCGCGTATCCCGCCTGCGCGGTGGACGACCCGCCTTCGAAGTAGGCGTTCAGCTCGGTGAGCGTCGGCACGCCCTGCAGGGCCAGGGCGAGGTTGGCGGCGAACGCGTCGCCGCGCGTGAACTCGTGCGCCACGTAGCTGGCATACCCCTCGTCGAACCAGCGCGGGGCGAGGTCGCCGAGATACTCGTGCAGGGCGAGGTGGGCCAGCTCGTGGCGCACGACCTCGAGCGGATTCCCCGCCGGCGTGCCGGCGCGGCTGCCCTGGATGATGATCCGCCGGAGCCCCGGGAAGGCGAGCGCGGCCCCCCACTCGGGGGCCCCGGGCCCCGCCCACTCCCGGAACCGCGCCATGTCCGGCGCGATGGCGATCAGCACGTGTTCCTTCGGCCGCGGCAGCCCGGGAAAGGTGTCGCGCGCCATCGCGGCGTCGAGCACCGACCGGGCGAGCGTGGCGTCCTCGGGATAGGCCACCACGGTGAACCGCCCGCGGTCGAGCCGCACCGGGGCCGCCGACTGCGCGGCCAGGGGAAGCGCCGCGCCGGCCAGGATGACGAGCGCCGAGGCGACCGCCGCCGCTACGGCTCCCCGCCCTCCTCCACGACCTGCAGCACCTCGGCGCACTTCTTGCCCCATGGGTTGAACTTGTTCTGGGCGAATCCGTCGCGCCATGCCTGCATCGCCTCGTCGCGCTGGCCGTTGAACCAGAACGCGCGGCCCAGCTCGTAGTACGCCTCGATGAGGTTGGGGCCCAGCGCGATGGTCTTCTGAAAGAAGGTCTGGGCGTCCTCGAACATGTCCCGTTCGAGGTAGACCAGCCCGAGGTAGAAGTGCGCGTACAGCGTGGCCTTCTTGTCGTTGTCCAGGCGGATGGCCTTCGACAGGTGCTCGATCGCCTCGCCGAAGATCCCCTTCTTGAGGCAGATGTAGCCGACGTTGATGCGGGCCAGCGCGTTCGTGGGCTCGCGCATCAGCACTTTCTGAAACATGAGCAGCGCGTCGTCGTACTTTTCCTGCAGCATCTGCGCCCAGCCGAGCAGCGCCTCGGACTGCGGATCGTTGGGCGACAGCTCGATGGCCCGGCGCAACGCCGCCTCGGCGCCCTCGTAGTCGCCCAGCGAGAGCCGGCTCCAGCCCTTCTCGATGAACGTGGACGCGCCGATGTGGTCGGCGTGCACCACCGGGCGCGCCGCGCTGAACTCGGGCGCCAGCGGCTGCGCCCCCAGCGCCTTCCACTTGTCCACCAGCTTCCGGATCTCGTCCTTGAGCTGGGACAGGTCGGCCACCTCCTGCTCGACCTGCTTGAAGAACCCGATGATCTCGCCCTTGAGGGTGTCGCGCTCGGCGGCCGCCGTGGGCGCGTCGAGCCGCGCCTCCAGCGCCGCGTAGTGCGCCCGCCGCTCGGCGAGCGGAGACTCAGCCATGCGGCAGGGCCTCCTCGGCGACGCGCTCCAGCGTCAGCTGCTCGTCCGACGAGAGCAGGCGGTCCATGGCCAGGTAGATCAGCAGCCGGTCGCCCAGGCGCACGATTCCCCGCAGATACTCGGCCGCCAGGCCGCGGAACAGCGTCGGCGGCGGCGACAGCTGCGCCTCGTCGAACGCCGTCACCTCCAGCACGGCGTCCACCACCGCCCCGATCCACTCGGGGCCGGCCTTGAGCACGAGGATGCGCGTGTCGCCGGTGGGCGGGGCCCCCGCCATCTGGAACCGGCGCCGCAGATTGATCACCGGCACCACGCGGCCCTGGTACTCGATCACCCCCTCGATCCACGCCGGGACGTTGGGCACGACCACGGGCGCCTGATAGCGCAGCACGCGCTCCACGGTGAAGATGTCGGCGGCGAAGAAGTCGTTGCCCAGCCGGAACGAGACGATCTTGACGGTGCGGGGTTTGGTCATGCGGTCTCCAGCGCGCGGTCGGCGCGGCAGGCGGCAATGAGGGCAGCGGGGTCGAGCACCCCGATAAGATCGGCGCCGCGCCGCGCCACGCCAACCAGGAGGGCGTCGCCGAAGTCCAGCGGGGCGCGGCCCCGGGCCTCCGGGGGAAGCGGGAGCACGTCGTCCACGTCGTCCACGGCCAGGGCGATGCGCCCCCGTTCGGTGGTGAACACCAGCGCCGCGCGCGACGCGTCGGCCGCGGCGCCCAGCACGCCGGCGCTGGCGTAGAGCGGCACGAGCTCCCCCCGGAGCGACAGGACCCCGAGCATGGCGGCGCTCATCTCGGGCACGCGCTGGACGCGGTCGACGTCCACCGCCTCCTCGATGGCGTCGAGCGGAATCGCGAACAGCTCGCGCCCCACGCGGAACACGAGGTGCGCGGATTCCGCGACTCCGGCCCCAGCCCCACCCGCCCCGCCGGCCACGGGGGCCGGTGCTGGCTCGTCCGCGGAATCGCCCACCGGTTCGGGGGCCGGACCGGCGGCGGGCTCCGGGACGAACGGATCGGCCGGGAGGTCGAGCGGTTCGCGCGCCGTCGGGAGACCCGCCGGCGCCTCCGGCAGGGCGGCGGGGGGC
>JAGWRI010000252.1 GCA_028876525.1 Gemmatimonadota bacterium | reverse complement strand
GGGCGGGGGCGGCCCCGCCGCGCGATCACCGGCGCGCCGGCGCCCGTCTGGCCCATGCCGCGGCGGTCGTGCTGCTGGCCGGGCTCGCCGGCGGCCGATTCGCCGCGCGGCGCGAGGTCACGCTGCGCACCGGTCAGGAAGCGCGCATCGCCGATCCGTTCGGCGGCGTCTGGCGCTTCGAGAGCCAGGGCGTGTCGCGCTCGGCCACGCCCGACCACGACCTGCTCGCGGCCGCGCTCGCGGCGTCGCGCGACGGCGCGCCGCGCGGACTCGTGGTCGCCGAGCAGCTCCAGTACCGGGACGCGCAGGGCGACTCGGTGTTCGCGCCCGTGTCGCGCCCGGGGGTGCGCGCCTCGCCGCTGCTCGAGATGCGCGCCCGCCTGCTGGCCACCGACGGCGACCTGGTGCAGCTGCGCATCACCTTCGTGCCGCTGGCGCCGTGGATCTGGATCGGCGGGCTGGGGCTGGTCGCGGCCGGCATCGTCGCACTCTGGCCGCGCGCCGAACCGGGGGAGTCCGCGTGATCGGCGCGCTGGTCACGGGCACGGGGCTCGCGCTCGTCGCCATGGGCGTCGTGCTCCAGCCCCTGTTCTTCGGGACCGACGAGCCGGCCGCGCCGTCGGCGGCGGGGCCGGACGGGTGCACGGCGTGCGGCGGGCGCCTGCTGGCCGGGGCGCGCTTCTGCGCCTGGTGCGGCGCGGCCGTGGACGCCGGCGCGGACCGCCCGGGATGAAGAAAGCCCCGGCGCTCGAACGAGGCGCCGGGGCTTTTCGACGGGGTCAGCCAGCTGCGGTCAGCTGCCCTTCTTGGTCGAGTCGGCCTTCATCTTGGCCTTGGTGCGGGCCTTGTGCGTCATCTTCTCGCCCTTGTGCTCCATCTTCTCGCCCTTCGCCTCGGCCTTCTCGCCCTTGGCTTCGGACTTCTCGTGCTTGGCGACGGTCTTCGTGGCCGCCTTCTCCATCGAGCCGCCCTTGTGCTCCATCTTCTCGCTCTTCGCGGCCGCCTTGGCCACGCGATGGTGCGTCTTGGTCACCGCCGGCTTGGCCTTGGCCGTGTCCTGGGTCGTCTGCGCATGGACGGTCGTGGCTACCGAGCACACGAGCGCCAGCGCGAGCCAACGCATGCGAATCATTACTGCCTCCTCATAATTGGGGGGTCGGGTCGTTCAGCAGCCGTCCGGGATGGCCGGTCGCCGTTGCGGGCCGCGGCACGTCGTGCACCGCGGCGTGTTGTGTGGACAATGACCCGCGCCCGGTGCGGCCCGTCACCGGGTCTTTGTGCGGGTCCCCATGGCTAAGGAATTGTGAAGGCGTCAGCGCTCGACGGCAGACAGGCGCCGGAGCGCGACGCGTATGGGAACCAATGTGCATCCCAGGCAGAGCAGGGCGGCTCCGCCGAAGCCCAACCACAGTTCCCAGGGGTTGGGGGCCCGATTCGCCATGCGCGCCAGGAGGTACTCGTAGACCGGGCGGGCCTCGAGGATCACCACGCCGCCGATCATCGCCACCGACGCCATCATGAACAGGAGGCCGCCGAACGACGTCGGGATCTGGGCGGCGTTCTCGGTCTCGAACTGGGGGAACAGCGTGCCGAACCCGAGGGCCATTCCCGCCACCGCGAAGGTCATCAGCACGATCGTCAGCACCGAGACGGCGAACATGAACGGCGTCACGTCGAGCAGGTAGTCGGTCACGGCCACGATGACCACGGCCAGGATGAGCAGGGGCAGGGTGCCGACCCAGAACTTGGCCCACAGCAGGTCGCGCACCTCCATCGGACTCGACCGCAGCAGCCACAGCGTCCGCCCCTCGAGGCTCACGGCCGGGAAGATGAACCGCGCCGCGATGGAGGCGAGCACGAACCCGGCCAGCACGAGGTTGAGGAACGGCACGATGTTGATGAGGAAGAACGTCATGCCCTCGCCGCGCAGCGGGAGATACTTGATGTTGAACACGTACACCACCACGAGCACGCCGAGCAGGATGAGCTGCGACCACTGCGTGGTGTCGCGGAAGAAGAGCCGCAGCTCCTTGAGGATCAGCTCGCGCTTGAGCACCGACAGCGGACGGAACAGCGTCATGGCGATGCGCCGCATCAGCCGGCCGCGCACCCAGTGCGCGCCGCTCTCCTGCGCCTTGCTGAACCCCTTGAGGTAGTACGCCCGGTGGAGCATCGCGCCGAGCGCCACTGCCGCGGCCGCCGACGTCCACAGCAGGTAGAAGGGCAGGTACTCGAGCCGGTACTGCAGCCAGCTCATCACGCCGCGGGCCGCCCACTCGCTGGGGAACAGCGGCGAGGTCGGCGTGCGCAGCACGGTCACGAAGTCCACCAGCGATCGGAATCCCTCGGGGCGGGCCAGCCGCTCCGGCCGCACGAGCCGGAACAGCAGCACGATGCCGGCGGCCGCGATCACCGCGATCACGCTCAGGATGTCCCGCGTGCGGCGCGCCGGAAAGATGTTCACCAGCAGCAGCGTGATGGCCGAGCCGATCACCGCCGGGATCACCAGCAGCGGCAGGAACACGGCCAGGCTCACCACCGGGAACCACCACCCGCCCTGGTACACGCGCCCGTACGCGGCGAACATCGGGATCGCGAGCAGCGTCACCATCCAGCTCGAGTCCACCGTCGTCTCGAGCAGCTTGGCGAGGTACAGCTTGAGCCAGTCCACGGGGCCCGACACCAGCAGGTCCAGGTCGCGCGCCAGGAAGAAGCTCGACAGCGCCGTGATGATGTTCGACAGCACGAGGATCGAGAAGAATCCGATCAGGATCAGGCCCAGCAGCTTGCCGGCCAGCAGGGGGCCGATCTCCTCGACGCCGCGGAAATAGCGGAGCAGGCGGTTCAGCACGACGTAGACGAACGCCCAGAACAGCGCGCCGAAGATCGCGAGCACGGCGAACCGCGCGCCGCGGCCCCGCTCGCCGGCCAGCAGCCGCGCCCGCGCCGTGAGCCACTTGGGCGCCAGCAGGTGGAGGAGCGACGGGTCGGCCACCACCGGCGCGCCCGCCGCCGCGCCGTCAGGCATTCAGCACCTCGACCAGTTCGCGCGCCGCATTCTCGCCCGTGAGCTTGAGGAAGATGTCCTCCAGCCCCGCGGCGCCCCCCTCGGCGCTCTGGCGCAGCTCGGCCATCGTCCCGCAGGCGCGGATCTTCCCCGTCTGGATGATCGCGATCCGGTCGCACAGCGCCTCCGCCACCTCGAGCGTGTGCGTCGACATCATGATCGTGTTTCCGCGCCGCGTGTATTCGCGGAACAGGTCCTTCAGGATCCGCGCCGCCTTGGGATCGAGCCCGACCATCGGTTCGTCCACCACGATCACCTCCGCCTTGTGCACGAACGCGCTGGAGATGATCAGCTTCTGCCGCATCCCGTGGCTGTAGCTCTCCACCAGCTCGTCCTGCCACGCGTCGAGGTCGAACAACGCCAGCAGCTCGCGCATCCGGTGCTCGACCTCCGGCCCCTCCTGATCGTACAGCCCGGCCACGAACCGCATGAATTCCGCGCCCGTGAGCTTCTCGTAGATGAACGGCCGGTCGGGAATGAATCCCAGCTTCATCTTCGCGCGGTTGGGATCCTTCGCGACGTCCACCCCGCCGATCGCCACGGTGCCCGCGGTGGGCCGCAGGATGCCGGCGATCATGCGCAGCGTGGTCGTCTTGCCGGCGCCGTTGGGCCCGAGGAACCCGAACAGCTCGCCGCGGGGAACGTCGAGGTCGATGGCGTCCACCGCCGTGAAGCTGCCGTACCGCTTGGTGAGGCTCTGGAGTCGGATCATGGCGAGACCGGAAGGATGGACCGGGGCGCCGCCCGCGTCAGCGGGCGGCCGGTTCCCCGGTGGGCGACAGGACCTGGACGCGGAGAACCCCGATGAGATGCACCAGTTCCACCTGGCGGGCCAGCCCGCCGACCACGAACCGCACGTGCGCCGCGTCGGCGGGAAATTCGCCGAACGTCGGATCCACGGCGACCCATCGGCCCAGGTACACCTCCGGCCAGGCATGGTAGTAGAACTTGCCGTTCACGTAGGCCAGGCCGGCGGCGGCGCGCGCCGGGATTCCCGCCGCCCGCGCCAGCGCGATGTACAGCTGCGTGTGCTCGTTGCAGTCGCCGCTCCGCGCGCGCAGCACCTGCAGCGCGTCGGGCACGCCGAAGCTGATCCGCTTCCGCAGCGAGTCGTGGACCCACCGGTTGATGCGCTCGGCCACCACCCGGGGGTCGCGCTCGCCGCCGCGCAGCCGCTTCGCCAGCACCTGGATCGACCGGTTGTCCGATTCCACCAGCGGCTCGGGCCCGGTCGCCGCCTCCACGTCGGCCGGCCGCCGCACGCCCATGTAGTACCGCGGCGTGAGGCTGTCCGGGTCCTCGCGCACGATGGTCAGCGTGTCGCCGCGCAGCGTCTGCCGCCCGCCGTTCAGGTCGAATCCCGACAGGTCGGCGCCCAGGAGACGCACCTCGAGCCGCGGCAGCTGGCGCGTGACCGTCACGTTGGCCGCGATTGCCGTGGATTCCAGCACGTCGCGGTCCGCGGGCGCCGGCCCCCCGCTGTCGGGGCTCTCCAGCCGCCAGTTCTCATACGCAACTTCGTATGGACGCCGGATCAGCCGGAATCCCATCTGGCGGCTCTCGATCAGCCGCCCCTGCGCGTCCACCCAGCCGCCCGTCCCCGCCGCGCCCTCCGACGCCAGCCGCCACGCCTTCAGCGTGTCGGGCGTCACCCCGCGCCACCGCATCGTCGTCGAATC
Organism: Gemmatimonadota bacterium; assembly: GCA_028876525.1. GTDB lineage: Bacteria > Gemmatimonadota > Gemmatimonadetes > Gemmatimonadales > Gemmatimonadaceae > JAGWRI01. Next base: position 4,860 of record JAGWRI010000252.1, on the reverse strand, counting down.
GAGCACCGAGCTGTCGTTCACCACGAACGTCGTCTCCGCCTGCACCGTGATCTTCGCGTCCTTCGGCGCCATCGTGGTCGGATCGAACACCGGCAGCCGGTACGACTTGCCCACCGACGGCTCCTCCCCCAGCGCCACCGCCAGCGGCACCAGCGTGGGGAGCAGCACCGGGCCGCCGATCTTCACCCGCTGCGAATCGCGCGCCGGCCCGGCGCCGGTCGAGATCGCGTACACGATCACCGAGTCCCCATCCACCCGTCCGCCGGCGTGGAACGGCGCGCTGTCCGACTCCACGTCCACCTCGAACTGGCGCACGCGCAGCGTCCGCGAGACGTGCACGGTGGTCCGCGCCTGCAGCCGATGCACGCTGCCGCCCGCCGGCACGTTGGCCACGAGGTAGTCGGTGGACCGGATCCCCCCGGCCACCGTGTCGATCGTGGACGACGCGAAGCCGATCTGGCGCCCCCCCTGCATCACGGCGTAGAACACCGCCCCCGGGGTCACCCGCATCGCCGCCTCGGCCAGCCGCTCCACGTTGGGCTGGAAGTACTGCTGCCGGATGAGCGCCGCCATCCCGCCCGCCCACAGCACGAGCACCACCGCTGCCGTCGCGATCCGCCGGTTCACGACGCCGTCCGGCGCAGGGCCGACTGCCACGCGGCCTCCTCGACGTCGTTCTCCACGATCACCACGATGCGCTGCGGGTGGGCCGCCCGCGCCAGGTGCTCCCGCATCACGTCGGCCATCACGGTCGCGCTCTCCTCCACGTCCAGATTGCCCGCCCCGATCCCGAACGGGGCCACGGCCAGCTCGCCGACGGCGAAGTCCGCCGCCCGCTGCAGCGCGCTCACGAGCGCCCGCCGCACCCCCTCGCGCGACGCCCGCTCCTCCGCACTCACGATCACCGCGTTGATCAGCAACTCCACCTTCAGGTCGCCGGCGTTCGTCACCACGGCCGCCCCCACCGGAAGCGCCTGCTGCACCGGCCCGCGCGCCGCCAGCGCGCTGCCCGCCGCGCGCTCCAGCCGCCGCAGCAGCGGGGTGGTCGCACCGAGCGTCGCGTCCACCGGCCAGGCGATCGCCTCGCCCTCGTAGAACGCCAGATCGTCGATGCGCACCTCGATCACGGCGCCCGCGCCTCGCGCGCCCGGCGGTACGCCTCGGTGGCTTCGTCCCGCCGGCCCAGCCGGTCCAGCACCACCCCCACGCCCTTCAGCGCCCGCCAGTTGGACGGCTCCAGCTCCACGGCGCGCTCGTACGCCGTGAGCGCCGGCACCAGGTCGTCCACGTGGTTGTACGCCTCGCCCAGGTAGTACTGCACCGCGGCGTCCGCCGGCTCCAGCGCCGCCGCCTCGCGCAGCGGATCGATCGCGTCGCGCCAGCGCGCCCGGCGGCACGCCAACAGCCCCGTGGCCACCAGCACCCGCGGGTCGTGCTCGGCCAGCCGCGCCGCGCGCCGCAGGTCCGCCGCCGCCCGGTCGAAGCGCGACTGCTGGGCGTGCAGCGTCCCCCGCGCGCACAGCAGCTCCACGTCGTCGGGGAGCTCGGCCAGGAGCCTGTCGAGCCGGGCCAGCGCCCCCGAGACGTCGCGCCGCTCCAGCCGCAGGCGCACGTCCTCGAGGGCGGTCCGCCGGGCCGGCGTGTCCGGGCGAGGCGCCAGGGACGCCGCGTGCTCCGCCGCGTCCGTGCGGTCGGCGTTGGCCACCACCGGGGGCGCGACCTCGCGCTCCACCGGCCGGTCGTCGCGTGCCGTCATCGCCTCAGGCCAGGGCGAGCGACGTCTCGCCGCTGATCCATTCGAGATACTTGGACAGCCCCGCCGACACCGGGAGCGCCAGCAGCTCCGGGACCTTGTACGGATGGAGGTCGCCGAATGCCGCCAGCAGCGTCTCCAGCCGGGCCGAGCGCGTCTTGAGCAGCAGCACAACCTCCCGCTCGTCGGCGATCTTCCCCTGCCAGCGGTACAGCGAACGGGCGCCGGGCAGGAGCGTGCCGCAGGCAATCAGGCGGCGCTCCAGCAGCGCGCGGACGAGACGGACGCCCTCCTCGTCGGTGGCGACGGTGGTGAGGACGACGATGGCATCGGTGTGGGGCATGGCGGCGGGCGCGGAAGAGACTCCGTAAGATAACGCCGCACCCCCCCGGCTTGTCTCCCCCCGCCCGATCGCCCAGCTTTCGCTGGCTATGGCAGAAGACGCACTCATCGTCCGCGGCGCGCGGGAGCACAACCTCCGCAACATCGACGTCGCCATCCCGCGCGACCGGCTGACGGTGGTCACCGGCCTCTCCGGGTCGGGCAAGTCGTCGCTGGCGTTCGACACGATCTACGCCGAAGGGCAGCGGCGCTACGTCGAGTCGCTGTCCGCCTACGCGCGGCAGTTCCTCGGGCTCATGGAGAAGCCCGACGTGGACTCCATCGAGGGCCTCTCCCCCGCCATCTCCATCGAGCAGAAGAGCGCCGGCCACAATCCGCGATCCACCGTCGGCACGGTGACCGAGATCTACGACTACCTGCGCCTGCTCTACGCCCGCGCCGGCACGCCGCACTGCCCCAGCTGCGGCCGCCCCGTGCAGCGGCAGAGCGCCGCCCAGATCTCCGACGTCGTCCTCGGCTGGCCCGCCGACACCCGCATCGAGATCCGCGCGCCGCTCGTCCAGGGCCGCAAGGGCGAATTCCGCGAGCTGTTCGAGTCGGTGCGCAAGCAGGGGTTCATCCGCGCCTGGGTGGACGGCGCGCTGATCGAGGTCGCCGCGCCCCCCAGGCTGAACCGCCGGCAGAACCACACCATCTCCGTGGTCGTCGACCGGACCGCGGTGCGCGTCGACGACCGCGCGCGGCTCACCGACTCGCTCGAGACCGCCCTCAAGCTCGCCGACGGACTGGTCGAGGTGCACGACGCCGGCCGGGACGCCACCGAGGTGTTCTCCGAGCGCTACGGCTGCCCCGCCTGCGGCCTCTCGCTCCCCGACCTCGAGCCGCGCCAGTTCTCGTTCAATTCGCCCTACGGCGCGTGCCCCGCGTGCGGCGGCCTCGGCACGCGGCGGCGCGTCGCCGAGGGGCTCGTGCTCGGCGACCCGCGCATCTCGATACTCGAGGGCGTCATCCTGCCGTGGGGCGAGCCCGCGGGACAGCTCCGCCGCGTGGTCCTCCCCGCGCTCGCCCGGAAGTACGGCTTCGACCTCAATACGCCGTGGGGCGATCTCCCCGCCGACGTGCAGCACGCCATCCTCTACGGCGACGAGTCGGGCGCCCACCGGAAGTCGGGCGTGGCGTGGGAGGGCGTCATCGCCAACGTCGAGCGCCGCTACGAGGACACCGCCTCCGACGCCATCCGCCTCGAGCTGCAGGAGTACATGCTCGAGGTCCCGTGCGAGGCCTGCCGCGGCCTGAGGCTCAAGCCCGAGTCGCTGGCCGTGACCGTCGGCGACCGCAACATCGGCGAGCTGGCCGGGCTGCCCATCGTCGCCGCCGGCGCGTTCATGGACGCCCTCGTGCTGCGCGCCCCGGGACGCCCCGGCCTCGACCCCGAAATCGCCGGCCCCATCCTGAAGGAAGTGCGCGAGCGCCTCCGCTTCCTGGTGGACGTCGGCCTCGACTACCTCACGCTCAGCCGGTCGGCCGAGTCGCTCTCGGGCGGCGAGGCCCAGCGCATCCGGCTCGCCACCCAGATCGGCTCGCGGCTGGTCGGCGTGCTGTACATCCTGGACGAACCGAGCATCGGACTCCACCAGCGCGACAACGCGCGCCTGCTCGCCACCCTCGAGCAGCTCCGCGACCTGGGCAACACGGTGATCGTCGTCGAGCACGACGAGGAGACGATGCGCGCCGCCGACCACGTGATCGACCTCGGACCGGGCGCCGGCACGCACGGCGGCCGCGTGGTGGCCGAGGGCACGGTGGACGACATCATCCGCACCCCGGGCTCGCTCACCGGCAAGTACCTGGCCGGCCAGCTCCGCATCGAGATCCCGCGCGCGCGGCGGCCGTTCGACGCCCAGCGCGTGATCCGCATCGCGGACGCCGCCGAGCACAACCTGCGGAACGTCACCGTCGAGCTGCCGCTCGGCCGGTTCGTCGCCGTCACCGGCGTCTCGGGGTCGGGCAAGTCCACGCTCGTCGAGGACATCCTGCACCGCGCGCTGGCCCGGCACTTCTATCGGGCGCGGACCATTCCCGGCCGGCACGGCGCGATCACCGGCCTCGAGCACGTGGACAAGGTCATCGACATCGACCAGAGCCCCATCGGCCGCACGCCGCGCTCCAACCCGGCCACCTACACCGGATTGTTCACGCCCATCCGCGAGCTGTTCGCCGAGATGCCCGAAGCCAAGATCCGCGGCTACGGGCCGGGACGCTTCTCGTTCAACGTGAAGGGCGGACGGTGCGAGGCCTGCCAGGGCGACGGCCTGGTGAAGATCGAGATGCACTTCCTGCCCGACGTGTACGTGCCGTGCGAGGTGTGCAAGGGCAAGCGCTACAACCGCGAGACGCTGGAAGTGCGCTTCCGCGGGAAGAGCATCGCCGACGTGCTCGAGCTCACGGTCGAGGACGCGCTCGAGTTCTTCGAGAACCAGCCCCGCATCCAGCAGAAGCTGCAGACGCTGTACGACGTGGGCCTCGGCTACGTGCACCTCGGCCAGAGCGCCACCACGCTCTCGGGCGGCGAGGCACAGCGCGTGAAGCTGGCCACCGAACTGGCCAAGCGCGACACCGGCCGCACGCTCTACATCCTCGACGAGCCCACCACCGGGCTCCACTTCGAGGACGTGCGCCTGCTGCTCGACGTGCTGCACCGCCTCGTGGACCGCGGCAACACGGTGCTGGTCATCGAGCACAACCTGGACGTCATCAAGACGGCC
>JAGWRI010000026.1 GCA_028876525.1 Gemmatimonadota bacterium | reverse complement strand
GGCACGAAGATCGCGCTCACCCGGTCGGCCAGGTTCTGGATGGGCGCCCGCGTGCCCTGCGCGTCGCGCATGAGCTGCACGATGCGCGCCAGCGCGCTGTCGGCGCCCAGCGCGGTGGCGCGGATGCGCAGCGCGCCGGTGCGGTTCATCGTGCCGCCGTACACCTTCCCGCCGGGCGCCTTGGCCACCGGCATGGACTCGCCGGTGAGCATGGACTCGTCCACCGCGCTCTGCCCGCCGGTCACGTCGCCGTCCACCGGCACCCGTTCGCCCGGGCGGATGAGCACCAGGTCGCCGCGGCGCACCTGCTCCACCGGCACGTCCATCTCCTGTCCGTCCACCACGACGCGCGCCGTGTGCGGCTGCAGGTCGGCCAGCGCGCGCAGCGCCGCCGAGGTGCGCTGCTTGGCTCGCGCCTCGAACAGGTTGCCCAGCAGGATGAGCGCGATGATGGCGTCCACCGCCTCGAAGTACACGTGCGGCTCCACGCCGCGCGACAGGAACCAGCCGGGCGCCACCGTGGCCGCCGCCGAGAACAGGTACGCCGCCCCGGTGCCCACCGAGATCAGCGTGTTCATGTCGGAGCCGCCGTGCCGGAGCGCGCTCCACGCCCTCGTATAGAAGTGCCGCCCCGCCCACGCCATCACGAACGTCGTGAGCACGAGCAGCGTCCAGCGGACCATGGTGTTCCGGGCGCCCATGGCGCCCATGCCCTGCATGGAGAGCGCCATCGCGGCCGCCGCCAGGATGAGCGCCACGACGACCTTCTGCGTGAGCGCCTTCACTTCCTTCGCGTGCGCCGCCTCGGCTTCTTCCTGCTCCTCGAACGCGCCGCGCGTGGTGGCGGGCAGCTCGGCGCCGTAGCCCGACTCGCGGATGGCCTCGACCAGCTTCTCCGCCGAAATCTCGTGCGGATCAAAGGCGATCGTGGCGTTGTTGAGCATCAGGTTCACGGTCGCGTCGGCCACGCCGGGCGTCCGCGCGAGCGTGCGTTGGACGCGGGCCTGGCAGGCGGCGCAGGTCATTCCGGTAACGGGAATGACGATCCGTTCTTCGGTGGCTGTGTCGGTCATGCGATCGCCTCGCCGTGCTGTTCCGTATACCCCACTGGGGTATATTCGCATGTTTGACGCCGGCGTACAAGCCCATGGCAAGAAACGCAGAAAGGCCGGTCACCTGTCGGTAACCGGCCTTAATGATATAAGGGGTTATTTCAAGCCTATCGGCCGAACAGGACCGCCGCCGCCGCCAGGCCGGCCACGACCTTCGCCCAGCCCCAGGGGCCCAGCCGCGCACCGGCGTTCCAAGGCCACCGCGGACGGCGAGACTCCTCGGCCAGCGCCTCGCGAAGGTCTTCCGCGCGCGGCCAGCGGTCGGCCCGCTCCTTGGCCAGGCACCGCTCGACGGCCGACGCCAGCGATGCCGGCGCGTCGGGCGCCAGCTCGGCCAGGGGCGCCGGCGCCTGGACCACGTGCTGCGCCGCCAGCGCGGTGAAGTTCGTGCCCTCGAACGGCAGCCGGCCGGCCAGCATGAGGTAGCCCAGCACGCCCAGCGAATAGATGTCGCTGCGCCCGTCGAGGTCGGGCTCGCCCACCGCCTGCTCGGGGGACATGTAGTGCGGCGTGCCGAACGCCTGCAGCCCCTCGCAGTCGTCGCCGCTCGCGCCGCGCAGCCGCGCCACGCCGAAGTCGGTGAGATATGCGCGCCCGGTGCGCCGCTCGATGAGCACGTTCTCGGCCTTGAGATCGCAGTGGATCATGCCCTCGCCGTGCGCGTAGGCCAGCGTCTCGGCCAGGTCGCGCAGCAGCCGCGCGGCCTCGGCCGGCGCCAGCCGTCCGCTCGAGCGTATCCGCTCGGCGAGCGACATGCCGTTCACGTACTGCATCACGATGTACACCAGCTCGGGCGACTCGCCGAAGGTGTACACGGGCACGATGCCCGGATGGGCGAGCCGCGCGGCGAACCGCGCCTCGCGGCGGAAGCGCTCGCGGTGCTCGTCGGAGTCCACGAATTCGTGGCGCAGCACCTTGATGGCCACCGTGCGGTGCAGGGCGAGGTCGCGCGCCAGGAACACCACGCCCATGCCGCCCCGCCCCAGCTCGCGTACCACCTGGTACTGGCCCCGGACGTGCGCGTCCAACTGGCGCCGTTCGATCTCGTCGTCGGCGTCGGTGTGGAGCGCGAGGGGTTCGGTGAGTGCGAGTGACATTCGTGGCGATCCGCTTTCCCCTGAGACACCGGGGGCGCGCGGTTGGTTGCGGCCACGGTGTCACGGGTTCGTCTGCAATTACTACGGATCAGCCCGGCGGTTGGTTGCAGGGCCCGGCGCGGCGTCAGCGCGCGGCGGGCACCACGGCCAGCGGATGCCCTTGCACGACTTGCACATCCACGGTGGCGGAGCGCAGCCCGTTTGCGGTCATCGTCACGCGCAACACGCCCGGCCGGTCGGCCCGAAAAATGGCCAGGCCGCGCCCGTTGAACGCCGCGCGGTGGTCCATTCGATAGGGCTCATGGTTCGTGAGATCGCCGTTGTCGAGGCCGACGATCGTGCCGCCGGAAACCGACACGTGCACGTCGTTGCTCGCCGTGGGCACCACCGTGCCCGCGCTGTCCACGATCGCGAACCGCACCAGCGCGACGTCGCGCGGATCGGCGGTGACCGTGTCGCGCTCCGCGATGGCGCGCACCGCGGCCGGCGGGCCCGCCGTGCGCACGGTATCGTGGCAGGCGACCTTGCCGTCGCGCGTGCCCACGGCCACCAGCACGCCGGGCTCGTACGGCACGTCCCACGTGACGTGCAGGTCGTTGGTCGTGACCGGCACCGGCGGCGTGGCGTAGCTGTTCCACCCGCCCGAGGTGCCCGGCTGCGGGAATTGCAGCCGCTTCGTGCCCATCGACCTGCCGTTCAGGAACAGCTCGACGCTGGTGCAGTTGGTGTATGCCAGAACTGGAATCATCTGCCCCTCGCGCCCCGGCCAGTTCCAGTGCGGAAAGAGGTGCAATACGGGCGTGTCGGTCCACCGGCTCTGGTACAGGTAGTACGAGTCCTTGGGCCGGCCGGTGATGTCCAGCGCGCCCGACGGGAACCCCTTGCTGGGCCAGATGGCCTCGCCCAGGTAGTCCACCCCGGTCCACATGAAGTCGCCCGAGAAGTACGGGTGGACGTCGATCCACCTGAGCAGGTTTTCGGCGCGCATCATGCCAGTCGTATAATTGGGCTCGACCTTCGCGCTGTCGCTGCCCAGCGAGTACACGTCGCCGAACGCGTTGCCGGCCGACTCGCTCTCGGTGCCCACCATCTTCCAGTCGGGATGGGCCACGCGGTCTTCCTCCGCGAACAGCTCGCGCCGCTCGTGCCAGCGATCCACGTAGTTGTACCCCACGACGTCCTCGGCCTCGAGGAACGACAGCAGCGCCGGATGCCCGTCGGCGTCGATCTGGTCGTTGCCCGTGGTCACGGGCCGCGTGGGATCCTCGGCGTGGAACAGCCCCACCAGGTGGCGCAGGATGGTCACGCCCTCGAGCGTGGTCTGCTCGCCGATCTCGTTGCCGGCGCTCCACAGGATGACGGACGGATGGTTGCGGTCGCGGCGCACGTACGCCGTGACGTCGCTGTCGGCCCAGGTGGCGAAGTACAGGTGGTAGCCGTACGGCACCTTGCCGTAGGTCCACTCGTCGAACGCCTCGTCCATGACCAGGAACCCCATGCGGTCGCACAGGTCCAGGAACTCGGGCGCCGGCGGGTTGTGCGACGTCCGGATGGCGTTCACGCCCAT
>JAGWRI010000251.1 GCA_028876525.1 Gemmatimonadota bacterium | reverse complement strand
CTTCGCGCTTTCGGAACCCGACGCGGGCTCGGACGCGGCCTCGCTGCGCACGCAGGCCGTGCGCGACGGCGACCACTGGGTGCTGAACGGCACCAAGGCGTGGGTGTCGAGCGGCACCAAGGGTGACGTGATCCTCGCCATGGCGCGCACCGATTCGCCGGGCGACCGCCGCGGCGCGCGGGGCATCAGCACATTCATCGTCACCCCGGACATGCCGGGCTTCAAGGTGGGCAAGAAGGAGGACAAGATGGGCCTCCGCGCCTCGCCTACCGTGCAGCTCGTGTTCGACAACCTGCGCGTCCCCGCCCAGAACCTGCTCGGCGAGCCCGGAAGCGGGTTCGTGTATGCGATGCAGGCGTTGGACAACGGGCGGCTGGGCGTCGCGGCGCAGGCGGTGGGGATCGCGCGCGCCGCGCTCGAGCACGCCGCGGCCTACGCCGCCGAGCGCCGCCAGTTCGGCAAGCCGATCAAGGAGTTCCAGGCCATCCAGTTCCGGCTGGCGGACATGGCGACGCGGGTGTCGGCGTCGCGGGCCCTGCTGCACGCCGCCGCCACGGCCAAGGACCGGGGCCAGCCCGTGACACAGTTCGGTTCCATGGCCAAGTTGATGGCCAGCGAGACGGCCATGTGGGTGACCACGCAGGCGGTGCAGATCTTCGGCGGGTACGGGTACGTGAAGGACTATCCCGTCGAGCGGTTGTTCCGCGACGCGAAGGTGACGGAGATCTACGAGGGCACCTCGGAGATCCAGCGCATCGTGATCGCGCGCGAGTTGTATTCCCAGCTCGGTTCCTCCTCCCTCTGATTTCGGAATCACGACATGAACATCTTCGATACGATCGCCGGCATGGGCCACGAGCAGCTGGTGCTGTGCCAGGACGCGGTTTCCGGGTACCGCGGCATCATTGCCATTCACAGCACCACGCTGGGGCCCGCCCTGGGCGGCACGCGGTTCTGGAGCTACGCCTCCGACGAGGACGCGATCGTGGACGCGCTGCGCCTCGCCCGCGGCATGACGTACAAGAACGCCGTGGCCGGGCTCAACCTGGGCGGCGGCAAGTCGGTCATCATCGGCGACAACCGCACGGCCGACCGCGAGATGCTGTTCCGGGCCCACGGCCGGTTCGTCGAGTCGCTGGGCGGCCGGTACATCACCGCGGAGGACGTGGGCACGAGCACGGCCGACATGGACTTCGTGCACATGGAGACCGACTACGTGAGCGGCCTCGCCGGCCGCTCGGGCGACCCCAGCCCGGTCACGGCGCACGGCGTCTTCCGCGCCATCCAGGCGGCCGCCAAGGAAACCTGGGGGGCCGACAGCCTCACCGGGCGCACGGTGGCGGTGCAGGGGTGCGGCCACGTCGGGTACTACCTGTGCAAGGAGCTGCACGAGGCGGGGGCCAAGCTCGTCGTGACCGACATCGACGCCGAGCGCGTGAAGCGCGTCGTGGCCGACTTCGGCGCGCGCGGTGTGGACCTCGACGCGATCTACGCGGTCGAGGCCGACATCTTCGCGCCCTGCGCGCTGGGCGCGGTGCTCAACGACCAGACCATCCCCCAGCTCAAGGTGGAGATCGTGGCCGGCGCCGCCAACAACCAGCTCCTCGACGAGGAGAAGCACGGCAAGGCGCTGGCCAAGAAGGGCATCCTCTACGCTCCCGACTACGTGGCCAACGCCGGCGGGGTGATCAACGTGTACAGCGAGCTGGCCGGGTGGACCTCCGAGCGGGCCTTCCGCAAGGCCGACGAGATCTACGACACCGTGCTCCGCGTGTTCGCGATCGCCAAGCACGACAAGGTAGGCACCTACCTCGCCGCCGACCGGCTGGCCGAGATGCGCATCAAGACGGTGGGCAACATGGTGCGCACCTGGCCCCAGTGGCCCAACAAGTAGCCCATGACCACCGACGCCAAGCGGATCGCCATTGCAGCCGACCACGCCGGCTTCGCGCTGAAGCAGAGGCTCGAGGCCGTGCTGGCCGGCCTCGGCTACGACGTGGAAGACCTGGGCACCAACTCCCCCGCCTCCACCGACTACGCCGATTACGGCCATCCGCTGGCGGCCGGCGTTTCCGCCGGCCGCGTGCCGCGCGGCGTCCTGCTGTGCGGCACCGGCCTCGGCATGAGCTACGTCGCCAACCGCTACCCCAACGTGCGGGCCGCGGTGAGCTGGACGCCCGAAATCGCCGAGCTCGCCAGGCGCCACAACGACGCCAACGTGCTCGTCCTCCCCGCCCGGTTCGTGGACGACGACACCGCCGTCGCGATCCTCAAGGCCTGGCTCGACACCCCGTTCGAGGGCGGCCGGCACGAACGCCGCGTCGTCAAGATCGAACGCTCCCCCCTCGCCGGGGACCACACGCCATGACGCACTGGATGGACTGGGACCGCTGTCCCCCGGGCGAGGCGCTGCGCGCCGCCGACCCCGACGTCGCCGCCCTCGTCGCGCAGGAGATCGCGCGGCAGAACGAGGGCCTCGAGCTCATCGCCAGCGAGAACTTCGTCTCGCCGGCCGTGCTCGAAGCCCTCGGCTCGCCATTAACGAACAAGTATGCCGAAGGGCTGCCGGCCCGGCGGTACTACGGGGGCTGCGAGGTCGTGGACCGGATCGAGCAGCTCGCCATCGACCGCGCCAAGCAGCTGTTCGGCGCCGAGCACGCCAACGTCCAGCCGCATTCGGGCGCCCAGGCCAACATGGCCGTGTTCATGGCCGCCCTGAAGCCCGGCGACACCTTTCTCGGGATGACGCTCTCCAACGGCGGCCATCTCACGCACGGCTCGCCGGTGAACTTTTCCGGGCTCCTGTTCAACGCCGTGTCCTACGGCGTGACCGCCGAGGGACTGCTCGACTACGACGACGTGCGGGCCAAGGCGCGCGAGCACCGGCCCAGGCTCATCATTGCCGGCTACAGCGCCTATTCGCGCGTCGTGGATTTCGCCGCGTTCGCCGACATCGCGCGCGAGGTCGGCGCCCGGCTGATGGTCGACATGGCCCACTTCGCCGGCCTCGTGGCCGCCGGCGTCTATCCGTCGCCGGTGCCCCACGCCGACTTCGTGACGAGCACCACCCACAAGACGCTCCGCGGGCCCCGCGGCGGGCTCATCCTCTGCACGGCCGAGCACGCCAAGGCGGTGGACAAGGCCGTCTTCCCGGGCACCCAGGGCGGCCCGCTGGAGCACGTCATCGCCGCCAAGGCGGTCGCGTTCCGCGAGGCCCTCGATCCGGGGTTCAAGGACTACTGCCGCCAGATCGTGCGCAACGCCCGCGCCCTGTCCACGGCGCTCATCGGCCTCGGCTACCACATCGTGTCCGGCGGCACCGACAACCATCTGATGCTCGTCGACCTGCGCAGCCGCGGCGACACGCTCACCGGCAAGGTGGCCGAGGCGGCGCTCAATGCCGCCGGCATCACCGTCAACAAGAACACCGTGCCGCGCGAGACGCAGTCGCCGTTCGTGACCAGCGGCATCCGCCTCGGCACCAGCGCGGTGACCACCCGCGGCATGCAGGAGCCCGAGATGGCCCGCATCGCCGCGCTCATCGACCGCGTGCTGCGCGCGCCGTCCGACGAGGCGACCATCGCCGCCGTGCGCGCCGAGGCCCGCACCCTCGCCGAGGCGTTCCCGCTGTACCCGAACCCCACGGCGTCCGTGTCCGCATGAGCGAACCCACGACCCGCCGCGCGCTCCCCCGACTGCTCGGCTTCTGGAGCGCCGTCGCGGTGCTCGTGGGCTCGACCATCGGGTCGGGCATCTTCCGCTCGCCGGCCGGCATCGCCGACCGGCTCCCCGGGCCGCTGGCCCTGTCCGCGGTGTGGGTCACCGGCGGCCTGTTCGCATTGTGCGGGGCGCTCACCCTGGCCGAAGTGGCGTCGGCCTTCCCGGAAACGGGCGGCGTGTACGTGTTCATCCGCGAGGCCTTCGGCCGCATGCCCGCGTTCCTGTTCGGGTGGTCGGAGCTCACCGTCATCCGCGCCGCGTCGCTGGGCGCGATCGCCATCACGTTCGCCGAGTACGCCATCCGCGTGGCCGGCTTCAACCCCACGATCGCGCCCTACGACGCGTACGCCCACTACCTCGCCGCGCTGGGCATCGCCCTGCTGGGCGCCGTGAACATCGTCGGCGTGCGGTGGTCGTCGCTCCTGCTCAACGTCACCACGCTGGCCAAGTTCGGTGGCCTGCTGTTCATCATCGTGTTCGCGCTCGCCATCGGCCTGCCGCACACCGGCGGCTACTTCACGCCGGTCAACCCGCCGGGCAGCTTCACCGTCAGCGCGTTCGGCCTCGCCCTCGTCTCCACCCTCTGGGCCTACGACGGGTGGGCCGACCTCAGCTTCGTCTCGGGCGAGGTGCGCGATCCGCAGCGCAACATCCCGCGCGCGCTCGTCACGGGCACGCTGGCCGTGATCGCGATCTACCTCCTGGCCAACATCGCCTACCTGGCCGTGATGCCCGTGGACCAGGTGCGGCACTCGCCGCTGGTCGCCGCCGACGTCGCGCAGCGGGTGCTCGGCCAGCCGGGCGTGGCGCTGGTCGGGGTCACGGTCATGCTGTCCACGTTCGGGACCCTCACCGGCTCGCTCCTCACGGCGCCGCGCATCTTCTTCGCCATGGCCGACGACCGGCTGTTCTTCCGCGGCGTGGCGTCGGTGCATCCGCGGTTCAAAACGCCCTGGGTGGCGATCGGGCTCAGCAGCGCCCTCGGCATCGCGTTCGTCCTGCTCCG
>JAGWRI010000025.1 GCA_028876525.1 Gemmatimonadota bacterium | reverse complement strand
CCCAATCATCTCCACGAGCCGCACGTGCTGAGCGCGCTCGCCGCCGGCAAGCACGTGCTGTGCGAGCGGCCGCTGGCGCTCACGTCGGCCGGGGTGGAACGGCTGCTCGCCGCCGCCGAGCGGGCGGGCCGGCGGGTGATGGTGGCCAACAATCACCGCTTCCGCTCCGACGTCCAGGCGCTGGACCGCTTCCTGCGCGGGGGCGAGCTGGGCGCGGTGACCGGCGTGCGGGCCGGCGCCTATCACTTCCGGCGTGACGACGCCGGGTGGCGCCTGCGCCGGGCCGAGGCGGGGGGCGGATCGTTCTTCGACCACGGCATCCCGCTGCTCGATCTCGCGCTCTGGCTCACCGACTTCTCCCCCGTCACGCGGATCAGCGCGCACATGCATCGCGCGCCGGGCGCCTCGGCGGTGGAGGACGGGATGCTCGTGCACCTCGAATGCGCGAACGGCGTCGCACTGAGCCTGGACGTGTCGGGGGCCTACGTGGGCGAGGAGGAGCGGTGGTGGTTCGAGGTGCTGGCGGCGCGCGGCAGCGCGCGGCTGGCGCCGCTGCGCGTGGTCAAGGAGCTGAACGGGCGCCCGTTCGACGTTTCCCCGGCCGGCGCCGCGGGCCGCGAGAGCGCGTTCATGCAGTCGTACCGCGCCGAGCTGGCCCATTTCTTCGCGGCCGTGCGCGGCGAAGCCGCGTACGAGGCGCCCACCGACCAGGTGGCCGTGCACCGCCTGGTCGAGGCGATCTACCGATCGGCCGGCGAGGGCCGCGAGATCCGCCCGTGAGCGTGCGCCTTTTCCGGCCGCCGCGCGCCGAGCTGCTGGCGACGCTCGCCTCGGCGGTCCTGTTCTTCTACGCCTTCCCGCCCTTCCGTCTGGTCGGGCCGGTGTTCGTCTGCCTCGTGCCGCTGGCCGTGGCCATCGCGCGCGCCGCCGACCGCGGCGATTCGGCGTGGGTCGGCGTGCGGCTCGGGATGTGGTTCTCGATCTTCGGCTACGGCGCGAGCATCTACTGGATTGCCACCGCCCTGCTCATCTTCACGAACCTCGCCATCCTGGGCTACCTCGGCGCGCTGCTCGTGATCACGGTGACGATCGCCGCCACCGGGGGCGCGCTGTTCGCGGCGCGCCGCGTCACGAAGTGGCCCATGGCGGCGCTGCTGCCCTTCGTCTGGGTCGCGTCGGAAATGGCGTTCAACCACATGTCCGACCTCGCCTTTCCCTGGCTCCCGCTGGGGCTGGCCGTGACCCACACGCCGGTGCTGGCGCAGATCGCCGACCTGAGCGGCGTGCACGGCGTGAGCCTCTGGATCGCGCTCACCAACGGACTGGTGGCCGACATGTGGCTGCACCGCGACCGGCGGCGGGCCAACGTGTGGCGCGGCGCGGCCATCGCCGCCATGGTCGGCGCCGTGGCCGCGTACGGCGAGTGGCGCATGCACACCATCCCGATGCGCCCGCTGGGGCGCGTCGGCATCGTGCAGCCCAACGTACCCGAAGACGAGAAGTGGCAGGCCGCGAACGTCAAGAACATCATGGGCATCATGGCCAGGGGCACCCACGAGGTGCTCGACCGCGACCATCCCCAGCTCGTCCTCTGGCCCGAGGTGTCGCTGCCCGACCTGATGTTCCGCCATCCGGAGTGGGTCGATTCGCTGCGCCACCTCTCGGGCGACTCGGGCACGCCGCTGCTCACCGGATTCATCGACCTGATCGTCCACACGCCCACCGACTACGAGATCTACAACGCCGCCCTGCTCATGGACGCCACCGGCGTGCAGACGCAGCCGGCGTACCACAAGCGGCGGCTCGTGCCGTTCGTGGAGCGCACGCCGTTCATCCCGCCGCGCTGGCTGAGCTGGGCCGGCCCGTACCTCGGGGGCGACTTCGGCATCGGCGCCGGCCCGGTCATCTATCACGTGCCCATCGGATCGTTCGGCGTGCTCGTCTGCTACGAGTCCATCTTTCCCGGCGAATCGCGGCAGTACCGGAACGACGGCGCGAACTTCCTGGTCAACATCACCAACGATGCCTGGTTCGGGCACAGCCTTGCCCCGTACCAGCACTTCTCGCACCTCGTGCTGCGCGCCATCGAGAATCGCGTGGCCGTCGTGCGCTCGGCGAACACGGGGATCTCCGGGTGGATCGACCCGCTGGGCCGCATCCGCGCCGCCACGCCGATCTTCGTGCCCGAGGCCCAGTCGTACGACGTCGTGACGAGCGACGCGCGCACACCGTTCGACCGGTATGGCGACGTGGCCGGCCTGCTGGCCGTGGTCGTCACGCTGGCGCTGGTGGCCCGCGACGTCTGGCAGCGCCGCGTCGAGAAGCGGCGGCTCGCGTGAACGCCTCGGTCGGCATCGACGTCGGCGGCACGTTCACCGATCTCGTCGCCATCCATCGCGACGGCACGGTCGAGGCGCGCAAGGTGCTCAGCACCCCGGCCGACCAGAGCGAGGGGGTCGAGGCGTCGCTCCGCGCTCTGGGCCAGCGCGATCTGGAGCGCGTGGTCCACGGCACCACCGTGGCCACCAACATGCTGCTCGAGCGAGCCGGGGCGCGCGTCGTGCTCTGCGCCACGGCGGGGTTCACCGATCTGCTCGAGTTGCGCCGGCAGGTGCGGGCCTCGCTCTACGATCTCGCCCGCCACCATCCGCCCCCGCTGGTCAGCCCCGATCGCGTCGTCGCGGTGGACGAGCGCATCGGCCCCGACGGCGTCCTGCGCCCGCTCCTCCCGCCGGCGATCGCCGACGCGGTGGAGCGCGTGGCCGCGCTCGCGCCCGACGTCGTGGCCGTGGCGTTCCTGCACGCCTACCGCGACCCGTCGCACGAACGGCGGCTCGCCCGGGCGCTGCGCGACCGGCTGCCCGGCGTGGACGTGGTCTGCTCGTCCGACGTCTTTCCCGAAATCCGCGAGTACGAGCGCACGACGACCGCCGTGGCCGAGGCCTACCTGCGCCCGGGCGCCGCGCGCTACGTGCGCCGCCTGGCCGAGCGGCTGCGCGCCCTGTCGCTGCCCGCGCTGGGCGTCATGACGTCCAGCGGCGGCATGCGCACGGCGGCCGACGCATCGACGGGCGCGGCGCAGCTCGCCCTGTCGGGGCCCGCCGGCGGCGTGGTGGGCGCCGCCGCGGTGCTGCGCGCCGCCGCACCGGGGCGCGCCCTGACCATCGACATCGGCGGCACGAGCGCGGACGTCGGGCTCATTCTCGACGGCGAGCCGCTGGTCGAGCCGGGCGGGGAGGTGGCCGGCGTGCCCATCGCGCTGCCGCGCGTGCTCGTCGAAACCGTGTCGGCCGGCGGCGGCAGCATCGCCTGGATCGACGACGGCGGCGCGCTGCGCGTGGGCCCGCGCAGCGCCGGCTCCGTGCCCGGCCCCATCGCCTTCGGCCGGGGCGGGACGCAGCCCACGGTCACCGACGCGCACGTCGTGCTGGGCACGATCCGCGCCGCGCGGATGAGCGGCGGCGTCGAGCTCGACGCGGAGGGCGCGCGCGCCGGCATCGCGGCGCTGGCCGCGCGCCTCGGCCGCCCGCTCGAGGACACCGCCCGCGCGATCGTCGCCACCGCCGACGCGACGATGGCCCGCGCCCTGCGCCGGCTGAGCGTGGAGCGCGGCGTGGATCCGCGGCAGTGCACGCTGGTCGGGTTCGGCGGCGGCGGGCCGCTGCACGCGTGCGGACTGGCCGACATCGTGGGCGCGGCGCGCGTGCTCGTGCCGCCCTTCGCCGGCGTGCTCAGCGCCCTGGGGCTCGCCATGACCGCCGAGCGCCGCGAGGGAATGACCAGCGTGATGCGGCGCGCCTCGGAGATGGACGCCGCCGCGCTCGAGGCCGCGATGCGCGACGCCGAGTCGCGCTGCGACGCCGATCCTTCGTGGACGCGGAGCTGGTTCCTGCGCGCGCGGTTCGCGGGGCAGGGGCACGAGCTGGACGTCCCCGCCGAGCCCGGCGACGCGCCGGCGGCGGTCCGCGCCCGGTTCGCCGATCTCCACCGGCGCCGCGTCGGGTTCGAGCTGCCGGTGGACGTCGAGATCGTGAGCGCCCGCTGCGCGGCGAGCGACGCCCCGCGCGCCGCCACCCTGGAGCGCCGCGGCGAGGCCTGGAACGCCGACGCGCTGAT
>JAGWRI010000250.1 GCA_028876525.1 Gemmatimonadota bacterium | reverse complement strand
GACACGCGGCGGCGCAGGGACCAGGGCAGCGTGAGCCCCACGAACATCCCGGTGCCGATGGTCAGGAATTCGCGCCGGCCCAGCTTCCAGCGCGACGACGGGTCAAACGACATGGTGGTCTCCGGAATTCCAGCGGTCGCACGAGCCGCCGGAGCAGCCTTCGCAGTGGCCGGTGCACGCGCGGTGCGGCACCAACCCGTAGATCGTGAACAGCACGACGGCAACGACGATGCCGATGATCTCGTGTCTCATCCCGCGGTCCCCATGCCGGCGAATCCCATGAACGCCATGGACAGGCACGACGCGATCACGAGCACGAGCCCCATGCGGCGCGCCACGGCCGGCACGTCCGACAGCTCGGTGCGTTCGCGAATGGACGCCATGAGCGACAGCGCCACCGTGAGCCCCAGCCCCGCGCCCAGCGCGAAGACCAGTCCTTCCACGAACGTGTAGCCCCGGCTGGTCTGGAACAGCGCCAGGCCGAGGATCGCGCAATTGGTGGTGATCAGCGGCAGGTAGATGCCCAGCTGCCGGAAGAGCACGGGCAGGTACTTCTTCACCGCCATCTCCACGATCTGCACGACCGACGCGATCACCACGATGAACGCGATCGTGCGCAGGTACGGCGTCTGCGCGAGCACGAACGTGTTGAGCACCCACACGCTCACCGCCGTGAGCACGAGCACGAACGTGTTGGCCAGCCCCAGACGCCACGCCGTCTCGACCTTGCCCGTGACGCCGAAGAACGAGCACAGGCCCAGGAACATCACCAGCGTGAAGTTGTTCACCAGCATGGTCGAGATGAAGATCCACGACAGATCTCTCATGCGGCCACCCTCCCCGCCACCGGCGCGCGCCGCGCGCGGCGCTTCCTGAGCTCCCCGACGTATGCCACGCCCAGGAGCGCGATGCCCAGCGCCAGGAACCCGCCCGGCGGCAGCATCATGAATACCCACGGCTCGAACCGCGGGCCGAACAGCGGATGCCCCAGAATGCTTCCCTTGCCCAGCACCTCGCGGATGGTGCTCAGCATGGACAGCGAGAGCGTGAACCCGAGCCCCATGCCCAGCCCGTCGGCCACCGCCCGCTTGACCGGCACCTTGGCCGCGAACGCCTCGGCGCGGCCCAGCAGCAGACAGTTGGCCACGATGAGCGGAATGAACGGTCCCAGCGCCTTGCGGATGTCGGGGAAGGTCGCGGCGAGCAGCATGTCGGCCAACGTTACGAACGTGGCGATGATCAGGATGTACGACGTGATGCGCACCTCGTTGGCGATGTACTTGCGGAACAGCGACACGAACAGCCCGGAGCCGACCAGCACGAACGTGGTGGCCAGCCCCATGGCCAGTCCGTTGGCCAGCACGTTGGTCACCGCCATGGTGGGGCACATGCCCAGCAGCTGCACGAGCACCGGGTTCTCGCGGCCGATGCCGCGCCAGATGTCGGCGATTGCACTCGCCGGCGGCGGCGCGCCCGGTATGAACTCCTGCGCGCCCGGCGCTGGCGCCGCCTCGGCGACTGGAACGCTGGTCACTCTTGCCCTCCGCGATCGTAGGCCTGGAGCAGCGGCCGCCACCTGGCCACCGCGTCGTTGATGATGCGCACCACGGCGCGCGACGAGATCGTGGCGCCGGTGATGGTCTGCACCTCGTTGGGGGTGGCCGGCGCCCGTTTCACGCCAACGAGCGGTGCCACCCGCCCCGGGAACTGGCGCGTGAAGTCGGTGTCCGACTCGATGCGGTCCCCCAGCCCGGGCGTCTCCTGCTGGTCCAGCACGTCGTAGCCGGTGAGCGCGCCCGTGGCCGGATCGAAGCCGATCATCAGCGTGACCAGCTCCTGGAACCCGGGCTCGGCCGCCGTGATGGCCGCGCCGATGCGCCTGCCGCCCGCGTCGTAGCCCACGAACGCCATCGGCGTCTCGGCGTTCACCGAGGCGGGACGCTTGGAGGTGAGCGCGCCGTCCACCAGATACAGCGTGTCCCAGCGCGCCGGGGCCTTGAGCACCTGGCGAACGGCTTCGTTCACCTGCTCGGCGGCGTGACGCTCGACGGCGGGCAGCGTGGCGTTGTACACCGACACGATGAGCCACCCCGCGGCGGCGCCGGCCACGACCAGCGTGAGCAGCAGGCGCCACGCGGGGGTGCTCTTGTGCACCGCCGGCGGCGGCTCGGGCACGTGGCAGGCGGGACCGCTCATGACGCGGCCCTCCGCGCCGTGCCGAACACGCGCGGCTGCGTGGCGCGGTTGATGAACGGCACCAGCGCGTTGCCGAACAGGATGGCGTACATCACGCCCTCCGGCAGTCCGCCCCAGATGCGAATCACCACCACCAGCGCGCCGATCCCGATGCCGAAGATCCAGCGGCCGAGGTTGGTCACCGGCGAGGTCACCATGTCGGTGGCCATGTACACGGCGCCGAGCATCAGCCCGCCCGAGAAGAGCATGAACATCGCGCCGGGTTTGTGCGGGTCCACCGCGTGGATGATTCCGCTCAAGATCGCCACGGTGAGCAGGATGCTGGCCGGAGTGCGCCAGTTGAGGTAGTTGCGCAGGGCGAGGTACGCGCCGCCGGCCAGGATGACCAGCGCCGCCGTCTCGCCCACCGAGCCCCCGGTGTTCCCGATGATGAGATGCGAGAGCGCGGTGCCCTTCCCTTCGAACTTGAGCAGGCCGAGCGGAGTGGCGGAGGTCACGGCGTTCACGATCGGGCGCGTGAACGGCGCCGCGAACAGGTCGCCCTTGAGGGCCCAGAAGCTCCCGCCCTCGGTAGGCCACGTGGTGATCGCTACCGGGAAGGCACCCTGCAGGAACGCACGCCCAACCAACGCCGGGTTGAACACGTTCTGACCCAGGCCGCCCCATACGGTTTTACCAAAACCGATCGCGAACGCGCCGCCCACGAACACCATCCAGAGCGGCATGCCGGCGGGCAG
>JAGWRI010000249.1 GCA_028876525.1 Gemmatimonadota bacterium | reverse complement strand
CGGCGGCCACGGGCAGGCGGCCGGCCAGCACCGCGGCCACCCCGGCCGCGCCCGCCGGCTCGGCCAGCAGCTTGGCCGACGCCAGGATCGCGCGCATCGCGTGCACGATCTCGTCGTCGCTCACGACGATCACGTCGTCCACCCAGCGGCGCGCGATCTCGAACGGCAGCTCGGTTGTCATCGGCGCCGCCAGGCCGTCGGCAATGGTGCGCGGCGCGTCGATGGCCGTCACCCGCCCGGCGTCCAGGCTCCGCCGCAGCGCCTGCGCCCCCTCCGGCTCCACCCCGAACACGCGGACCGAAGGCCTGAGGTGCTTCGCGGCCACGGCGATGCCCGACAGCAGGCCCCCACCCCCCACCGGCACCACGATCGCGTCCACGTCGGGCAGATCCTCCACGATCTCCATCGCCGTCGTGCCGGCGCCCGCGACCACCCGGGGATCGTCGAACGGATGGATGAACAGGTAGCCGTGCTCGTCTGCCAGCTCGCGCGCCTTGTCGAACATCGCCGAGCCCCACTGGTGCTGGATCACGGTGGCGCCGTAGCCGCGGGTGGCGTCGAGCTTGGCCTGCACGGCGGCCGCCGGCATCACCACCGTGCACGGCGCCCCCACGGCGCGCGCCGCCCAGGCCAGCGCCTGCGCGTGGTTTCCCGCCGAGACGCCCACCACCCCCCGCCGCCGCTCGTCGGCGGAAAGCTGGCGCAGGGCGTTCAGCGCCCCGCGCACCTTGAACGACCCGGTCTTCTGCAGCAGCTCGGCTTTGAGCCAGAGCCGCACGCCGGCCGGCGCGCCGAGGCGCGACGCCGGCAGGATGGGCGTGCGATGGACGTCGGCCGCGACGCGGGCGCGGGCGGCGGCAATGTCGGCAAAGCTGAGCATCGGCGGGCGGGGTCGGGACGTCTCACGCTAGCCGGTGCCCGGCGGCTTCCGCAACCGCCTTGCCCCGCCCGCCGCTCCGGCCCGAGATTGTGCCATCCCGGAGGCCCCCCGCGTGACCCGCCTCAGCAATCCCGGATGCATGCTGCGCGCCACCAGCGCGCTATTCGGCGTCTTCTTCCTGCCCGTCGGACTCTCCTTCTTCTTCGTGCTGCGGCACCGCCACTGGCCCGAGGGCGTGGGCGCCGTGCTCGCCTCGCTCGCCTTCTTCTACGTGGCATGGAAGGCCGACGACATCCTCGGGCTGGAGCGGATCGACGCCGGCCCGGACCTGCAGAATATGGAATCACTCATACCCCCCCGACCGCCCGCCGCCCACGAGGAGCCGCCGCCGTGACCGTCCGTTCCCTCGCCCTCGCCCTGGCCCTCGCCGCCGCCGCGCGCCCGGCCGCCGCGCAGTGGACCCTGGCCCCCGCTGCCACTCGCGCCGAGTTCCGCGGCCTGAGCGTCGTGAACGACACCGTCGCCTGGGCCAGCGGCACGCACGGCACCGTGGCCCGCACCACCGACGGCGGCGCCGCCTGGACCCTGCTCGCGGTGCCCGGCGCCGATTCGCTCGACCTCCGCTCGATCGTCGCCCTTGGCCCGGGCGTGGCCGTGGCCGCCGCGGCCGGCCCCGCCGAGCGCGGGCAGGGGCGCATCTTCCGCACCGGGGACGGCGGGCGCAGCTGGACCCAGGTCTACGCGACCCGCGACTCGGGCGTCTTTTTCGACGCCCTCGCCTTCTGGGACGCGCGCCACGGCATCGCGCAGAGCGATCCCGTGGGCGGAACCTTCTTCCTGCTCACCACCGACGACGGCGGCCGCACCTGGACCCGCGTGCCGCCGGCGGCCATCCCGCCCACGCTGCCCGGCGAGGCCGCGTTCGCCGCCAGCGGCACCTGCCTCGCCGTGTGGGGCACGCGCGACGTCTGGATCGGCACCGGGGGTGGCCCGCGCGCCCGCGTCTTTCACTCCTCCGACCGCGGCCGCCACTGGTCGGTGAGCGACACCCCGGTCCACGCCGGCTCGCCCGCCTCGGGGATCTTCGCCGTCGCCTTCCGCGACGCGCGGCACGGCGTGGCCGTGGGCGGCGACTATTCGCGCCCCCGTCTCCCGTCGGTGAACGCCGCCGTGACCGACGACGGCGGCGCGACCTGGCACGCCGCGCGGGGACCGCTCGTGAGCGCGTACCTCTCGGGACTCGCCTGGGACGCGGCGGCGCGGCGCTTCGTGGCCGTCGGCCTGGCCGGCACCGCGGTGTCCGGCGACGGCGGCGAGTCGTGGACGATGGCCGACACGCTCCCGCTCAACGCGGCGCGCTTCGCTCCGGGCGGCGCCGGCGTGGCGGCCGGCCCGCGGGGGCGGCTCGCCCGCTGGACCGGGGGCGGGGGTCGGGGGCGCTGACCGCGGTCAGCGCTCGACGACGGTGGTCACGCCGCCGGACAGGATGAACGCCATCACCTGCGCGCTCTCGGCGTCCAGCCGCCGCACCTGCGACGCCGGGAACACGAGCAGATTGCCGGCGAATCCGTAGGACTGCGGCACGTACACGGTCACCGAATCGGCCACGCCGAAGCTGTCCATCGATTCCTGCGTCAGGAAGCCGAACACGCGCGCCCCGCCGCCGCCGGCCAGCGTCACGATCACCGGCTTGTCGAACCGGCGCTGCTCGCCCACGAACGCGTTGAGCAGGTCGCGCGTGCTCGAGTAGAGCAGGCGCACGAACGGCAGGCGCGCGAACAGCGAGTCGAGCCCGCTGAGCAGGATCCGGCTGGCGAACGTCTGGGCCGCGAAGCCGATGAAGGTGATCAGCCCGATCGACACCACGAACCCCGCGCCGGGAATGGGCAGCCGGATCCAGTTGTCGATCGACGTGAAGATCACCCAGCTGACGTACAGCGTGATGAACACCGGGGCGACGACGATCAGCCCCTTGAAGAAGTAGTTCAGCAGTCGGGACATGGCGGGCACCGGATGAGGTCGGGGTCCGGCGCGCGCGGACTCGGGCCGCGCGTGCGCGCTGAGTGTGGAGGTTACAGTGCCCGGACCCGAACCGAAAGCGCCGCGACGGCGGCGACTTCGTGACCCCGGCGGCCGTCGCGCGGTCGTTCAGTCAGGACCCTCAAGCGAGACGGAGATGAAGAAGCTGTTCGGCACCCTTGGCGCGACCGCCGCGTCCACGGTCGGGTGGATGCTCGTCGCGAAGATGGGGATCATGACCGCGTTCATCGTCAGCACCATCGCCGGCGGCGTGGGCGCGTACTATGGCGTCAAGCTGGCCAACAACATCATGCCGTAAGGGGCTCGGCCCCGCTTCTCCCCGGCCGGCGCGCCCCGTTCAGCGCTCGCCCGCCCTCGTGCGTTCCCTGTAGGGAGCCCCGCCGCAGGCGTCGGCCGCCGCACTTCCGCCGCACATCATCTTCCGGTCCGCCGTGACTCCACTCGATCTCTCGAGCGACGTCGCCCTCGTGGCGGTGTGCCTGCTCACCGCCAACCTCCTCCTCGGGCTGCTGCTGTCCATGCACTACAACCCGTGGACGCACTGGCCGCACCGCCGGTTCAACTACTTCAAGCTCCACAACTGGACGGCCTATGTCGCGCTGGCCCTGGTCGTCCTGCACGCCGTACTGCTGCTCGGGGTCCGGACGCCGGTGTTCCGGGTGGTGGACCTGGTCTACCCGGTGGACGGGCCCAGGCAGCCGTGGATCAACACCATCGGCGCCGCGTCGCTGTACGTCCTGATCGTCGTCGTGGTCAGCTCGTACTACCGTGGCGAGATCGGGCGCCGGAGCTGGCGCGCCCTGCACTACCTCACCTACGTCACGGCGGCGCTGTTCTTCCTGCACGGCGTGCTCACCGACCCCACGCTCAAGGACGCGCCCATCGATTATCTCGACGGCGAGAAGGTGCTCATCGAGATCTGCGCGCTGCTCGTGGCCGGCGTCTCGGTGTACCGCCTGCGGTGGGCGCTGCACCGGAAGGCGGCGCGCCGGAGCGTGCGCGTCACGGCGCGGGCGGCCTGACCCGCGGGCTTCCGTCGCCGGCGGGATCGTCCGAGATTCCAGCCGTGCCCCGGCCGCTCCGCTTCGTCCCGGTCCTCGTGCTCGCCGCCTGCACCTCGCGCGCCGGGCCCAGCCAGCCTCCGCCCCCGGAGGTCAAGTCGGTGGCGGTCGGGCCCGCGCATCCGACCCTCGCCGTGGGCCAGACCCTCCAGCTCGCCGACACGGCGTACGACGCGCAGGGGCGCGTCGTGACCGGGCTCACCGTGACCTGGACGTCGGCCAACCGCGCCGTGGCCACCGTGGACCAGCATGGCGTGGTGCGGGGCGTTGGGCCCGGCCAGGCCCAGATCTCGGCCACCGTCACCAGCGCCACGGGCACGCTCACCCTGCAGGTGACGCCGTAGGCCGGCGTCTACAGCAGCCGCTTGGTGCGCTTGCGGCGGCGGCTCTTGGACGAGCGGCGGTAGGGCGTGCGGGGCGCCACGTCGCTGATCGCCATCAGCGCCTGCTCGGCGGTATGGTGCGACAGCCGCCAGCGCACTCGGCCCCGCCGCTCGCGCGCGATTGCCTCCAGGCGTTCGCGCACCGCGCGGTCGTCCGGATCGTGCCGCTCGCCCTCCGGGGGTTCCGGAATCATATTCGCTCGTGACTGGCTCGTCTCACTCATATCACCGCGCTCCGGCGCCGTCCAGCCGTCCCGTACCCGCGTCGCCTCATTCCGATCCCGACCCATGAACGCCCGCGCCGCCACCGATTCCGCCGCCACGCCGTCGCTCGACGCGCACTGGATGCCGTTCACCGCCAACCGCGCCTTCAAGCGCGCCCCCCGCCTGCTCGTGACCGCCAAGGACATGCATTACGTGGCGGCCGACGGGCGCCGCGTGCTCGACGGCACGGCCGGCCTGTGGTGCGTCAACGCCGGTCACGCCCGCGAGCCGATCGCGCGCGCCATCGCCGAACAGGCGGCCACGCTCGACTACGCGCCCGGGTTCCAGATGGGCCATCCGCTGGCCTTCGCGGCGGCCCAGCGCGTGGCCGCGCTCACGCCCCGGGGGCTCGACCGCATCTTCTTCACCAACTCCGGCTCCGAAGCGGTGGATACCGCGCTCAAGATCGCCCTCGCCTACTGGAAGGCGAAGGGGGAACCCGAACGGATCCGGTTCGTGGGGCGCGAGCGCGGCTACCACGGGGTCGGGTTCGGCGGCACGTCCGTGGGCGGCATCGAGGCCAACCGCCGCCAGTTCGCGGGCCAGCTCCTGCCGCACGTCGACCACCTGCCGCACACGCACGACCTGGCCCACAACGCGTTCAGCCGCGGCCAGCCGGCGTGGGGCGCGCACTTCGCCGACGCGCTCGAGGCGCTGATCGCCAAGCACGGCGGGCACACCATCGCCGCCGTGATCGTCGAGCCGATGGCGGGATCCACCGGCGTGCTGGTTCCGCCCGCCGGCTATCTCGAACGCTTGCGCGACCTGTGCAGCCGGCACGGCATCCTCCTCATCTTCGACGAGGTGATCACCGGCTTCGGCCGGCTCGGCGCGCCCTTCGCCGCGCAGTTCTTCGGCGTCACCCCCGACCTCGTCACGATGGCCAAGGGAATCACCAACGCCGCCGTGCCGATGGGCGCGGTGGCCGTGCACCGGCGGATCCACGACGCGGTGGTGGACGGAGCCCCGGGCGGCATCGAGCTGTTCCACGGCTACACGTATTCCGGCCACCCGCTGGCCTGCGCCGCCGCGCTGGCCACGCTCGACCTCTACGAGCGCGAGGGGCTGTTCGCGCGGGCCGCCGAGCTGGCCCCGTACTGGGCCGACGCCGTGCACCGGCTGGACGGCGCGCCGCACGCGATCGACGTCCGCAACATCGGCCTCGTGGGGGCCGTCGAGCTCGCGCCGCGCGACGGCGCGCCGGGCGCGCGCGCCTTCGACGCGTTCCTCGACTGCCTCGAGCACGGCGTGCTGGTCCGCGTGGCGGGCGACACGATCGCCCTCTCGCCCCCGCTCATCGTGAGCACCGCCCAGATCGACGAGATCGTGCAGGCGGTGGCCGACGCGCTCCGGCGCGTCGCCTGAGCGCCCGCCCATGACCGCCGCCTCGCGCTCACCCGCCGACCCGCGCGCCGCGCTGGCCCACCTGCGCCGGGCCGACCCCGTGATGGCCGGCGTGATCCGCGCCGTCGGCCCCTACCGGCTGCGCCCGCGGCGCGGCGGCTCGCACTTCCACCACATCGTGCGGGCCATCGTGTACCAGCAGCTCTCGGGCAAGGCCGCCGGCACGATCCACGCCCGCTTCGCCGCGCTCTTTCCCCGCCGGCACGTCGAGCCGGAGCGGCTGCTGCTGCTCTCCGAGCCCGAGCTGCGCGCCGTCGGCCTGTCGCGCCAGAAGATCGGCTACCTGCGCGACCTCGCGGACAAGGTCCATTCCGGCGCCGTGCCCCTGGACCGCGTGCGCCACATGAGCGACGACGCCGTCATCGAGCATCTCGTGCAGGTGAAGGGCGTGGGGCGGTGGACGGCGCAGATGTTCCTGATGTTCCGGCTGGGCCGCCCCGACGTGCTTCCCGACCTCGACCTCGGCATCCAGAACGCGGTGCAGCGCGCCTACGGCCTGCGGCGCCGCGCCACGCCCGACGACGTGCGCCGCATCGGCGCGCCCTGGACGCCGTACCGCTCGGTGGCGAGCTGGTACCTGTGGCGGTCGCTGGAGTAGCACGGCGGGACACACCGCCGCGGAACGCGGTTCGCGGTCCTGCCGCCCCGGCCGTTACGAGAGTTGCGTCGGCAGCGGCCCCAGGAATCCCTTCGGCAGCTCCGCCATCAGGTCCCGGTGGGCGAACACCACGTCGGGGTGCCGCTGCAGCATCTGCAGGTACCGCGCCGCGAAGGTCGTCGTCGGGGGCACCGGCGTGAACAGGGCGCGGACCTGCGCCAGCAGCGACGCCGTGACGTCGCTCGCCACCGGCACCTGCTCGCGCTCGGCGTCGTCCAGCGCCTCGTCGATCTGCACGATGAGCTGCGACGCCGGCCGCAGCCACGCGAACTCGGGCTCGTTCAGCACGGCCTGCAGGTATTCGTTGGGCGTGAGCCGTCCGCGCGTGCGCTCCAGGTCGAAGCGCTCCATCTCGAGCAGCAGGCGATGCACGCGCAGCATCCCCTGCCGCGCGGTGCGCAGCGTCTTCGTGGTCAGATCGCCGGCCGCCAGACCGGCCTCGTTGTCGCGGATGTCCATGTCCTGAATGTACCCCGCGCGGGAAGCCCCGGATGCGCCGCGCGCTCAGCCGCCGGCCGCGACCTCGAACAGCCCCGCCGCGCCCATCCCGCCGCCGATGCACATCGTGACCAGCCCCAGCCCGCCCCCCCGCGCCCGCAGCTCGTGCACGAGCTGCGCGGTGAGCTTGGCGCCGGTGGCGCCCAGCGGATGCCCCAGCGCGATCGCCCCGCCGTTCACGTTCACCAGCGCCGGGTCCATCCCCAGGTCGCGCACCACGGCCACGACCTGCGACGCGAACGCCTCGTTGAATTCGATGAGCCGCACGTCCTTCAACGCGCGGCCGGCGCGGGCCAGCACCTTCGGCACGGCCTTGATCGGACCCACGCCCATCACGTCGGGCGCGACCCCCGCCACCGCGTAGTTCACGAACCGCGCCAGCGGCTCGAGCCCCAGCGCCTTCGCCCGCTCGGCGCTCATCAGCAGCACCGCCGCCGCCCCGTCCGAGTACGGACTCGCGTTCCCCGCCGTCACCGTGCCCCTGGCCGCGAACGCCGGCCGCAGCTTGGCCAGCCCCTCCGCCGTGGTCTCGGCGCGCGGCGTCTCGTCGCGCGAGAACTCGACCGTCGTCTCGGTCTTCGTGGCGCCGCTCCACGACGCCGTCGTCACCGGCACGGGAACGATCTGGCCGTCGAACGCGCCGCGGGCCATCGCAGCGACCGCCTTCTGCTGGCTGGCCAGCGCCCACGCGTCCTGCTCCTGGCGCGACACCTTCCACCGCTCGGCCACGCGCTCGGCCGTGAACCCCATGCCGATGTAGCTCTCCACGTCCGCGGGGTCGAGGCGCGTGTGGTAGCCCGACATCGGCACCTGGCTCATCATCTCGATGCCGCCGGCGAGCACGACGTCGGCCATCCCGCTCAGGATCTCCTGAGCCGCGAAGGCGATCGTCTGCAGCCCCGACGAGCAGAAGCGATTGATCGTCGCCCCCGGCACGTCCACCGGGAATCCGGCGCGCAACAGCGCCAGGCGCGAGACGTTCAGCCCCTGCGACCCCTCGGGCATCGCGCACCCCCAGAGCACGTCGTCGAGCATCGCCGGGTCCAGCTTCACGCGCTCGACCGCGGCGCGCATCAGGCGCGCCGACAGCTCCACCGGGTGCACGCCCGCCAGGGCGCCGTCCTTCTTGCCGCGGCCCACGGCGCTGCGCACCGCGGATACGATCACGACGTCGGTCACGAGTCAGTCCTCTCAGTTGCGGAGCGGTTTGCCGGTCTTGAGCATGTGCGCGATGCGGTCCTGCGTCTCCTTCGTGCCGAGCAGCCGCAGGAACGCGTCGCGTTCGAGATCCAGAACGTCCTGCTCCGACACCCGACGCGCCGGCCCGTCGCCGCCGCACAGCACGCCCGCGATCTCCACGGCCATCCGCACGTCGTGGTCGCTGGCCTGCCCCGCTTCGTGCATCGCCCACGCGGCGTAATGCAGATTGCCGATCCCCTCGCGCCCCACGGCGTCGATGGCGCGCGGCGGCGGCGCCACGTACCCGGGCGCCAGATCCAGCACCCGCTGCTTCGCGTCGGCCAGCAGGAAGTCGCGGTTCATCGAAATCCGGTCGCGGCCGCGCAGGAAGCCCAGCTTCCGCGCCTCGAGCGCGCTCGTGCTGACCGTGGCCATGGCGATCAGCTTGAACGCGCGCTTCGGCGCCTCGAACGGATCGGCGTCGTCGTACGGCGCCAGCTCGTCCGCGAAGCGGAACAGCAGCTCCTTGGTGCCGCCCCCGCCGGGCAGAAGCCCCACCCCCACCTCCACCAGCCCCATGTACAGCTCGGCGTGCGCCTGCAGCGCGTCGGCGTGCAGCGACCACTCGCACCCGCCGCCCAGCGTGAGGCCGAACGGCGCCACCACCACCGGGAACGGCGCCCGGCGAATGGACATCGAGCAGCCCTGGAACAGTCGCACGGCCTCGTCCAGCCGTTTCCAGTCGCCGGCCTGCGCCAGGGCGGCCACCATGCCGAGGTCGGCGCCCGCCGTGAACGTCCGCGGATCGTCGTTGCCGATCACGAGCCCCGCGAGCTGGTCGCGCTCCACGAGCTCGAGCGCCTTGGTCACCATCGCCAGCACGCCCTCGCCCAGCGAGTTCATCTTGCTGTGGAACTCGAGCAGGGCCACGCCGTCGCCGGCGTCCCAGAGCGTGGCGTCGCCCGACTCGGCCAGCGCCCGCCCGGCGCGCCGCAGCGCCCCGGTGCGCACCAGTCCCTCGGGCTCCCGGATCTTCTCGTAGCCCTTCCAGTCGAGCGACACCGCCCGCGCCCCGTCGCGCGCGTAATAGCCCTCGGTCGCGGCCGCGGGGCGCAACGCCGCCGCCTCCGGCAGCGCGTCGCCCAGCAGGTCGAGCTGCCGGAACGGGCCGGCCTCCCAGGCGAATCCCCACTCCATCGCGTGGTCCACGTCGCTCAGGTCGTAGGCGATCTTCGGCGCCGTGGCCACGACGTACTTCGCGAGCCGCGCCAGGTACTCGCGCACGAATTTCCCATAGGCACCGTCGAGACGCGCCGCGGCCCGGAGCCGGTCGCCGAGCGGCAGCCGCAGCGCCTTCCCGATCTCCGGCGTCTCGGCCTTGCCCGCCGGCGCGTACTGCCCGGTCTTGCGGTCCAGGGTCAGGATGTCTTTGCCGACCTTCTTATAGAATCCCGCCCCGCTCTTCTCCCCGAGCTGCCCGTTCTTCACCATCGCGCCGACCCACGCCGGGAGGGCGAAGTCCTCGCCCGTCGCCCTGGCCAGCCCCTCGGCCACGTGCGACAGCACGTCGAGCCCGGTGAGGTCGGCCGTGCGGAAGGTGGCCGACCTGGCGCGGCCCAGGAGCGGCCCCGTGAGCACGTCGACCTCATCGATCGTGAGGTCGAACTCCTCCATCATGCGCAGCGCGAGCACCATGCCGAACACGCCCAGCCGGTTGGCCACGAACCCGGGCACGTCGCGCGCCGTCACGATGCCCTTGCCCAGCACACGCTCGCTGAACGCGCGCACGTCGGCAATCGTCTCGGGCGCCGTCTGCGGCGTGGGGATGATTTCCAGCAGGTGGAGGTAGCGCGGCGGGTTGAAGAAGTGCATCCCGAGAAAGCGCCGCGTGAAGCCGGCGCTCCGCCCCTGGGCGAGCAGCGCCATCGGAATGCCCGACGTGTTCGTGGCCACGATCGCGTGGGGGGCGAGCAGCCCTTCGAGCCGCGCGTACAGGTCGCGCTTGGGCTCGAGCTGTTCGATGATGGCCTCGATCACGAGGTCGCACCCGGCCAGCGTGTCGAGGTCGTCGGTCGTGTTGCCCACCCGGATCAGGGCGGCGCGCTCGGGATCCATGAACGCGGCCGGGCGGGCCTTCTTCGCCCGTTCCAGCCCCTGGCGGGCGGGGGCGTCGGGGTCGCCGGGAGGGCCGGCGACGTCGAGAAGGTCCACCTCGATGCCGGCCGACGCGGCCAGGGCCGCGATGGAGTGTCCCATAGTGCCGGCGCCGATCACGCCCAGCCGTCGAATGCGCATCCTGCCCCCTCCGGAAGGAACTCGGGAATCCGGCCCGGCCCGCGCCGGACCCGATAGATATCGCGCGGCGTCGGCCCCGGGCAGTGGAAGACCCTGCCAAATGGTAGGGGGCCGCCCCACGGAGGGGTGTAAGAAAATGTGACGGTTATGCCGAGACAAAGACTTGCGACCTATTTCTTCCTCGGTAATCTCTATCACATCGGCACCACTTCCGCGCCCACTAGGATGTCGTCCGCCCCTCGAACGGGCTCGCGTCGACGCCCAGGTAGCCCTCATGTCACGTCTCAGGCAGGCTGCATCACCGTACAATCGCCGTCGGTTCGCCCGCTCGGGGTTCACGCTCATCGAGATGATCGTGGCCGTGACGATGCTGGCCATCATCATGGGCGTGTCGGTGGGGCGGATCAGCGCCATCATCTCGCGCCAGCGGGTGAACCGCGCCGCGATCGCGCTGAGCAACGACATCGAGAGCGCGTTCTCGCTGGCCACGCGCGACCGGAAGCCGGTGCGGATCGCGTTCGACTCGACGGGGCTGCAGTTCTCGGTGAGCGACGTGGCGACGGGGACGGTCTTCCGGCGCACCTCGCTCGCCAACTTCAACCTGCAGGCGTCGAACGTGTCGCTGTCGCGGCAGTCGGTGCGCATCTATCCGGTCGGGCTGGCCACCGATTCGCTGTCCATCACGATCGCGGCCACCATCGGCGGCACGACGTACTCGCAGCAGGTCCGCATGGGGCGCGGCGGACTGGTCCAGATCAAGTGAGCCGGCGCCCGCATCACCGGCCGTGGCCCGCCGGACGCCGCGGCATGTCGCTCATCGAGATCATGTTCGCCCTCGTGATCCTCGGCATCGTGCTCGTCACGATCGCCAAGCTGTCGCTGGACGCGGCGGTGGCCGGGCGGTCGAACGACCTCGTCGCGACGCGGACGGCGGTGCTGCAGCAGCAGGCGGCGCGCCTGGGGTCGATTCCGTACACCACGCTGGCGTCGAAGACCAGCACGTCCGATTCGATCACAGTGGGCGGCAAGAACTACTACCGCACGATCACGCTCACGCCGTCGTCCAACACCAAGTACATCAAGGTCAAGGTCGTGATCGCGCCGACGTCGACTCCGACGGCGCGCGACTCGCTGCAGTTCACGCGGGCCAACGCGGCGGGCGCGTCGCCGCTCTGCTCGGGGTGCTGACGTGACCCACCCCGCCCGCAACCGCCCCGGCTTCACGCTGGCCGAGATCCTGGTCGCGACCGTGATCCTGGCCATCGTCGGCGCGGCGCTCACGCGCCTGGTGGTGGCGCAGTCGCGCTTCTTCACGCGGGAGTACGGCGCCCGCAACGCGCGCGCCGTGGCCCGTCAGTCCATGAATCTGCTCCTCACCGAGCTGCGCATGGTGCAGGACTCGGGCGGCGTGGATTCGGTGTCGCTCGACGGCCGCACGGTGCGCGTGATCGTGCCGTACGCCTTCGGCCTGGCCTGCGGCACGTCGAGCTCGGCGACGGTGATCAGCCTGCTGCCCACCGACACGAGCGTCATCGCGATGGCGGAGTACGACGGGTACGCCTGGCGCAACTCGTCGGGCCGGTACGTCATCGTCACGCCGCCGGCGCCGCAGGGCGCCGACGCCATCAAGCCGGCCAACAATCCCGACATCTGCACCGATTCCGGCTCGGGCGAAGCGGACATCAAGACTCTCACCATCAACGGGCGGTCGGGCCAGGTGCTGCAGGTGACGCCCGACGCGCCCACGGTGGCGCCCGGCGCGCCCGTGTTCCTCTGGCAGCACGTCACCTACTCGTTCGCGGCCTCCCAGGCGTACCCCGGGCTGTACGGCCTGTACCGCAGCGCGGCCGGCGGCACGGGCGAGGAGATCATGGCGCCGTTCGACTCGACCGCGCGGTTCAAGTTCTTCGTGCCCAACCAGGACACGTCGCAGGCCGTCGTGCCGGCGCTTTCCCTGATCCGCGGGCTCGACATCCTGCTCTACGGGGTGAGTCCCAAGTTGCAGAGCAACGGCCAGCGCAGCATGACGAAGATGACGACGGCCGTGTTCTTCCGGAACACGCGCAGCTTCTGAGGAGAGCGTCCATGGCGAGATTGCGGAATCGCGCGGGATTCGCGCTGCCGATGGCCATCCTGGTGATCGCGGTGATCACCGCGGCGCTGGCGGCGGCGTTCCTGTCCACGAACGCCGAGATCTCGGCCAACCAGGCCGAGAAGGGCACCGAGCGGGCGTTCGAGATCGCGCAGAACGGGCTGCAGCAGTTCCTCGTGCGCCGCAGCGAGCCGGGCTGGTGCCTGTACTGCGGCACGCCGCCCACGGTGACCGCGGAGTCCACGAAGGTCGTGTCGAACGGCGGCTACGCCTGGGTCGTCTCCCGTCGCATCCACCCCTCCACGGCAACCAACGACCCGGCGGTGTACTTCGTGATGTCCACCGGCGTGGATACGACCACCCTGCTGTCGGCGGGCGGCCGGACCTTCTACGCCACCCGCGCCGTGGGCACCTACGCCCGCTGGAACACCACCGTGGTGAACGTGCTGTCGGGCTGGACCAGCCTTTCCGGCATCCAGAAGAACGGAACCGCGGGGGTGATCAGCGGCGTGGATCAGTGCGGCAAGGACACGTCGCTGGCCGGCGTGACGGTGCCGAGCGGCGGGTGGTCCACCAACGGCGGCTTCTCGCCGCAGGGCAATCCGCCGGTGGACTCGAATCAGACCGCGCTGCAGCTCGCCGCCCAGACGAAGATCGATTGGCCGTCGATCCTGGCCGGGTCGATCCCCGCCGACGTCGAGATTCCGCCGGGGACCTTCCCCTCCGCCAGCGCCTTCACCGACACGACGTACTGGCCCGTCATCCGCATCCACACCAACAATTACTCGCTGCCCAACGCCGGCCGCGGCATCATCATCGCCGACAGCAACTTCGTCATCAGCGGCAGCAACATGTGGAACGGCATCCTGCTCGTCGGCGGCAAGTTGACGTCCAACGGCAACAACACCACGGCCGGCGCGACGATCAGCGGCCTCAACGTCATACTCGGCGACACGACGGGCGCCGGCGTGGTGAACGTCGACACGTCGGTGGCCAACGGACAGAAGAGCTACGTGTACAACTCGTGCAACGTGTCCCGGGCCAGCCAGCGGCTCCAGTCGTACATGGCGTATCCCAACGCGTGGGCCGACAATATCGCGATTTACTGAAGACGTTCACCGGTTGACGGCCGGCGGGCGGCCGTCAACCGGCGCCCGCGTTCAGGTCCCGCCGTCCAGCCACGCTCCCATTCCGAACGGATCCCCCGGCGGGGCCTCCAGCGCCCGCGTCGGCCGCGGCAGCTCGCGGCGGTCGATCCACCGCTGGAAGTCGCCGGCAATCGCGTACCAGTGCGCCCGCGCCGCGAAGCTCCCCGCGGCCGAGCGGCGGGCGGCCACCGGCTGCAGCTGCCGGATCTCGAGGTCCATCATCGCCCGCACCTCGCTCGACGCCGTCGTGTCGGCGGCCAGCGTGAGCAGCCGGTCGGCCAGCGCGCGCTGCGTCACCCGCTGCAGCGCCGCCAGCTTCGGGCTCGACGGCACCGGCGCGTTCCACGTCCCGGCCACCAGCGAGTCGAGCGTCTCGCCCAGCGTGAGCATGTTGGGCCCCCGCGTGGCGAACTCCACCAGCCGCGCGTCGCGTTCGGGCTGGAGAATCATGTCCACGATCATCTGCGACAGCGTCCGCGCGGCGCCCAGCTCGTCGAACGCCGGCTCGGTGCGCGTCCCGAACAGCTCGACGCGCGGCGACACCTCGGTGGCGTTGGGCGTCATGAGCGTGAGCACCGTGTCGGGAATGGCCAGCGCCGCCGGCTGGAGCTGGGCCAGGAGCATGCTCAGCGCCGCCCGCTGCTGCCCTCCGGCAATCGGCCAGGTCGCCTGCTCGCCGTCGCCGACCACGGCGTTGGCGTATTCCATCCCGCCAATCGTCCGCGACACCGCGCTGAGCGCGAACCGGTGGAAGAAGTACAGCGCCGCCAGCCGCTGCTGCAGCATCGACAGCGGCTCGCCCGGCCGCAGGTTGCGCGTGCCGAAGTGCGCCATCGCCACGGTGCGCACGGCCACCTGGTTCTTCAGGAACTGCGCCGCCGTCGCCTGGTCGTCCCACAGGTTGGTGCGCGGGTCCGAGGCGTAGTCGGGCCGCGCGTCGGCATCCGACAGGAACAGGTATCCCTTCTTCAACCCCTCGGCCATGATCGCCCTGAGCGAGTCCTTCGCCGTGCCGGGCGGAAAGATTCCGTACCCCCAGTGAATGGCCCAGACGTCGTACGCCGCCGGGCCCACGGCGTACGCCTGCGAGAGGTCGATCTTCCCGCCGGCGTCCACCGTGATCCGCGGCGCGGGGTAGTCCATCACCGATGCGCGGTCGTACGTGGACGCGATGTAGTTGTGCGCCAGGCCCAGCGTGTGGCCGATCTCGTGCGCGCTCACCTGCCGCACGCGGGCCAGCACGAAGTGCGTGTCGGCCGGCGACTTGGCGGCGCCCATCAGCGCGGCGTACAGGTTGTAGTCGGTGCGCGCGCGGTGCGAATCCAGGCGCGACACGCCCTTGACGATCTCGCCGGTGCGCGGATCGGTGATCGCCGCGCTCACCGACCAGCCGCGCTCGTTCCGGTTCTCCCACACCAGCACGTTGTAGCGCGAGTCCATCGGGTCGATGCCCTCGGGGCACAGCTCGGCCCTGAACCCGCCCTTCAGCCCCGCGTCGTCGAACACCTGCTCCCACCACTTCACCCCCTGCAGGGTGGCGGTGCGGATCGGCTCCGGAATGCCGCGGTCCACGCAGTACACGATCGGGTCCTTGATGGGCGAGTTCGGATCGTCCGGATTCACCCGCTCCAGCCGGTGGCGGTCTATCCATCGCTGCTGCAGCGGCTGGTCGATGGGCTGGGCGTAATCGTTGAACGTCACGCCGAAGTAGCCGATGCGCGGATCCCACGCCCGCGGCCGGAATCCCGCGTCGGGAAGCTGCACCAGCGAGATGTGCTCGCGCAGCGTCACGGCCTCGCCGTCGGGCGCCATGCGGCTCACGATCGGGCCGGGCTGGTTCGAGGCGAAGGTGAGCGCGACGTCCACCTCGGTGTTCTCGGGAAAGACCTTCGTGAACGGGGTGTAGATGGATGACCGGTCCTTCGCCACGGCGTACGTCCCCTGCCGGCTGCGCTGCAGCGTGCGGGCCACGCCGGTCCAGTCGCGGATGAAGAAGTCGGTCGCGTCCACCAGCAGCCTGCCGTTCTCGGCGGCGAGCAGCGGCAGCGCGGCCACCGTGCTCACGGGAAACGACTCGTCGACCGTTCGCTCGTGGTCGGGGTTGTCGGCCGCGCCGCGGAACCGCGTGTTCTCGAACACCACGAACACGCGATCGCCGTTCCGCACGAAGTGCACGATCTGCGTCTCGCCCCCGGCGCCGCGGTCGATGCCGATGGGGTTCGAACCGAGCCCCGTGGCCTGGGTGATCACCATCAGCGCCGGAAACGAGTCGCGCGGGATCTCGAGCAGGATCTTTCCCGTGGTGTCGTTGAGGTAGACGGGAATGAACCCGTCCTGCTTCGCGTAGCCGGCGGCGCGCTCGGCGATGTTGGTGCCGATCGCGGCCGGAGCGGCGGCGCGGCGCGGCGTGGGGGCGGCGGCAGCGGGCGGATGCTGCGCGGCAACGGCCGGGGCCGCGGCGGCCAGGGCACAGAGGGCGGCAACGAGGGAGTGACGCATGGCTCGTCGGGTGGGATGTGAACCGGGGGCGCGTCCCGGGCCAGCGGGGGAAGGGGCCGCGGCGGCCGCGCGAGATGCCCCCAACCTACACCCGGGAGCGCGCCGCGCGCGACTGGCGGCGGCGCCGGCGGCTGGGGATATTGCGGGGTCCCGCCCACGCCCCGGGAGTACCGATGGTTTCACCCGCGACCGGCTCGCGCACGCCGCCGGAGCACGACCGCCAGTCCCCGCCCCCCCCGGCGGCCAGCGGCACCTACGCCTGGCTCACCGGCGAACGGCTCGGGCAGGTGCGCGCGATCCTGCTCGGGCTCACGCTGATCCTCGCCCTGGCCGTGTGGGTGCTGTACAGCCTGGGGTTCGAGGCGCGGGGGCCGCATCTCGCGGGCAAACTCCGGGTCGTGGGCGCGATGACGTGGATCTACGCGCTGGCGCAGCTGGTGGATCACCGGTTCTGGAACAGCCGGTTCGCCCGCCGCCGCCGGGCGGCCATGGGCATTCCCGAAAGCCTGTTCGCCTGGCTCCTGGGCCAGATGCTGGCCTGGTTCGGCATCGTGTACTACGCGCTGACCGGCGACGCCCACTGGTACGCGGCCGGACTCGGAATCCTGCTGGTGAGCTTCGTCGCCTTCCCGGCGCGGCGCGACCCGTAGCTGGACGGCGCCCCCCGGGTTCTTCCGCGCCGCCGCCCGCGGCGGTACGATATCCGGCATCCCCCGCGGTATTATAGTTTCCATCATTCCCCCTCGTCATGCTCAGCTCCTCTTCCCTCACCTTTCTCAAGCGCCTCCTCGACACGCCGGGCCCGTCCGGCTACGAGGCGGCGGCGGCGCGCGTATGGCGCGCCGAGGCCCAGACGTTCGCCGACGCCGTGCGCGGCGACGTGGCCGGCAACAGCCTCGCCGAGGTGAACCCCGGCGGCTCGCCCACCATCCTGCTCGACGGCCACATCGACGAGATCGGACTCATCGCCCAGTACATCGACGACGACGGCTACGTCTACATCTCGCCCATCGGCGGCTGGGACCCCGAGGTGCTGGTCGGCCAGCGCCTCCGCTTCCTGACCGGCGACGGCGGCGTGGTGGGCGTGCTCGGCAAGAAGCCCATCCACCTCATCAAGACGTCCGACCGCGACAAGGCATCCCGGATCACCGACTTCTGGGTGGACATCGGCGCCGCGAACCGGGCCGAGGCCGAAGCGCGCGTCTCGGTGGGCGACGCCGCCGTGATCGACTCGCACTCGGTGGATCTCCCCAACGACCGCCTCGTCTCGCGGTCCATCGACGACCGGATCGGCGCGTTCACCGTGCTCGAGGCGCTGCGCCGCTACCGGGAGCGCCCGGGCAAGGCCCGCGTGGTCGCGGCCGCGACGACGCAGGAGGAGATCGCCTGGAACGGCGGCGGCGCCCTCATCTCCGCCAACGCCGTGCGGCCCCACATGGCCATCGCGGTGGACGTCACCTTCGCCACCGACCACCCCGGGCTGGAAAAGAAGGAGATCGGCGACCACAAGCTGGGCAGCGGTCCGGTGCTCGTGCGCGGCGCGCTGATCTCGCCGGTGGTGTTCGAGCTGCTGCGCGACGCGGCGCGGGCCGCGAAGATCCCGTTCACGGTGCACGCCGAGGGCCGCGCCACGCACACCAACGCCGACGCGATCCACATGGCGCGCGAGGGCGTGGCCACGGCGCTCGTCTCGATCCCGAACCGCTACATGCACTCGCCCAACGAAATGGTGAGCCTGGCGGACGTGGACCACACGGCGGCGCTCATCGCCGAGGCCTGCCGCGGGGTGGACGACCGCACCGACTTCACGGCGCGTTAGACCCGCCGCTCAGGCGCGCTTGCCCCGCTGCTGGGTCAGGCGCGCCACGGTGTCGCGCACCTCCTTCTCCCTGTCCGACGCCAGCGCGCGCAGCGCCGCCTGCGCGGCGGCCGACTTCACCTCGGCCAGCGCCTGCACCGCGGCCACCCGGAACGCGGTGGACTTCTTCTTGAACAGCCCGCGCTCCGGGTCGGCCGCGCGCACCAGCCGCTGCACGGCGTCCGGTGTGCCCACGCGCCCCAGCGCGAGCAGCATCGCGAGCTGCACGTCGCTGTCGCCCTCGGCGTCGATGGCCGTGATCAGCGTCGTGGCGGTCTGCGGGTCGCGGTTCGCGGCCATCGCGAACGCCGCCTGCATGCGCACCTGCGGCGCCGCGTCGCGCACCGCCGACCGCACCGCCTGCCGGGCGCTCTCCGTGCCCAGCAGCATCAGCGCGTTCGTCGCCGACCGGCGCACGCGGTCGTCGTCGTGGCGCATGAGGCCCACCAGCGCGCTCTCCGCCGCCGCCGCGTGCAGCTCCCCGAGCAGATCGGCCGCGTTGCGGGCCACGAACCAGCGCGCGTCGCCCAGCATGTGGACCAGCGCCGGCACCGTCGCCTCCAGCCCCCGCAGCACCTCGAACAGCACCTCCCGGTCGGCGCCGGTCGCCGCCTGGACGTACTGGTCGATCACCGCCTCCGCGCCGTCCGGCCCCAGCCGATCGAGCAGCGACGCGATCCGCTCCCGGCGCCCCGCGTCTCCCGGAATCAGCGCCGCCACCGCGCGCACCATCACCGGCTTCGCCATTCGCCGCAGGGCCATCACGTACGCCCGGGCATGCTCCTCGTCCGGCGCGCCGGGCTCGCGCTCCACCACGCCGGCAATCAGGTCGGCCACGTCGGCCGACCGCCCCTCCCGCGCCGCCGTCTCGGCCAGCGTCACGGCGTCGTCGAGCAGCCGCACCGCCTCGGCCGAGTTCGCGGCGGCGTCGAGCTTGGCGAGCAGCGCCGCGGGCGTGTCCTGCACCGTCCCGATCACCGAGAACTGGTAGAACAGCGCGCTCGGGTCGTCGGAAACGAGCGACGGGCCGGGCGCGGCGGGGGCCGGCGTTTCGACGGCGGGCGGCGGCGATGATGCGCCGCCGGTCGGAGGAGGGGGCGCGACCACGGCGGCGG